>CAYMLW010000135.1:0-10387 GCA_964391035.1 uncultured Gemmatimonadaceae bacterium
GCTCAGGCGGACGGCCGGTGCCGCCCTCGCCGGCCCGTATTCAAATATCGAATCACAGATCCGTGGGCGCAACCGTGATCTTTTTCTCAATTACGTGTGTGACGAAAATCACAATTGGTGCCGGTGGTCGAACCTTGTCGGGGTGCATATATTGCGACAGTAATCCAACGAGAGAGCGGCCACCCTCCGGCCGATTACCCGGGACGACAAGCAGGGAGTGGAGCGGAATGCGGGATACCGACCAGATCGGTCTGATCCAGGAAGTCATGGGCGCGTCTCATGTGTTCTGTTCCACGGTGAGCGGCCTGCTGGAGCGGTCGTTGGCGGAATCGAGCTCGCAGCAGCTGGCGCTGTCGCAGGTGAAGCTGATGCTGCTGATCGGGCAGCCGGGGCAGCAGCTGAAGGTGACGGACGTGGCGGAGTTCCTGGGAGTGACGAACGCGGCGGCGAGTCGGGCGATCGACCGGCTGGTGCAGCGGGGTCTGCTGGATCGGACGGTGTCGAAGGAGGACCGACGCGCGGTGGATCTGTCGTTGACGGCCGAGGGGGAGACGCTGCTGGAGGAGTTCCGGCGGGTACGGAACCGGGAGCTGCTGCGGGTTCTGGGGGATGTGGAGGAGGACAAGCTGCGGGCCGTGACCGCGCTCCTGGACGAGCTCTCGGTGCGGCTGGCGGAGCTGGAGTCGGATCCGGAAGAGCGGTGCCTGCGGTGCGGGATCCACTTCCGTCGGGGGTGCGTGATGCGGGACGTGTTGGGCCGGGAGTGCGTGGTATCGCGGCAGCTGTACGGGGTCGACGACGAGGACGACGAGCACGCTCACCTGGATGTGGTAGCGGAGGCGTCCTGAGGACAACCCGGCGGCGGTGAGGAGCCGCTGGTCGGTCCTGGTCCTGCTCAGCGGCGCCGAGCTGCTGGGCATGTCGCTGTGGTTCACGGCCAGCGCGGTGTCGCCGGAGCTGGCCGAGCAGTGGCGGCTGGATGCCTCGCAGGCGGGCTGGCTGACCACCGTCGTCCAGATCGGGTTCGTGGCGGGCACGGCCGTGGCGGCCACGCTCAACCTGGCCGACATCCTCCCTGACCGGCCGTACTTCGCGGCGTCGGCGGCGCTGGGTGCCGCCGCCAATCTCGCCCTGGCCATCGCCCCCGGGTATGGGACGGCGCTCCTCCTCCGATTCCTGACCGGTTTCTTCCTCGCCGGCGTGTATCCCCCCGCGATGAAGATGATCGCGACCTGGTTCCGGACCGGGCGAGGACTGGCCATCGGGACCATCGTCGGGGCGCTGACCATCGGCAAGGCCACGCCGTACCTGGTTGGCGCGTTCGCGGAAGCGGACGTGGGGTTCGTCCTGGGCACGGCATCGGCGGGAGCGCTGGTTGCGGCCGGCCTCGTGATGGCCGGCTACCGGCCCGGGCCGTTCCCGTTCGAGCGGAAGCCGTTCTCCTGGCGACTCGTGGGCACCGTCCTCGGCCATCGACCCACCCGCCTGGCCATCTACGGCTATCTCGGTCACATGTGGGAGCTGTACGCCATGTGGACGCTCATCACCCTCTTCTTCCACGACGCCTTCGCCGCTGCCGGCGGGGCGGCCGCGGGCGACCCGGCCGCCATGGGCGTCGCGGCGGCGGCCGGCGTAGCCGGGTTCGCGGTGATCGCCATGGGCGGGCCCGGCTCGGTGCTGGCCGGCGTCTGGGCGGACCGGCTGGGGCGGGAGCGGGTGACCATCTGGGCCATGGCGGTGAGCGGCGCGTGCTCGCTGGTCGTGGGCTGGCTGCTGGACGCGCCCGCCACGCTCCTCGTCCCGCTCTGTCTGGTGTGGGGCTTCGCCATCGTGGCCGACTCGGCCCAGTTCAGCGCGGTGGTGACGGAAGTGGCGCCGAAGCACGCCGTGGGGACGGCGCTGACGCTCCAGACGTCGCTGGGGTTCGCCCTCACGGCGGGCTCGATCTGGCTGGCGGTGGAGGTGTCGAGCCGGTGGGGTTGGGGTCCGGCGTTCAGCTTGCTGGCCATCGGGCCCGTGTTCGGGATCGGGGCGATGGCGCGGCTGGAGAGAGTCCGCTGGCGATCGTTGCATTGAAGGTTGACAAGCGGCGATTGACGCCCTGTCATAGTGAGAGCCGGCCCGACTGTCCGATGCACGAAGACCTGCTTCCCTCTCGTGCCGTGTGGCCCCGAGGGGCTCGACCGAACCAAGTCCGACGCGGTCAACGGGCCGGGGTCCTCGAGTTGACAGGACAGGCATGAGTGCTGAGCGTCGAACGATGATAGAGGCTCTGAGCTATGCCCGGCTCATCGGGCGTTTCCTCGACGCCGCCACGTCCACGGCGGCGCTCCGGGTTGACGCAGAGGGTGGGATCGTGTCGGCGAATACGGCTTTCGCCGGTTACGTCGGGGT
This sequence comes from uncultured Gemmatimonadaceae bacterium, assembly GCA_964391035.1. Lineage (GTDB taxonomy): Bacteria > Gemmatimonadota > Gemmatimonadetes > Longimicrobiales > RSA9 > JAWVYT01. The sequence continues at coordinate 2,395 of CAYMLW010000135.1, forward strand.
ACGCCGGGACGATATCCCGGGACGTCCGGCGGCCGCGTTCCTTACCGAGCCGGATGGCGAGCGTCTGGGGAGGTGGCTGGCTGGCGCGACCCTGCCCGACGACCCCGTCCTTCTCAACTTCGTCGCTCTCTCCGATTCCCCGTTCACACTGCGCTGCGTGGTCGGTTGGGACCATGGTCGGCTGCTTCTCCTGGGCGAGCCCGATGCCGCTGCGGACGCAGCGGCGGCCGACGAGCTCATGCGGCTCAACAACGAGCTGTCGACCATGGCGCGGGAGCGGGCGCGTCGGCAGCGGGAGCTGGACAGGACGCGGCGCGAGCTGGAAGCGACGCTGGAGGAGCTCGAGACGTCGTACTGGCACCTCCAGAAGATCCAGGAAGTGCTCCCGGTCTGTATGCAGTGCGGCAAGGTGAAGACCGTCGATCTGGAGTGGCAGAGCGTGATCGACTACCTGAAGGCCAACGACGTCTTCCTGAGCCACGGCTACTGCCCCGACTGCGCGGACACGGTGCTCCGGGAGGCGGGCCTGGAAGGGGGCGGGTCGTGAGCGCTTCGTACGCCGACCGTCGGGCCGTAGGGGCGGCGCTGCGTGCCCGTCAGGCCGCCATCGCCCGGGCGGCGACCGACGCCTTCCTGGAGGGGCATCCCGATTGGCTGGACCGGTACGGGGAAGCGGCGCGACTGCGGGGCGAGGAGGACGCGGCCTTCCACGTCCAGTTTCTGGCGGGGGCGGTCGTCGCGAACGATCCCGCGGCGTTCGAGGCGTATTCCCGCTGGACCGCGGGGGTCTTGTCCGCCCGGGGCATCGCTCCGCGGTATCTGGCGGAGAGCATCGGCCAGATCCGGGACGCGGCTCTGGACCACCTGCGGGAACCCGGCCATGCGCTGGTGAGGCGCATCGCGGCCGAGGGGATCCAGGCGGCCGAGGCCTACGAATCGCCCGGGGCAGTGGACGATCGGCCGAGCGAGTACGCGACCGAGCGCTCCCTCTACCTGCAGGCGCTTCGTGCCGGCGACCGCCGGGCGGCCGCCAACATCGCGCTCGAATGCGTGCGCCGGGGTGCCCCCGTTCAGAGCGTGTACCTGGAGGTTCTGCAACCCGTACAGTACGAGATCGGCCGCCTCTGGGAGCGGAACGAGATCAGCGTGGCGGAGGAGCACATGGCCACGGCGATCACCCAGTACGTCATCGGCCAGCTGTACGACCACCTCGAGATCCCGGAGGCCACCCGTGGCAACGCGCTGGTCACGGGCGTTCGCGGCGAGCTTCACCAGCTCGGCGCCAACATGGTAGCGGATGTGCTCGAAGCCGACGGCTGGGGTGTCCGGTTCCTCGGGACCCAGCTGCCCCATCGGGGCGTGCTCGAGGCCATCGACGAGCACGAGCCGCGTCTGATCGGTGTCTCGGCCACGGTGCTGTCCAACCTGCCGGCCGTGGCGGATCTCATCGAGGACACGCGCCGGCGGTTTGGCGACGCCGTCTCGATCGTGGTCGGGGGCGCGGCGTTCCGGATCCGCCCGGACGTGTGGCGCGAGATGGGCGCGGACGGCTTTGGCCGGGATCTGAGGGAGGCCGTGAGCCTGGCGGACAGATTGATCCCCCGGACGGAAGGCTGACATGTTCGTGTTCCTGTCGGACCTCACGGTACCTGCCGACGACCACGAGACTCTCGAGCGCCACTTCCGGGACCGCTCGGGGCTGGTCGACGACTTCCCCGGGTTCCTGTACTTCCAGCTGCTGAAGCCACAGTCGGGCGATGCGACGCATACCTTCATCACGGTGTGGGAAAGCCGAGGGTCCTTCCGCCGCTACATGGCCAGTCGGGAGCACGCCATCTCACACGGACGTGAGCCCGGCGAGATCATGGCCCGGACCACGGTCCGGCACCGGGCGTTCGAGGTGCTGATGGACTCGCGGGTCGAGCCGGAGTGGGTGGGAGGGAGCAGCAGTGAGACACGAGCAGTGTGACGCGGGTTCTTCCGGTGGCCTGCCCGGCCTGGCACGGCGGCTGAACACGGGTCACGTTCAGGCGGTCCCGGCGTTCAACGCCCGGAGCCGCGGTTGAGCCGGCGGGACGTGCCTGGACCGGGGGTGGCCTCTTCTTCCGATGCCCGAGCCAGGCTGTTAGTATTCTCGACCGAAGGGGAGTAGCCACGCGGGCGAGACAGTCCGTGCGGCCGGATCGTCAAGACTGCGCCTGCCGGGCGCACGGTCCGGTCGAGCTCCTTGAGAGTCAGGCGAGACCTTCGCAGGTGAGAGCACCGGTCGGTGCTCCGAGCATGCGAGGGTCTCGCCTTTCGTCGTCCGGGTGAATGGAGGCGGGGACATGGAGCGCATCGAGGTGGAGATCCCGTAGGCATGGTAGGGCCGTGGATCGGGTTCACGGTGCTGGTGGTGGTCATGCTGGCGGTGGACCTCCTGGTGTTCCACCGGCAGGCGCACGAGGTGGCGCTGCGGGAGGCCGTGGCGTGGAGCGTGGTCTGGGTGGTGACAGCGCTGCTCTTCGGGGCCGGCGTGTGGGCCTTCCTGGGCCCTCAGGCCGGTCTCGAGTACTTTACGGGCTACCTGATCGAGAAGGCGCTGAGCGTCGACAACATCTTCGTTTTCGTCCTGATCTTCACCCTGTTCGGGGTCCCCGCCCGGTACCAGCACCGGGTCCTCTTCTGGGGCATCCTGGGGGCGCTGCTGATGCGGGGCGTCATGATCGGGGCGGGTGCGTACCTGGTGCACCAGTTCCACTGGATCCTGTACGTGTTCGGCGCGTTCCTGGTCCTGACTGGGGTACGCATGGCGACGGGGCCGGAGCGGGAGATCGATCCGGCCGGGAACCCGATGATCCATCTGGTCCGGCGCTTCATGCCCGTGACGCCGGGCTACCGTGGCCAGAAGTTCTTTGTTCGCGAGGAGGTGGGTGGGCGGCTGCAATGGGCGGCGACGCCGCTGTTCGTCGTGCTCGTGCTGGTCGAGAGCACGGACGTGGTATTCGCCGTCGACTCGATCCCCGCCATCTTCGCCATCACGCAGGACCCGTTCATCGTCTACAGCTCGAACATCTTCGCCATCCTCGGCCTCCGGGCGCTCTATTTCGTGCTGGCGGACGTGGTGCACCGGTTCCACTACCTCAGGGCGGGGTTGAGCCTGGTGCTCGTGTTCGTCGGGACGAAGATGCTGGTGGCCGGGTTCTACAAGATCCCCGTGGCGGTCTCACTGGGCGTGATCGCCACGGTCCTGACGGTGTCGGTGGTTGCGTCGCTGATCTGGCCGCGACCGTCGGGGGCCACCCTGGTCGAGGTCGAGGGGACCGCCGGCGTCGGGAGCGAAGGCGGGCTGAAATGAAGCCCCGGAAGCTGCCACGCCGCCTGGACGCGGTGGACCAACGGATCGTGGCCATCATGAATCGCTGGAGCATCCCGGTCCTGCGGATCGCGTTGGGCGTGGTGTACGTCTGGTTCGGCGGGCTCAAGCTGGTCCCCGGGCTCAGTCCCGCCGAAGAGCTGGTCCTGGCCACGGTGCCGTTCCTTCCAGGCCACCTGTTCGTGCCGTTCCTGGGGGTATGGGAGATCGCCATCGGCGCCGGGTTCCTGACCGGCCGGGCGCTCCGACTGACCATCCTCCTGCTGTTCCTCCAGATGCCGGGGACGATGGCGCCCCTGGTGCTGCTCCCCGAGCAGGTCTTCACCGCGTTTCCCTACGGCCTGACACTCGAGGGACAGTACATCGTGAAGAACCTGGTGCTGGTGGCGGCCGCCCTGACGGTGGGTGCCACCGTCCGGAGGCGGCAGGCGGCGGGGTAGAGACGGCGGCGCACTTCGATGTTCGATCCCCGTCGGTCGCTGCGCGCCCTCGGAGACCCGCTGGCCCGGGATTCGATCTTCTCGGTCGCTGGCGCGACCTCGAAGAGCCCGCAGACGTCGTTCCCGGCACGGCTCGCGAGCTCGAGGAAGACCTCCGCGGCCCGGTCGAACCGTCCGGGCTCGAGGCACGCGCGACCGAGCGTCTCCCGGATCCCGGTGACCTCGGGAAACGCGAGCCGTGCGCTGTCGAGAACCGCGATGGCCGCGGCGGGGTGGCCGCCGGCGGTGAGGAGGGCGGCCAGGTCGTCGGCGAACCGCGGGTCGAATGTCCCGGGCTGCCGGGACCGCACCCCGACCAGGAGGGCTCCGCCCCGGTCGGCGCCGTGCTCCGCGAAGGCGTGGTAGAGGGCGCGACGAGAGTTTCTCTGCGGTCAGGACCGGCGCGAGCATCTCCTCGCGGGTGCCCGGAGCTAGGCCCCGGCCCTGGAGCACGGCGTCGTCGTCGTTCTCGAAGTCGTCGCGCCAGACGTAGCCGCTCCGGGCCGTGCTCGAAGGCCAGCCTCGGCGTGTCGCCGCCCCAGTCGGGCAGACCGGTGGAGTGGCTGAGGACCCTGCGGGCGGTGATGCGCCGGTAGCGCGGGTCGTGGGCCATCCGGGGGTCCTCGAGGTACTCGTGGAGCGGCCGGTCCAGAGTCAGACAGCGTCCGGGCGAGGAACGTTGCGCGGACGGCCTACGCCAGCTCCTTCCCGTAGATCCGGCTGCGGCGAGTGTTGACCAGCTCGAACTTGGACCAGATGCCGGTGACAGCGGTGTTCGTCTCGAGCTCGTGGTTGGTCTCTGCGAACCGGATGCCGCGGCGGACCAGTGCCCGGTGCATCTCGACGGCCAGGGTCGGGAGCACGGCGGAGGCGTTCCATGCCGGGTCGACGCCGGCGAGGAGGAAGTCCACGGTGTCGGAGGTCTTGAAGGCGCGGAGCACGTGCCAGAACCCGAACGGGAAGAGGCGTCCCCGGGCGGTCTGGAACGCCCGGGAAAGGCTGGGTATGCCCAGGTAGAAGCCGACCATCCGGTCGTCGCCATCCACGACGAACTGAACGAAGTCCGGGTCGATGTAGCCGAAGTACTTCCTGGTGTAGTAGTCGACCTGCTTCTGGGTCAGCGGGGTGACGCCGTAGAGGTCGACGAAAGCCCTCTCCAGCACGGCCCAGAACTGGGGCGCGTAGGCCAGAAGCTGCTTGCGCTTCGGCAGGCGGAGGGGTCGGAGCCCGTGCCTGTCCAGGTCCCGGGCGGCCTTCTTTCGGAGCGTCTGCATGACCGGGTGATCCTCCGGCGGGATCACCAGGCGGAACTCCTCGTAGTCGATCTCCTTCGTCAGTCCGTACCCCTCGAGGAGCGCCCGGTAGTAGGGCTTGTGGTAGCTGCCGGCGATGGTCGGCAGGGCGTCGAAGCCATCGATCAGGAGCCCTTCCGGGTCCAGGTCCGTGAAGCCGAGCGGTCCGGCCATCTCGGTGCAGCCCTCGTCCCGGAACCACGACTCCAGGGCCCCGAGCAGCGCGCGGGCGACGGCGGGATCGTCCACGCACTCGAACCACCCGAAGCGTCCTCGTCGGTGACCGAGCTTCTCCGCCTCCGGATGGTGGATGATGCCGCACACGCGGCCGGCGATCTCGCCGTCCCGCTCGGCCAGGAGGATCCGGACGTCGGCGATCTCGAAGACCGGGTTCCTGGCCGGGTCGAAGGTGTCCAGCTCGTCGGAGATGAGCTGCGGGACGAAGAGGGGGTCGCCCCGGTACAGCTCCCGCTGGAACCCGATCCAGCGCAGGAGCTGCTTCCGGTCAGCGACCTCCGCCATCCGAACGGCCATTACGGCTCGGTCACCGGGAACCCCCGGGCTCGCATGAGGGCCTCCATGCGAGGGTCGCGGCCGCGGAAGGCGCGGTAGGCGTCGGCCGGGTCGATGGAGTTGCGGGGTGCGAAGAGGTGCATCACCAGCTTGCGGGCCAGCTCCTCATCGTAGAATCCGCCGGGGGCCTCCCGGAACGCCTCGACGGCGTCGGCGGTCAGCACGTCGGCCCACATGTAGCCGTAATAGCCGGCGCTGTAGCCCTCGCCGCTGAAGATGTGGCCGAAGTGGGGGCTCCGGTGCCGCATGGGCAGCTCTGCGGGCATGCCGAGCTCTTCGAGGGTCTTCCGCTCGAAGGCGTCCGGATCGATGCCCGTCGGGTCCTCGAGGGTGTGGTACTTCATGTCCATGAGCGCCGAGGCCAGGTACTCGGTGGTGTCGAAGCCCTGCCGGAAGGTGGCGGCGTTCCGGATCTTGGCCACGAGCGCGTCGGGCATGGGCTCGCCGGTCTCGTGGTGGACCAGGTAGCTGTCGATCACCCGGTCGGTGAGGAGCCAGCGCTCGAGGATCTGGGACTGGGTCTCCGTGTAGTCCCGCACGCCGCTGTTCAGCGTGGGGTAGGCCACGTTGGACGAGAAGTAGTGGAGCGCGTGGCCGAACTCGTGGAACAGTGTGGTGGCGTCGTCCCAGGAGACCAGGACCGGCTCGCCCGGTGCGCCCTTGATGAAGTTCGAGTTGTTCGAGCCCAGGACGTTCTTCCTGCCGTCGAAGGTGGAGTGGCTCCGGTAGGTGGTGGCCCAGGCGCCGGAGCGCTTCCCCGTCCGGGCGTAGGCGTCGAGGTACCAGACGCCGATGTGCTCGCCGGTCTCCTGGTCGGTGACCTCGAAGACCTGGACGTCCGGGTGGAAGACCGGGACGGAGCCCTCGGGGACCGGGGCGAAGGCGAAGCCGAAGATCTCGCCGGCCACGTGGTGCATGGCGTCGATGAGCCGGTCGAGCTGGAGGTACTGCTTGACCTCGTCGGAGTCGAGGTCGTACTTGGCCTGCCGCACCTTCTCGGCGTAGTAGCGGTAGTCCCACGGCTCGATGGTGATCCCGGCGCCCTCGGCATCGGCGATGGCCTGCATCTCGGCCACCTCCTCGTGGACCCGGGCGACGGCGGCGGGCCAGACGGCTCCCAGCAGCTCGAACACGTTCCCGGGCGTCTTCGCCATCCGGTCCTCAAGCCGCCAGTCGGCGTAGGTCTCGTAGCCCAGGAGCCCGACCCGTTCGTCCCGCAGCTCGAGGATCTCCGTGATCAGGGCGTTGTTGTCGTGCTCGTCGCCGTTGTCGCCTCGCGAGTAATAGGTCCGCCAGACCTGCTCCCGGAGCTCGCGCTCGTCGGAGAAGGTGAGGAACGGGTCCATGGACGAGCGTGTGTTCGTAATGGCGTACTCGCCCTCCCGGCCCCGCTCGGCCGCGGCGGCCGCCGCCGCCCGGACGAAGGCGGCCGGCAGGCCGCTCAGCTGGTCCTCGGTGACGTAGGTGACGTACCCCTCCTCGTCGGCCAGCACGTTGTTGGCGAAGGCGGTGTGGAGCTCGGCCAGCCGCTGGTTGATCTCGCCGTAGCGGGCCTTGTCCTCGCCGGTGAGCGTGGCCCCGTTGCGGGCGAAGCCGTCGTAGACCAGGTCGACGACCCGGCGCTGGTCCGGCCGCAGCCGGGCGTACTCCTTGCCCTCATGGATCGCCCGGACCCGCTGGAAGAGAGCGTCGTTCTGGGTAATGCGCGTCGAGTGCCGGGACAGCTTCGGCGCGTACTCGGCCTGGATCGCCCGGAACTCCGGCGACGACCGGTTCGAGCTCCAGATCCCCCAGTACGTGAAGACCCGGTCCAGGCCGGCACCGGACCGCTCGAGGGGCACGATGGTGTTCTCGAAGGTGGCCGGCTCCGGGTTGCCGGCAATGGCCTCGATCTCCGCCAGGTGCTCGGCCATGGCCGCGTCGAGGGCGGCCGGCAGGTCCGCGACCTCCACGGCGTCGAAGGCCGGGACCCCGCCGTAGGGGCCGGTCCATTCGGCCAGGAGCGGGTTGTCGGCGGCCGCAGCCGTCGAGGCGGCGCCCGTGGGCGTGGCGGCGTCGGTGGCGGTCGTGGCGGCGGAGGCGCCCGGGGCCGGGCCGTGGCTCACGGCTTGCGGCCCGCAGGCCGCTATGGCGACGAGGACCGCGACGGCGGTGGCGGTGAAAGTTCGGTCGTCGAACATGATTCGCTCTTTGTCATGAGGTCGCGTTGGGTGCGGACCCGAACCGTGCCGGGTCCGGTTGGATGATGCCATCAACGGGCCCGGCAATCCAGTGCGGTGGGCAGCCACCACGGG
>CAYMLW010000136.1:0-10325 GCA_964391035.1 uncultured Gemmatimonadaceae bacterium
AGTCATGGGCGACGCCGCCGGCCAGCCGCCCCACCGCCTCCATTCTGCGCCTGCCGGAGCTCCGCCTCGAGCGTCTCCGTGGCGACAGCATTCACCTCGAGGAACGTCGTGGCTGCCCCGTCCTCACCGATCCCGAACACGAAGATGGCGTCGTTCCCGGCGTCGAAGATCAGCCGGAACCGGCGCTCGCTCTCCGCGAGGGCAGCCTCCATCGTCCGACGTCCGACGGCGTGGCCGAATGCCCCGGCGGCCGTCTTCAACGCTTCCAACTCGCCGGGAGACCAGGAGCGGGGGCGTTCCACGTCGTCGAACCCGATGAAGCCCCACCACGTCGGTCCCACGAACACCGGGGCCACCACCAGCGAGCGGATCCCCTGCGGCTCGAGGAGACCCCGTTCCCCGGGCGGCAGCGCCGCCACCGGTCCGGCTACGATCCGGTCATCGGCCAGCATCTCCATCCAGCGGCCGAACCCGGCGTCCACGAACGGCACGTTCTGTAGCTCCGGGTTGTCGATCTGGGGCTCCACACCCGGGGCGGTCCACTCGGCGGTCTGACTCCCGAGGAGGTCGCCCGACGGAGACTCGTGGTTCCGGAACACGTAGACGCGGTGCACGCCCAACGCGGTCCCCAGGAGCTCGAGGGCCCGGGCCACCGTCGTCTGCCAGTCTTCCCCGCGCAGGAAGAGGTGTGCGACCGTGGCGATGGCCCGCAGCAGCGGATGGGGGACCGCGGGTCCGGGCGCGGGGGTCCCGGGCTGTTGGATCCCGTCGTCGCCGCTTCGGGCGTCCATCTCCCTCACCCGCCGGGCAAAGGGGGCGATCTCAGTAGGATACCGCGCCGCCCCCGGACAGGTCCATCCAGCTCCGCTCGGCGATGGGAATGATCCTGCTGAGGGCGTTGGCGTTCTGGATGGACCGGTTGATCGCGCAGGACGAGTAGAGCGCGATGCCGTTCCCGTTGATCATGTAATTGCCGGTGATGTTCCCGTCGTTATAGACGAGGATCCCCCCGGTCACGCCGCCGTTCCCGCCCCCGACCAGGAGGTTGCCGCGCACGATGACGATCCCGTTGAACCGGGCGCCGCCCTGGGCCACGAAGTCCCCGTCCACGAGGAGGATTCCCTGGCCTGTGCCGTGGAACTGGGCGGTCCCGCCGCCCTGGACGTGGATTACGGGGAACCAGTCCGAGCACGCGCCCGTGGCGTGGCCCCAGTTGTCGGGGTCGGAGGTGTCGCAGGAGCCGTCGGCGTTGTAGCTCGGCCCGGGGTCGAGGACGCCGGCGCCGACCGCGATATCGGCGAGAGCGGCCAGGCCGTCGTAGGTCAGGTCCCCGAAGACCATGAAGTTGTCGGCCGTGAGCGTGGTATCCTGCTCGATGGGCGGATTGCCGTCGACATCGCCCGCGCCCTGGGTGCCCGACACGTCACTCGAGACGATCCCCGGCACGCTCTCCTCGAGCGTACAGCCGGTCCAGTCGGTCGGGATGTGGTCGTCCCCGCTGACGAAGCCGGTGCCGGATACCGTCACCGACCCGAGCGTCTCGATCGCCGCCCGGAGGTTCAGACTCGCGGCCACGGGCCGGACCATGATCCCCGTCCTGTGGGCGGCACCGGCGGACTGGCCCCCGCCGAGCACCCGGCCGGTCGACTCGACGAAGTAGAGGTCGCTGCCCAGGGACCGGATCCGGAGCGTGTACCGCGTATTCACGCCACCGGACTGCCCGGAGCCCGACGTCTCCCAGACCGCGCCCTGGGCGAGCCCCCGATAGGCCGAGGCGCTCAGGCCGCCAATGGCCTCGGCGATCCCGCGCTCCGCGGCCAGGAACGCTTCGGTCGAATACTTCGTGGACGCGGCGATCTGGCTCTCCTGGCCGCCGATCATGACGCCGCCCGTGATCAGCGCCGCCACGATGACCAGGGCCAGGATCGCCACGGGCAGGACGAAGCCGGGACGCCGGGCGTCCATTCGCTGCTCGATCGTGTCCACGTCAGCCTCCTTTGCCCTTGCCCTTGCCCTTGCCCTTGCCCTTGCCCTCGTCGCCGCCCTCGTCGCCGCCTTCGTCGCCGCCCTCGTCGCCGCCTTCGTCGCCGCCCTCGTCGCCGCCTTCGTCGCCGCCCTCATCCCCGCCGTTCCCGCCGACGCCGCCCGGTACGGGTGGATTGGTCTGGGTGATGAGGTTGTTCCGCAGGAAGACGGAGGTGGCGAGGATGTCGTCGTGGTAGCCATCGGTGTTCATGGCGAGGGCGGGGCCGGCCTCCCTGGCCGTCACGGTCAGGCTGATGCGGCCGACGGAGCCGGGGTCCGCCTCGGCCTCGGAGATGGTCATGTCGTTCCCGGCGGTATCGACGTAGGCGAAGACGAGGCCGGAGTCGGCCGCGGCCGCCAGGTGCTCCACGAGCACCTCCGTGCTGCCGCCTTCCTGTCGGGTGAGGGACCAGGCGCCGCCGACCTCCTGGAGCCCGTAGGTGATGTGCTCGAACGAGCGGACGGGGCCGCCGATCGCGGCGCCGTCGATCCCGCCCACGGCACTCACCGAGAGTCGCTGGGTGGGATACGAGCCCAGGTCCGTCCCCGTCAGCGAGTGGTTCGTCCAGGCCGTACAGTCGGTCCCGTCGGTCTCGTCGGACACGCCGGAGAGCGAGCCGACAGCCCACTCGTCGTCGGTGAAGACCTCGGCATCGTTGTTGAGGAAGACTAGCACGCTGTCGCCGGAGGTGAAATCGTCGCCGAGGACCCAGGCATCCACGGTCCCGGAGGACGCATCGTCGGCATGGCAGATCACGCCCACCTTGCGCATGGACCGTACGGTCAGGGAGTTCTCGTGGGCTTCTACCAGGTCGCCATCGGTGGCGGAGACCTCCCGGAGCTCGTTGGACAGGACCTGGAGCGCGACCCGGGCATTGGCCTGGGAGCGGGCGACCGTGTTCTGGTACTGGAACCCCTGGCCCTGGATCGTGAGGGTCTGCACGACCGCGGCCAGGATGAGCACGGCGAGAACCGTGACCACCAGCAGCTCGGCGATGGTGTAGCCCGCGGCCCCCTGCGGCTGGTCCCGGCTCTCTCTCTCGTTGGTCTTCATCGGCTCATGGCAGGTTGGCGACGGCCATGGACGACGAGTCCCGCATCGTCAGGTTCAGCCCCGCCGTGTCCATCCCCGGACCCCTGCTGTAGATGGTGATTCGCTTGATCGTCGCGCTCTGGCTGTCGATCTCCCACCAGAGGGCGTAGCCGCCCACCGTGTCGGCACTCCCCTCCGAGATGGTGGTCACTTCGTCGAAGTCCATACCGCGCAGCCGCTCCTGTACCTGCTCGACCGCCATCGTCCGCTCCGTCCGCGTGTCCGCCGCCCGCAGTTGCAGCACCAGATAGCCCAGCGCCATCGCCAGGGCCAGGACCGCTACGCTCACCACCACCAGCGAGACCAGCAGCTCCACGACAGAGAAACCATCGCGCCGCGTCATTCCGGTACCTCCACCTGCCCGAGGGCCTTGATCTGCACCGAGTCGGTCTTGCCGCCCCGGGTGAAGATGACCTGCACCGGCAGTCGGGGCACGTCCGCGCACCCCGGCTGGGCGTATCCCCGCGGCGAGTAGCAGATCGTCAGCTTGCCCTCGCCGTCCGAGACGTCCACGTCGGCCGCAAACTGCTCCTCGAAGTCGACGAAGCTCCCGACCAGCGTGTCGCTGCCGAACCGGACCCAGCCCTGTTCCGTGGCCGGGTCGATCTCCAGCAGCACGATCGCTCCCCGGCTCGCGGCATGCGCTCGCGCGCGAGACCCCAGGAACACGACCCCGTTCGCCGCGTTCTTCAGACCCATCCGCTTCTGAGCGTCCGTGATCGCCGGGGCCACGATCCCCGCCATCAGCGCCACGACCAGCATCACGATCAGCATCTCGACCACCGTGAAGCCGGGCCGGCGTCCTTCCTCCCTGGGGGCTGTGTGATCCATGACGCCTCACCTCCGGCGGCCTCGCGCGCCCGGCCCGTTCCGAGCAGGTAGCAGGGCTGCGAGGTCCGTACCCTTGGCACAAGTCGTTGCAGCGCAACGGTTTATACCCATGAGCCACGCGATGTGACACGAAAATACTAGTCGCGGCCTGACATTAGTAGCAGGGGCAACGCGGTGTGCTCGGGTTGCGGTGCGGGGCCGGGGCGGGCACCCTCGCACCCCGTTGCAACACAGGGATAATAGATGAAGTGGGCCGCATCCAACACCGGGGCCGCGCGGGCCGGGCCCCGGCCCGGCCCAGGGTCCGGTCCGGGCGTGTCGGGCCGTGTGTCGGGTTTCGGAACGGCGCCGTGGGGTCTAGCTTCCGGCCGACTCCTTGTCCCGGTCCATACCCACGACCGCTGGCGGCGATGATCGCGTTCCTCCACGCCCTGTTCCTGCTGTCCGGCGCAGCGGGCCTCATCTACGAGCTGGTCTGGAGCCGCTACCTGGCGCTGTTCGTGGGTCACGCGGCGTACGCGCAGGTGCTGGTGATCGGGATCTACCTGGGCGGGATGGCGCTGGGGGCGCTTGCGGTGGGACGACGGTCGAGCCGGCTCGGTCGACCGCTGCTGCTGTACGCCGGAGCGGAGTACGCGCTGGCGGCGCTGGGGGTGGCGTTTCCGCTCCTGTTCGACGGGGTGACGGGTCTGGCCTACGACGTGGTGTTCCCGGCCACGACGGGATCGGTCGCGCTGACGGCGGCGAAGTGGGGCATCGCGACGCTGCTGATCCTGCCGCAGTCGGTGCTGCTGGGCGCGACGTTCCCGCTGATGACCGGGGCCGCGGTTCGGCGGGACCCCGCCCGGGCCGGGGGTTCGGTGGCGACCTTCTATTTCGTGAACGCGCTGGGCGGCGCCATCGGTGTACTCGTGGCCGGCTTCGTGCTGGTTGCGCGGTACGGTCTGCCGGGCGCATCGGGGGTCGCGGCGGCGCTGAATCTGGTGGCGGCGGTCGGGGCGTGGGCGGTCTGGAGGAGGACGGGCAGCGCCGACCGGGTCGACGACGAGCTCCGGGGAGCGGTTCTGGCTGTCGACCGACCGGGCCCGGGCCGGTCTCCGATCCCGGTGTCGCCGAGGCTGCTGCTGGGCGTGGCGTTCGGGACGGCGGTGGCCTCGTTCGCGTACGAGATCGGCTGGATCCGGATGCTGGCGCTGGTCATGGGATCGGCCACGCACGCGTTCGAGACCATGCTGTCGGCGTTCATCCTGGGCCTCGCGCTGGGGGCACTGGCGGTGCGGCGCTGGGCGGAGCGGCATCCGGCCCCGGGGCGGGTCCTGGGTTGGGTGCAGTGGTGGATGGGACTGGCGGCGCTGGCCACCCTCCCCGTATACGTCCTTTCGTTCGACCTCATGGCCGTGCTGGTCGACGCGGGTGCCGCGGGCCGCTACGGTCTGTTCAATGTCGCCCGGTACGGGCTGGCGCTCGTCGTCATGCTCCCGTCCACCTTCCTGGCCGGGATGACGCTCCCGCTGATCACCGCCGCGCTGTTCCGAGCCGGCCGCGGGGAGGGCGCTATCGGAGCGGCGTACGGGGCCAACACGCTGGGCTCGATCGTCGGGGTGGCGCTGGCGGGACTCGTGCTCCTACCGGCTCTCGGGCTGAAGGGTCTGCTCGTGGCGGGGGCGGTGCTGGACATGGGGCTGGGCGTGGTACTGCTGCGGGCGCCGGGCGGGCGTCGATGGGGGGGTACGGTCGGACTCGGCGTCGCCACGGCCGCGGTCGCCCTGTTCGGGCTGGTCGGCGTCCCATTGGACCGGGCGCTGCTGACGAGCGGCGTCTTCCGGTACGGTCAGCTGCCCACGGACCGGCCGATCCTCTTCTACGAGGACGGCCGGACGGCCACGGTCAGCGTGCACGTGACGGGGTCGGACAGTCTGGTGGTGCTGTCGACGAACGGGAAGCCGGACGCGTCGCTGACCCGTGGGTGGATCGAGGGTGGCGGCGAGCCGGCGCCGATCCGGCAGCAGGACGAGGCGACGCAATCGCTGACGGGCCTCATCGCGCTGGCCCACGCCCCGTCCGCCGGGACGGTGGCAGTGGTCGGGCACGGGTCGGGGGTCACGACCCACTCGATCCTGGGGAGCAGCCGGCCCGATGCCGTAGTGACCATCGAGATCGAGCCGGAGATCTTCGCGGCCTCCCGCCTCTATCTGCCTGCGAACCGGCGGGCATTCGAGGACCCCCGCTCTCGCCGGGTGGTGGCGGACGCCCGGTCGTACTTCGCCCAGGCGGGCCGGCGCTACGACCTGATCGTGTCGGAGCCGTCGAACCCGTGGGTCAGTGGGACCGCCACGCTCTTCACGCGTGAGTTCTACGACCGGATCCAGCGGTACCTGGCCCCGGACGGCGTGTTCGCCCAGTGGTTCCACCTGTACGAGATCGACGACGCCCTGGTGGCGAGCGTGCTGGCGGCGGTCCACGCATCCTTCCCGGCCTACCGCGTCTTCGCCACCGCCGACACCGACCTCCTGATCGTGGCGGCGCCCGGCGCACTGCGGGAGCCCGACTGGACGGTTTTCGACGAGCCGGGCGTGCGGGCGGCGCTGGCTCACGTGCCCGCCTTCGACCCCGCCTACCTCTCGGCCATGCGACTCGTGGACCGCGCCACCCTCGCCCCGCTCCTGGACCGCTGGCCCACCCCAAACTCCGATCTGCACCCCGTGCTGGACCTGGGGGCAGAGCGGGCCCGGCTGACCGGCGGCTACGCCACGGGGTTCCACGCCCTCGTGACCCGGCGGTACACCTTCGGTCAGCTCCTGGAGGCCCGCCGGCAGCCGCTCCCGGAAGCCCTCCCGGCCCCGACGACCACCGTGTCCCGCGTCCGGTCCATCGGCATCGCGGCGGCGCTCCGGAGGGACGGGGGCGAGGCGATCGGTGCCGAGCGGGAGTCGACCCCCGGCCTCCCCCCGGCCCGCGAGGAGGTCGACGCGCTCTTCGCCCGACTCGACGGTGCCGCGCCGCCGGAGGACTGGCGAGCCTTCGTGGACCGGGTCGAGGCGGCGGATGCGCTCCTCCACGGGCTCCCGTTGACGCCGATCGACTCCGCGTTCTACGCCCGGGTCGAGGAAGCGCTGGAACGGTGGCAAGCGCCGGCGGGCCCGCGAGCCGCCGTCGCCTACCTGCGGGCGCTGGGGGCGGGCGATCCCCGGGAGTCGCTGCGACTGGCGCTGCGCCTCCTCGACCTGGCGTACCGGGAGCAGCCATGGATCCGGCCCCGGGTCCTCCTCGAGGGCGGGGTGGCCAGCGCGGTCCGGATCGGCGACGCCCCGGCCGCCCGACGGCTGCTCCGGCTGGCCACGCCGCTCACCGACTGGCCGGACGACGACATCCGGCTCCTCTGGATGCGGGCGGCGATCGCGCGGCTGACCGGGACCGTCAGCCCCCTGTCAGGGCCTGCGGCCGGGCGGTGAAGACCTCGCCCCAGGGGCTGCGGGCCTCGACCAGCAGATCGGCGTCCGGGCTGGCGGGGGCGTAGTAGAGGTGGCCGGTGGGGACCGGCTCGACCCACGGCCGGTGCTCGGGGATCTCGCCGCCTTCGTGCCGTGCCACGGAGAGGGGGTCGAGGCCGACTCGCCGTGACATGGCGCCCCGCCGCTGGCCGTCCTCGTACCACTCGACGGCCCAGTCCTGGTCCGCGAACCAGACATTGGCGACGAGCTCGTCCGGGGCCCGGGGGTCGCTCCCGACGGGGTACACCCGGAGCCGCTGGTCGGCGTCCCGGCCGGTGGCCTTGTAGCGCCACCTGAGCTCGCTGCCCCGGGCTTCGTAGACGCCGTAGCCGTTGGGGGTGCCGTCGTAGCAGATATCGCCGCTCCACCAGGCCCCGCAGACGGCCCCGCTGACGTGCTCGTAGAGCCCGCCGTGGCGGTGGTGCTCGGCCTCGTGGGTGTGGCCCGAGACCACGTGGGCGCGGTACGGCTCGAGGAGGCGGTACAGAGCGCTGCGGTTGGTGATCGAGACGCCCACGCCCGGTAGCGACTCGCCGCGTCGCTCGTACGTGGTCGAGAGGACCGGGATGTGGGCGAAGACGACCACGGTACGGCCGGCCTCGACGTGGGCGAGGTCGTTCTCGAGCCAGCGGAGGTGGCTGCCGGAGAGGTAGCCGATGTAGCCGGCACCGTGCCACAGGACGTCGTCCAGGACCACGTAGTGGATCTCGCCCCGGTTGAACGAGTAGCGGGTGGGCCCGAAGAAGGACTCGAAGGTGGCGGTGGAGCCCTCGTCGGAGCCGGCCTCGAAGTCCAGGTCGTGATTGCCGGTTACCTGGAAGAAGGGCACGCCCATGGCCGCGACCGCCCGCTCGTAGTCCGGGAAGAGGGAGAGGTCGTCGAACATGATGTCGCCCACGGCCACGCCGAAGACAGGGCTGTCGAGGGCGTCGACGGTGGCCCGGACATCGGGGACGGTCTCCCCGTGGAGCCGGTCCATCTCCCACGCGGTCTCGGTCTGGGGGTCGGCCAGGGCCAGGAAGGCGTGGCGGTCCGTGTCGGGCGACGGCTCCAGGTCGAAGAGGGCGTCCATCTCCCCCTCGGTGTCCCGGATCGGACGGTGCAGTAGCGCGGTCCCCGTCCCCGCGGTCGGGATCCGGCACCCGGACGGCAGGGAAAGGGAGAGCCAGGGGCGCGCGATGTCGGTCACGAGCTCGAACCGGCCATCGGCGCCGGTGGCGGTGGTGATGAGCCCGTCGCTGAGGACGGCCCCGGCCACGCCCCCGCCGTGGCAGCGGACGCGGCCGCGGATGCGGACGGCACCGGTGTGGAGCGGCGTGCCCGGGGCGACGGAGTCGTCGCACAGGCTGGCGCCGGCGAGGCCGACGATGGCGGCCTGTCGGATGAAGTCGCGGCGAGTGATGGCCATGGTGGTCCGGGCTGGTGGTTCGAGGGGGTACGGTGGACGGCTCAAGGTACCCGTGGTGTGGACGGCCGGGCCAGAGGGGCCGCGGCAACGGAACGGTCACGGACCCGGCGGTGCGGGCCGGCAACCGGTGGGGACGTCCTGGCTACCGGACGGCCGCGTCCTCCTCCCGTGCGGACGCCTCCCGCGATGCCGATTCCAGGAGGCTCTCCGGGTCGACCGTGATGCTGCCGTAGCGCACGATCCAGTGGAGGTGGGGGCCGGTGACCCGGCCGGTGGCGCCCACCCGGCCGATGACCTGACCCGCCTGGACGGTGTCCCCCTCCGCCACGAGCCGCTCGCTCAGGTGCAGGTATGCGGACACGAGGCCGGCCCCGTGGTCCAGGTAGACCACGTTGCCGCCGAGGTAGAACTCGTCCACCAGGGCGACGACGCCCCTGGCCGCCGCCTTCACCGGCGCGCCCACCGCCCCCCGGTAGTCGGTCCCCATGTGCCGGCTCGTCACCTGGCCGTTGAACTCCCGCCCATCGCCGAACCCGCTCGTGATGGCCGTGGGCCGGGGATGAATCACCGTGTCCCAGAGTCGAGCGGTCTCGTGGGCCCGACGGGAGACCTCCCGGGCTCGGGCCGACTCCCGGCGCATGCGGGCGACCGTGGCGGAGTCCGGCGGCCGGCCATAGCGAGGTGCCACGCTGAGCTGCTCCATGCGGTAGTCCCCGGCCCGTATCGGCACGGCCATGGTGAGGGAGTCGCTGGCGCCGTCCTCCCAGCGGGCGGCGACGGGCATGCGCACCTCGCCCTCCGCGTCGATGGGTGCGGCCGCGAGGGCGCTGAACCGCCCGGGCGCGGTCCGGGTGAAGTGGAGGGGCTCGCCGGCGAACCGGCCGCCGAGTGTGTCGAGGTACTCGGCCCGGTCCGCGTCGACGATAACGCGGAATAGGCGGCCCTGGACGGGGTAGTCGGGCAGCCAGCGGACGTCGACGCGGGGCAGCTGGGCCACGGCGGGGCGACTGGGGAGGGCGAGGGCGAGAAGGGCGAGGGTGACCGTGGCTGTTCTCGTCATACCGGATCCAGTACTCGGGGCCGCGCGACCGGTCGGGATCTCTGCCGAACCGGGACCCGAAGGTTACTCCAGCAGGTCGGCGAAGGGAAGATCCTGGGCCGCGAGAGTGAAGACCACGGCCGGAAGGTCGTCCGCCATGGCCTGGAGGCCGGCGTAGTAGCCGGTGAAATCGTCGAGTTCGGACGGCTCGGCAATGCCGATGAACACCAGGTCGGCGTCCCGGGAAGACTCGATCAGGATCTCCCGGAACGGCCGGCCGTGACTCACCAGGACATGGGGCCGGGCACCGATCCGGAGCTGGCCGACGGTGGCTTCGAGGTTGCGCCGGGCCGCCTCCGCCGCCTGCTCGTTCTGGACCACGAGGGTAGCATGTCGTTTCGTTGACATGGGGGGCGAAATGAAGAAGCATGAGACACC
>CAYMLW010000137.1:0-10264 GCA_964391035.1 uncultured Gemmatimonadaceae bacterium
GGGTGCGCCGCCCCCTCTCCCCACTGCCGGACGTGGGGGACCGGGGGATCCCGGGACCGATCGTTCCGGGGCGGCGCCTCACGGATCGGCGGTGAGCTCGCGGGCGGTGGTGAGGGCCAGGGCGTCCTCGACCACGGCGACAAGGAGATCGGGGAGGAAGGTGACGCGTCCGGCCTCGCGGCGGAGGGCCCAGCCGACGAAGGCGGCGGCGACTGCGCCCGCGGCCCCGGCGGCGATGCCGGCGGCGGGGTGGTCGTCTGCGACCAGCGCGCCGATCACGCCGCCCATGACGGCGCGTCCGAGGAGCGGGCCGGGGGCGATCCTGTCGGGCACGCCGGGCAGCTTGTCGACCACCAGCTCACCGAGGGCGAGGGCCGTGAGCGTGTTGGCCGTCAGGTCGCGCGCGAGCCATTCCCGGAGCCGGCCGGCGCGACGCGGCACGCGCTGCTCGGCGTAGGTCCGGGAAAGCATGGCCAGCCCGGTCATGCTGCGCATCCCGGTCACGGCGCCGAGGCCGGCGGCGGTCCATAGCGTGTCGTTCATCGCTCCTCCATGCGGATCGATCCGTGCGAGATTCGCCCCTGTGACGCGTCGCCCTATCTTGAGCGGATGCTCGAAGAATACCCGCGCCCACCCGTCCGGCGCATGGTCTGGCGGGGATTTCGCGGGACGCGGAGGCGGCTCGAGCGCGCGGCCCGCCCGGGGACGGCCGTTGTCCGAGTGACGCCCGGCCCGCATAATGGGCGGGACTCCGACCGGGCGATCCCGTGGCCGACTTCACCTCCATCGACTGGTTCTGGACCGCCGCCTTCCTCTTCCTCATGGTGGGCGGCGCCTTCCTCTTCTACCGCCTGGGCCGCCGTTCCGAGAGCGACTTCTTCCTGGCCGGCCGGGGGCTGCCGTGGTGGCTGCCGGCGTCGTCGGTCTTCTCGACCCACACGGCCACGGATACGCCGATGTGGATCACGGGGACCATCTACGCACACGGGTTCCGGGGGTTGTGGTACACGTTCTTCACGGCGTGGACGGCCATCGGCTCGTTCGTCAGCGCCCGCATCTTCCGCCGCTCGCTGGCGTACACGCAGGCCGAGTGGCAGGTGCTCCGGTTCGGCGGCCTCGGCGCCGAGCTGCTCCGGGGGTGGATGGCCGGGTGGCAGGTCTTCATGAACATGTTCATCCTGGGTTGGGTGGGCATCGCCATGGGCAAGGTGGGCATGCTGGCCTTCGGCTGGCCGGTCTGGGTCGGGCTGGTGGTCCCTACGCTGATCACGGCCGTCTACACGCTCGCCGCCGGCTACTGGGGCGTGGTCATGGGCGACTTCCTCCAGGGGATCGTGGCCGTGTTCGCCATCGTGCTGGTCAGCCTGGTGGGGATCGCGGCGGCGGGCGGGCCCGAGGGCGTGGTGGGCGGGCTCGAGTCGCTGGGGGAGAGCTGGCGGCTGGACGCGTTCGCGTTCACCGGCCTGTTCTCCGGCGACTTCCCGGTGGCATGGTGGCTGACCATGCTGGTCATCGCCGTGATCGGCGGCTTCGGGATGGGCACCTCCATCGACTGGTACGCCGAGGCCCAGCGGATCCAGTCCGCCCGAACGGTACGGGATGCATCCTACGGGCTGTTCGCCGGCGGCCTGGTGACGCTGGTGCGGAACGGGTTCTGGGCCGCGAGCATCGTCGCCTTCTTCGTGATGGTCCCCGGAATGACCGATGCGGCCGAGTACGAGCTCGGCTGGTTCCGGATGGGGTTCGGGCTGCTCCCCACCGGGTTGGTGGGCGTCTTCTTCGGCGCGATCCTCGCCATCCACATGTCGACGATCTCGAGCCACCTCAACATGGGCGCCCTGTACTTCACCCGGGACCTCTACCAGCGCTACTTCCGGCCTGACGCGGATGAGAAAGAGCTGGTCCGGGTGGGCCGGGTCATCACGGCGATCCTCCTGGTCGGGTCGTTCTTCTACGGCCTCATGATGGAGGAGATCACCCAGTGGCTCATCTTCGCCCTCTGGCTCATGATGGCCGGGATCTGGCTGCCCAACATCCTCCAGGTGGTCTGGTGGCGATTCAACGCATGGGGCTACCTCTCCGCCTGGATCGCGAACCTGGGGGTGAGCTGGCTGGTCGTCTGGGTGCTCCCGGCCTTCGACGTGCTCCCGGTGCTCCCGGACCACCTCCAGTTCTGGCTCCTCATGGGGCTCGGCGCCCTGGTCTTCGTGCCCGCCACCCTGCTGACCAAGCCGGAGACGATGGACCATCTGGTGAAGTACTACGTCATGACCCGGCCGCTCGGGTGGTGGGGGCCGGTGCACCGTGAGGCCGTGCGACGCGGGGTGATCCGGGAGCCCGGCTCGACGTACCGCTCCCGGACGTCGGCCGGCTCACCGCCAGCGAGATCGGGCCCGGCCCCGGGCGACCGCGACGCGCGACGGAACCGGCCGCCCTCGGAGCACGGCGTGTTGGACATCCCCCGACCGCCGCGGCGGCCGTTGATCAAGCGGGAGTGGACCGCGGAGGAGGCGGAGGAGTGGTCCCGGGAGGACTGGATCGCGATCGTGCTGGCCCCCGTCGTCTACGCGCTGGTCATGATCGGCGTGGCGACCGCCCTCCTCGGCCAGGCGTCCGGCATCACCATGCTTCTCGGCGGACTCACGGTGGGCGGCGCGATATACTGGGTCATCGACCCGAAGCTCCGGGCCATCTCCGCCGAATACGAGGAGCGACAGGCCGAGTACCTCCGGGACCTCGAGCGGAGCATGCACTGGGAAGACCCGACCGCCGCGCCCACGCGACTGGTGGCACGATAGCCATGGACCGGGGACTCGTCACGCTGATCGGGATGAGCATCGCCTACGCGGCCTCCTTCATCGGGCTCGGGCTGGCCTGGTGGGCGTGGCGGCGGCGCGTCGAAGATCCGGACGCTGGCCGGGAGGCCGGCGAAGACGATCCCCGCGGAGATGACCAGGAGAACGGGGCGCCGCCCCTTCGTGGTCGTAGTCGGGATCGCACTCGGGACGAGGCGGGCGATGATTCCGGCGACTCCCAGCGGTCAGAGCCAGGCAACGCCCCCGGTGGAACCGGCCCGGGCGGCGGCTCCGGCGGAGGACGGCCATGAACGAGATAGTGTCCCCCCTCTCCGAAGGCCTCTTCTGGTCCTGGGTCGTGCCCGCGGCCCTCTTCGCCATCGCGCTCGGCGCGACCTGGATGCTGTACCAGGGCTTCCGGGACAGGGACTGAACGGACCGGCCGGGGACCGCCGGGCTCGACGCTCGACGAGGCCCCGGCGGCGCACGTCCGCGGCGTCCGGTGGAGAGTCTCGGCGATTATCGCTGAAAGCCTCCGCCGCATCCGCCAGGTCGGCGGGCGGTAACACCTTGACGTCCGACAACAGGGCCCTCATCGTGTGCTTGTTGTCGGATGTCTAAGTATCGGCCGGGAGGGGCGCCGCGCCGGCGGAGGCACCCCCGGAGCGCGGACCGGGAGGGACGGAGGCGACGGATGGGAGCGAAGCGAGCGGATCTTCTCCAGGGGACGCTGGACCTGCTGATTTTGAAGACGCTGCAGGCGGGTGCGCTGCACGGTTGGGGGATCAGCAAGCGGATCCGGGAGACGTCGAACGACGTGCTCGAGGTGAACCAGGGCTCACTGTACCCGGCGCTGTACCGTCTGGAGGACCGGGGCTGGATCGAGGCGGAGTGGGGGGTGAGTCCGGAGGGTCGTCGGGCGAAGTTCTACGAGCTGACGGAGGCGGGCCGGTCGCAGCTCGTCGAGGAGCGGACGCGGTGGGACCTGTTCGCCGGGGCGATGCAGGCGGTGCTGGCGACATGAGGCACGACGAGGCTGGCGGCGGACGCCGGACGCCGGACGGCGGGCTCCTGCAGCTTCTTCTCGGGCGGTTGCGGTCGACGTGGACGCGGGTCCGTCGTTTCGCGGCGGCGCTATTCGGTCGGGCCCGTCTGGAGCGGGAGATGACGGCGGAGATGGCCCATCACCTGGAGCTGGAGATCGAGGATCGGGTGCGCCGGGGGATGGAGCCGACGGAGGCGCGGCGTACGGCCCTGCGGGATTTCGGCGGCGTGGAGCGGTGGAAGGAGGAAGGGCGGGCCGCCCGAGGCGTGGGCGGGTGGGACGTATTGCGTCAGGACCTCCGGTACGCGTGGCGCGCGCTGAGCGGGTCGCCGGGGTTCGCGGCGGTGTCGGTGCTGACGCTCGCGTTGGGGATCGGCGCGACGACGGCGGTGTTCAGCGTCGTCGACGGGCTGCTGCTGGAGCCGCTGGGTTACCACGAGCCCGACCGGATCGTGCGGCTGCTGGACTATCGTGAGGACGGGTCGGGGAGGGGCACGATCTCGTCGCCGAACTTCTACGACTGGCTGGAGCAGTCCACGGCGTTCGAGGCGGGGGCGCTGTACGACGAGTACAGCCCGACGCTGCGTCTGGAGGGAGAGGCCATGAAGCTGGAGGCGGCGTCAGTGGGCGCCGCGTACTTCGACGTGCTGGGTGTTCGTCCCGCGGCGGGCCGACTGTTCGTGGCGGAGGACGACGAACCGGGCTCGCGCCGGGTGGTCCTGAGCTGGGGGCTGTGGCAGGAGCTGTTCGGCGGGAGCCCCGACGCCGTGGGTCGGACACTGGACCTGAACGGGTTTCCGTACACGGTGGTGGGCGTTGCGCAGCCGATGGAGAATCCGCGCCTCTCGTACTCGTCGACGACCGGGCCGCGGCTGTGGCGGTCGACGCCGTCGTACTTCCCGACCAACGGCCGGGGCGGCCGATCGTTCACGGCCATCGCGCGGCTGAAGCCGGGGGTGTCGGTCTCGGAGGCGCAGGCGGAGCTGTCGGCGATCTACGCCCGGCTGGCGGAGGAGTACCCGGAAGCCAATGCCGGCCATATCGTCCGGGTCGCGCCGTTGAAGGACGACCTGGTGGGCGAGGTCCGCCCCGTGCTGTGGATGCTGCTGGGCGCCGTCGGGCTGGTCCTGCTGATCGCGTGCGCCAACGTGGCGAACCTGCTGCTGTTCCGTGCGGCGGGCCGGAGCCGGGAGATCGCGCTGCGGTCGGCATTGGGGGCGTCCCGGGGGCGGATCGTCCGGCAGCTCCTGGTGGAGAGCCTGTTGCTGAGCGGGGCCGGCGCGGTCGCGGGTATCGGCATCGCCGTGGCGGCCACCGGGGGCGTCCTGAGGCTGGCGGCCGGCCACCTCCCCCGGGTCTCGGGGGTCGGGCTGGATCCCGGCGTGCTGTCGTTCGCGCTGGCCGCCGCGGTGTTCGCGACGCTGGTCTTCGGGCTGATCCCGGCGCTGCAGACGGCGAGGCCGGAGGGCGCGGAGGCGTTGAAGGAGGGCGGTCGCGGGTCTGCGGGCAGCCGCAGGCAGGGCCGGCTGCGGACGACCGTCGTGGCGGCGGAGGTGGCGCTGGCGGTGGTCGTCATGCTCGGCGCGGGGCTGCTCGGCCGGTCGCTGCTGCGGCTCCACGCCGTGGATCCCGGCGTGGCCGCGGACCGCACCCTGGTGATGCGCGTCGACCCGCCGTTCGACCCGTACGACCCGAACACCGCCGAGGGGAGCGCTGCGGTCATGGCGCTCAATGATCGCCTCCACGAACGGCTGGTCCGCGTGCCGGGGGTGGAGGCGGTCGGGATCACGGACCTGTTGCCGATGTCCGGCAACTTCAACGGGAACGGGTTCCGTATCGTGGGCCGGCCGGAGCCGGAGCCGGGTCAGCTGCCGTCGGCCGAGAGCCGGGCCATCGACCCGCACTACTTCGGGGCGATGGGGATCCCGGTCCTCGAGGGCCGGGGGGTCGAGCCCACCGACGGGCCCGACGAACGGCGAGTGATCGTGGTGAGCCAGGCCTTCGCCGATCGGTTCTTCGATGGCGATGCGGTTGGGGAGGCGATCCGGATTTTCGACCCGGACGCGCCGCCCGCGGAGATCGTGGGCGTGGTCGGCAACGTGACCCAGTTCAGCCTGGACGAGGCGCCCGTCCCGACCCTCTACGTACCGCACCCCCAGGCCCCCGGCTGGATGCGCGACGAGCCGTGGCTCGTGGTCCGCACGGCCGGCGACCCGGCGGCGCTGGTGGCGTCGCTGCGGTCGGCCGTCCACGACGTCGACCCTCGCATCCCCGTCTACGGCATCGCGCCGATGGCCGACGTCGTGGACCGTACCCTCGCCCGGCCGCGGTTCCGGGCCGTCCTGCTGCTGGCTTTCGCGGCGCTGGCGTTCGTCCTCTCCGCCACCGGCGTGTACGGCCTGGTGGCGTACTCGGTGGCCCGCCGGCTGCCGGAGCTGGGCGTGCGGATGGCCCTCGGTGCCAGCCGCGCCGGGATCCGGCGGCTGGTGGTCCGTCAGGGGCTGCGCCCCGTCCTCATCGGCGCGGTGCTGGGCCTGGCCGTGGGACTCGGCGCCGTACGGCTCCTGGCCGGCTTCCTCTTCGGCATCCCTCCGACGGACCCCGTCACCTTCGTCGCGGTCCCCGGCACGCTCATCGCCGTGGCCGGACTCGCGGCGTGGCTGCCGGCCGTGCGGGCGGCCCGGACCGAGCCGGCGGGGATCCTGCGGGCGGAGTAGCGCCGGGTATCCGAAGGTCGGCGGGGCCGCCGAGCCCCGGGACCACGACGACGCTACGGGACCGCAACGCACGCGACCGCTGCGGGACCGCGACGCACGCGACGGCCTGATCAATGGAAACCGCGACGACGCGACGACCGCGACGGGAGCCCGGTATGCCGAGGGTCCCGGCGGAACGAGATTCCCTCGAGACGGCTGAGCTCGTCTCTATTGGGTTCGTTGCCGGGTGGTTCGCTGTTCGCCGCGTCCGTCGCGTCGTCGCGGTGAATCGTGGTTGCCGTCGCGGTCTTCTCGGTCCGCTAGCCGTCGGCTACCGGAACCGCCGCAGCGGGTGCGCCTCGGTATTGAACACGACCTCATCGAAGGCCAGCGTGCTGGCCGGGGCGGCCAGGAGCCAGGCGTACTTGAGGGTCTCGGCGAGGAAGAAAGACTCCATGGCGTCGTCGAGGGCCACGCCCCCGGCCGCGTCGCCGCCCGCCTCGTCGCCGCCCGCCGCGTCATCGCGGTCGTCGGGGATGGTCCGGACATCGGCCACGTGGGCGAAGCCGTGCTCGACCCGGGTGTGCTGGACCATGGCGTCGAACATCCGGCGGCCCATGTCGCGCCAGCGCCCGTCGCCGGTGAGAGTGAAGAGGTAGTACGCGCTCTCGATGGCCTCGGGCCGGAGCGGCCAGCCGGCGTGGACCACTTCCATGGTCGCGTAGTCGAGCTGCTCGGGCTCGATGCCGTGGAGGAACCACATCCGCTCGACGCTCTGCTGGAGCCGGGCGGCGCGGTCGAGGTGGCCACCCAGCGCGAGCATGGCGGGCATGAACGCATCGAGGGCGCCGAACCGGGTGCTCAACCACTCGCCGGTGTGCATGTCGACCCGGCCGTACCAGAGCCCGTCGAATCGCTCGTCCGCGACGTGGCGGTTCACCGCCGCGATGGACTCCTCGTACATGGCCCGGAACTCCTCGTCGCCGAAGAGGAGCCAGGCCTTGAGCAGGTACTCGTACCAGGAATCGATCCGGCCGCCCACATGCGACGCCGTGTTCTCCCACTCCCCGGTCCGCACGTCGATCACCTCGCCCACCAGCCCGAGGGACGAGCGACGCTGCCAGACCGCGCGCATGGCTCGCCTCGCGGCGTCGTAGTACTCGGGGTCGCCGGTGATGCGGGAGAGGGTGCCGAGCTCGAGGATCAGCGTGCCGATCTCGGCGGGGTTGTTCAGCGGGTCGCGTACGTCGCCGGTCTGGAGGTGGACGAAGCGGTAGGGCATGCCGGTGGGCGAGTCGAAGGCGGGCATGAGCCGGTCGGCTAGGTCGGTGGCGAGGTCGAGCCAGCGGGCGTCGCCGTCCATCTGGTAGGCCGACAGAAGGCCGCCCAGGAGCCGGATCGTGACCTCGAAGACCTGGACCTCGATGTCGACGTCGAACGACAGCCCGTCCACTACCATGGCCTTGGCCTGGGCCGCCTGGTCGTCCAGTCCCATGAGGAGCATGGTGTCGTAGGCGTCGACGGGCGTCATGTAGAGGGAGGTGTCGTACCAGTCGTGGGCGGTGCCGGAGATGGGCCGGATCGCGTCGTGGCCGGCGGCGTGGGTGGCGTAGCCGTTCCAGGCGTGGAGGAAGGCGGACCGGACGCGAGCCATCATGGCGGTGTCGGGGGCGAACGCCCAGGTCTGGGCGGTGCCGGCGGCGGGCCACGTCACCGCGACGGTCAGGGCGAGGACGGCCGGGAGTCTGGTCATGGCGGGGAAGGTAGGGGCGACCGACGGACGGCCGCCACTGCGGACGTTTCACCGCGACGACGCGGGGCGACACCAGGACCGCGACGACGCGACGGCCAACATCAACCGCAACCGCGACGACGCGACGACCAACATCAAATCAACCGCGACGACGCGACGATCGCGACGGGAGCCGGCAGGGCGAGGAGCCGGCGGGACCGAAGCCTCATCGCAGCGACTGAGCTACTCCCCTTTTTCGGTTTGCTGCTGTCGCGGTTCGTCGCGTCCGTCGCGTCGTCGCGGTGAACCCGCTTGCCGGCGCGTCGCCGCGGTGAACCCGGTTGCCGGCGCCCCTCATGGCGCGACACGGCGGAGCCCCCCGTATCGAGGCCGCGACGATGCGACGGACGGACCGAATCAACCGCAACCGCGACGACCAACATCAAATCAACCGCGACGACGCGACGATCGCGACGGGAGCCGGCAGGGCGAGGAGCCGGCGGGACCGAAGCCTCATCGCAGCGACTGAGCTACTCCCCTTTTTCGGTTTGCTGCTGTCGCGGTTCGTCGCGTCCGTCGCGTCGTCGCGGTGAAACCGCTTGCCGGCGCCCCTCAGGATTGGCCGATCGAGCTATTCCCCTGCCCCGCGGCCGATGGCACCCTCGCCGTGACGTGAACCAAGCCTGGAGGAAGCCATGGAGGCAAACGAGGTCGTGGAGGCGGTGATGGACTGCGCGTTCGAGGTGCACCGCGCGCTGGACCCAGGACTGTACGAGTCGGCCTACAAACGGTGTCTGTGCCACGAGATGGAAAAACGGGGTCTTCGTTTCGAGCAGGAGCACCTGGTACCGTTGATCTACCACGGCGAGGTGATCGGGCCGGGCTACCGGATGGATCTGCTCGTAGAGGGGAAGGTCGTGGTCGAGGTGAAGGCCGTGCGAGAGCTTTCCCCGCTGCATACGGCGCAGATCCTGACGTACATGCGCCTCGGCGAGTATCCCGTTGGACTCCTGTTCAACTTCAACACGGCGCTGCTGAAGGACGGCATGAAGCGCCTGGTCTGGAACTACGCCGGGCCACGGCCAACGATGCGGGAAGCGGCGGCGGGCTGAGGGCCCCACCCCGCCTGGCGCGACAGGGCGGAGGCCTCCGAATCGAGACCGCGACGACGCGACGATCGCGACGAACGACGAGGACCGCGACGACGCGACGGCCAACATCAGAATGAACCGCGACGACGCGACGATCGCGACGGGAGCCGGCAGGTCGGGGAGCCGGCGGGACCGAAGCCTCACCGCAGCGAATAAGCCATTCCCTTTCGATTTGTTGCTGTCGCGGTTCGTCGCGTCCGTCGCGTCGTCGCGGTGAAACCGCTTGCCGTCGCGTCGTCGCGGTGATCCGGCAGCGCTGCCCTGCCGGGCCGCTACGGTGTCCGCGGAGGCAGACGGGCCCCGATCGACGGCGGCCGGTGCTCCGGCGCCCGGCCGTACCACGGATCCGGCTCCGCCGCCATGTCGAGCTCGAGCACGCCGCCGGCCGTGATCCGGTCGTGGGTGATCCAGGTGTACGGCCACGGCTCGCCATTGAGCCGTGCGCCCACGACGTAGGGCCGCTCCCCGGCCCCCGGCGCTTCGATCCTGAAGGTGCGATGCCCCGTCGGACGACGCCTGGCGCCGTCCGTGGCCACGCCCGCACCTTCGGCCGGGCCCGCCACGTCGATCTCGATCTCCTCGAAGATCGGGCTGCCCAGAACATAGACCCCGCCGGCGGGGTCGACGGGGTAGAGGCCCATGGCGCCGAAGACGTACCAGGCGGACATCTGGCCGTAGTCCTCGTTGCCGGGGAGGCCGTCGCGGTGGTCGCGGTAGAGGGTGCCGAGGATCTGTCGCACCCGTGCGTGCGTCCGCCAGGGAGCGCCGGCGTAGACGTATAGCCAGGGCACGTGGTGGCCGGGCTCGTTGCCCTGGGCGTACTGGCCGAGCATGCCGCTGATGTC
>CAYMLW010000138.1:0-2432 GCA_964391035.1 uncultured Gemmatimonadaceae bacterium
CTTCCGATCTGCACCTGGTCCCGGTCCACCGTGCGTGGCAGGGCGAAGGACCGGGAGAAACGACCCCAGCGCCGCTCCATGAGATGGTAGCGGTCGTCGTCACGCTTCTCGCGCGTTTCCTTCTTCTCGCCGCTGATGGTCAGGACGTTGTTCTCCAGCGTGAGGTCCAGGTCGTCGCGCTTGACGCCGGGCAGCTCCGCCGTCACCCGGATCTCGTCGCCGTGCTCGACCACGTCCGCCTCGAACGGTCTGAGCGTGGCCGTGTTCGAGGAACGGCTTCGATCGCCGAATGGCGACCACATCTCATCGAGCAGATCGCTCATCAGCCTCGTTGGCTCCCACCGAGTGAGTTCCATGACAACCTCCTTCGTTGAAATGAAAGGTCACAAGGCAGGTCCTTGAACCTGCACTGATACCGTCGTGCAACGTGAATGCCAGATTCAGCGCAGTCTGGACTGCAATCCTGACAGGGGCGGCTGCGAATTCGTACATACCCTCGAGCAAGAATGGCAGCCGGTGGGAAGGGCCGAGCCGGCATGTGAGAATGGGCGTTGCGGCGGAGGGTGGGGCGAGAGGCGAGACGGGTCCTCCTCCGTGCGCCCCGGGTTTCCCTTGTCGCGCCATCATCGTATCCTTCCTGCCGCGACAGGGGTGCCGGCTGGACGCCGGCTGAGAACAGACCCTCAGCACCTGATCCGGATAATACCGGCGCAGGGAGTCGACCCGCCGCAGCGCCTGTCGCCCGACGAATCACGGACAACCCAGCGACAGGAGCCCGATGAGCTTCACCGACGACATGCTGCAGCGCGCGCGTCCCCTGTGGGGCACAATGCTCGCCCACCCCTTCCTGATCCGGACCCGGGACGGCGAGATCCCGGACGAGGTCTTCGCCAACTGGATGCAGCAGGACTACCTGTTCGTGGAGGCGGCGATCCCGTTCATCGCGGCGTTGATCCCCCGTGGTCCGAAGGATCACTGGGGTCCGCATGCCGACGTGATCAAGGCGTTCACCACGGAGCTCGGGCTGTTCGAGGAGCGGGCCAAGGCGGTGGGGGTGGACCTGCGGGCTGCGCCGCCGTCGTTCACCTGCCACGCCTACATCCAGTTCCTGATGGCGACGGCGTACCGGGCCTCCTACGCCGAGGCCTACACCGTGCTCTACGCCGCGGAGAAGGCGTACCACGACTCGTGGAAGGTGGTGAAGGAAGGGTTGGACGAGTTGTCGCCGTGGTACCCGTTCGTGGAGAACTGGGCGGGCGAGGACTTCGGGCAGTACGTGGTGTACCTGGAGGGCGAGCTGAACACGCTGGCGGAAGCGGCGGGCCCGGCGGAGCGGGATCGGATGGCGGAGCTCTTCGAGATGACCACGAAGTACGAGATCGCGTTCTGGGAGATGGCGGTGACGGGGGGCGGCTGGCCGGGCGTTCCGGGGTAGTAGGCGAGGTGCCGGGCACCGCGGCGATGACCCGGGCTTCACCGGAGCATGATTCGCAACAGATTGACGCGGAGGGCTCGGAGGGGAACGGAGCGCCTGGAGCACGGGCCGGGTCCAGTCCGGTGCAGCCCGGGTGCCGGTGGCCCTGTTCGGCGAGAGCGAGCGGGTTCGCCGGTCCGAAGAGGAGGGCTGTTCTCCGATCCCTCCGCAGCTCCGAGCCCTCCGTGTCACGCAGTTCCGAAGCCAGACGGGAGCGACGAACGATGGAATTCACGCAGGAGCTGAGAGACGCCGCCGGTGACATCTGGGCGGCGCAGCTGGAGCACCCGTTCGTCCGGGGGCTCGGGGACGGGTCCCTCGAGGAGGAGCGGTTCGCCCGGTGGGTGCGGCAGGACTACCGGTACCTCGAGGAGTTCGCCCGGGTCTTCGCCTGGGCGACGGCGAAGGCGGAGCGCCTCGAGTCCATGTCGTGGTACGCGGCCGTGCTGGACCTGACATTGAACACGGAGATGGCGCTGCATCGCCAGTACGCCGCCCGGTTCGGGATCTCGGAGGCGGAGCTGGAGGCCGAGCCGATGTGGCCGACCACGCGCGCGTACACCGACTTCCTGGTGCGCACCGCCGCCGACGGCGACATGCTCGACCTCCTGGCCGCGCTCCTGCCGTGCGCCTGGGGCTACTGCCACGTGGCCCGGAAGCTGGCGGAGGCCGGTGTACCGGACGACCAGCGCTACGCCGACTGGATCGAGCAGTACGCGTCGGACGAGTTCGAGGAGGCGGCCGAGTGGCTGCGGAACGAGCTGAACCGGCTGGCCGAGCACGCGAGCCCGGAGAAGCGGGATCGGTTGACGGAGCTGTTCGTCGTGTCGAGCCAGTACGAGTGGATGTTCTGGGAGATGTGCTGGACCGGGGAGGCGTGGCCGGTCTGAGGGGCTGACGGCTGAACGGCTGGCGGCTGACGGCTGACGGCTGGCGGCTGACGGCTGACGGCTGACGG
>CAYMLW010000138.1:2442-10257 GCA_964391035.1 uncultured Gemmatimonadaceae bacterium
CCCCGCTCCTCCGCCACCGGGGGGCGACATCGGGGGCCTCCGGGGAGCGACTGGGGCGGGCTGGGCAGGGAAATCAGGTGCCGGCGGCCACCCAGGCGGTGAAGAAGGGGTCGGAGATCCGGAACGGCTTGCCGGGGGCGAGGATCCCGTCGGCCCGGAGCTCGTTGACGCCGTACGTGGCCGACGCAGAGCTGCCGAGCCCGTAGCGGTCCAGCACCGCCCGGGTCGTCAGACGGTCCTCGCCGTTGGCCACGGCCCGGGCGATACGGCGCTTCGACGGCGACAGCTCCGCCCAGATCAGCTCGAAGGCTGCCTCCTGGTCGGCGAGGATCTCCCGGAACGCCTGCGAGACCGTTTCGAGGTCCGCCGCACCCGCTGTCCGACCGTGCCGGTGGACCCCCTTGGCGAGGCGCATGATGTACTCCGTCACCGGACCCGCTCGCTCGTAGATCTCCCGGGCGACAGCCGCTTCGCAGCGCCGCCGTGCGACTCGAGCCGATGATGGAGCCACGGGACGAGGTGGGCGGGGTCGATGCCGGCCACCTCGAGCCGGTCGATCCCCCGGAGCGGACCCTTCGGGCCGATCAGCTCCTCCACCGCGCCCAGGATGGACCCGGACAGCACGTACCCGACGTGCGGCGTCCGCTGCATGACCCCCCGGAGCAGCGCCCCGCCCCCCTCGTGCAGCGGGAACGCCGAGACCGAGCCCTGCTGGACGGCCGCGTCGTCGCGGACGAAGTAGTAGGTGGCGGCGGGACCGAAGAGGGTGCTGGAGCTGCGGGCTGGAGCGTTGTCCGGGTGTCTCGCCATGTCCCGGGCCGTCGGTCGGTCCGACGTTCCAGGTTGCTCGGTTGCCGGCCAGGGGCCATTCTGACGGTCATGGAATTCCTCAACTACCTGATCATCCTGGCGGCGGGATGGCTGATCTGGCGGCGGCCGGAGCGGGAGCGGCTGGCGTTCGGGCTGCTGGTGGTCAGCTTCCTGCTGATGGCGGCGCTGTTCTTCATCGGCACCCACACGTCGCTGGTGCCGCGGGTGAACCTGTGAGCGTGCTGGGCGGGGGGCTGCGCGCTGTGCTGGCGTGGCTGGTGATCGGGCTGCTGGTGGTGCCGGTGGGGGGCGCGCTCTGGCTGGGTGTGGCCCACGGGGAGTCGCCGTGCATCCTGTGCTGGGCCCAGCGCACGTCCATGGTGCTGATCGCGCTGGTGGGGCTGTTCGTGATCCGGTACGGGCCGCGGCCGCGCTACCTGGGGATGCTGGTGCTGCTGGGGGCGTACGGCGTGCACATGTCGCTGCGCCACATGTCGCTCCACATGGCCCGGGACATCGGCCAGGGCTTCGCCGGGAGCTATTTCGGCGCCCACACGTACTCCTGGGCGCTGTTCATCCACTGGACGGTGCTGCTGGCGGCGGCCGTACTGCTGCTCCTGGTGAGAGGGCCGCTGGAGGCGAAGCCGGACGTGCAGCCGGGTCGGGCGGGCCGGTTCGCCATGGGCCTGCTGGTGGTGCTGGCGGGGGCGAATGCGGTGCAGGCGTTCGTCTCGACGGGGCCGCCGCCGTTCATGGGGCAGGGCGACCCGATCCGGATGTCGCTGAACCCGAAGTACTGGGTCTGGTCCACGAGCGAGCTCGGGGGCGAGGTGTCGCTGCGCGGGTCCTGGGCGGTGCCGGAGCCGGACCCGGCGGCGGTCGACGTGGATCCCGACCCGGCGAACGGCCCGCTGGTGGCGCTGCCCACCCTCGACGTGCGGCGGTGGTTGGAGATCGGCGTCTCCAGGGAGGGCGCGGTGACCGGGCTGGCGGTTGCGCCGGCGGCCGATGCCGGGCGCGGGGACGTGCTCGTGACCACCGATGCCTACGAGGTCCTCGTCCTGGATGCGACGCTGTCGGAGACGCTTCATCGCGTGGTCCTGGATCCCGCATTCAGCGTCCACCTCACACCGCTGGCCGGGGCGACGTGGCGGGCCCCCGCAGGGTCGTCCGGCGACCCCGGGGACCTCGAGCGCTCCGCCGTCGTTCTGTCCACCAACAAGAGCTACGTCCAGCTCCGGCCCGACCCGGCGGCGGACCCGGTCCGGGCGTGGCGCCACTTCCTGGAGACGGACGGGAGCGTATCGGAGCTGCGCCGGTCCCGCTTCGGCACGGTCCGGGCGCGAATGCACTACGTCCTGTCGCTGGCATACCACGCCGCGGGCGACGAGTACGTCACCGTCAGCGTTCCGAGCGAACAGCACCCTCGCCTGGTGGTCTCCCGCTTCGACGGCGACGACCGGGTCCTCTCCTCCGAGTTCCTGCCCGCCCCGGGTCCACGGCTGACGCTGCCTCCGACCCGCCAACTCGGCGAGTACGTGGTCACCGGCGCCGCGGTGGCCGATGGGCTGCTGTACGCCCTCAGCGCCGCCTTCTCGACGCTGCTGGTCATCGACCTCGAGGCCGAGGCGGTGACCGCCGCGTTCGCCGTGCCCGGGATCGAGCGGCCGGTGGGGCTGGCCGTGCGGGGTGAAGAGCTGCTGGTGGCGCAGGCGGACGGGCGGGTAGCCGTCATCGGCAGACCGCTGACGGCGTCGAGGCTGACGGCTGACGGCGTCGAGGCTGACGGCTGACGGCGTCGAGGCTGACGGCTGACGGCTGACGGCTGACGGTCCCCCGGCCCTCCGGCCCCCGCACGCGGGCGTGCCGTCGCGGAGGAAAGGCTTGGCCTGCGCGGGTCCGGCGCGTCGCATGGACCGGGACCGCCGTAACGTCGCGTGCTCCGGTCCTCTTTCCCTCTCTGCCCGGTGTCGGGTGTCGCATTCCAGGAACAGCCGAAGGATCCCCACGTTCTGCGCTCTGTGCGTGTCCCGTTGCGGGGCGGTGGCGACGGCCTAGAATGACCGGCTGGTGTCGCTGGAGCCCGACCCGTCGCATCCCACGGGGCAGGCGGTGTGTGTGAAGGGGAAGGCGGCGGCGGGCGCTGGCGTCGCTGGACTTCTACGTCCACGCCGACCTGTTATGTAATGAACCCCACGGCGGAGCAGGCCGACATCGTGCTCCCGGTGGCGAGCGCGTTCGAGACGGAGGGGCTCAGGGTAGGCTTCCGGTTGAGCCCGGCGGCCTCGCGGGAGGCGCCCTCCCCGCGGTCCCGGTCCTATGGCTCCAGTGCGAGCCCGAACACCGAGTCCCAGACGGCGAAGGCGGGCTTCCGGCCGAAGTCGGTGTCGACGATGCCCATGCGGGCGAAATCGGAGAGGCCCTCCGCCCGCTCCGGAGGCAGGCCGTAGCTCTCGATGTCCATGTCGGCGTAGGTGAGGAAGACCCAGGTCCCGGCATCCACGCCATCGAGGAGGTCGGCGATGCGGCGGAAGAAGTCGGCCTGCTCGGCGGCGGTGCCGTCGGTGAGGGGAGTGGGCTCGGAGCTCCAGCCGCCCTCGACCAGGAGGAGGGGCCGGTCGGTGGCGTCATCGAAGCGCCGGAAGAAGTCGTCGGGGATCTGAGCGGGGTCGTCGAGGGTGAAGACGGGGTAGGTCGAGAGCCCGAGGGCGTCGACGTGGTAGTCGTCGATGAGAGCGAAGTGGTCGATGGAGGTGGCGGGGAATCCCGGGAGCCCGTAGGCGAGGTCGGCCTGGAAGGAGACGAAGGTGGTGGTGCCCGGGACGAGGGTCTCGATGCGGGGGGCGAGCTGGTTGACCATGTCCCGGATGGCGGCATGGAGGTCCGGGTCGCCGAGGTCGGCGAGGGTGTTGATCTCGGAGGCGAGGCCGAACCACTCGGGCTGGATCCGGTTGGCGACGCCGATGGCCCAGAGGTCGTGCATGGTGCGGATCTCGGGCTCGAGGATGGACCGGCCGCGGGCCACGAGCTCGGGCGGCTCCCGGCGGCGGTCGAGGCCGTCCAGCGGATCGACCAGGACCATGAGGTCGAGGCCGAGGGCGCGGAGGAAATCGGCGAGCTCGGCCCGCTCCGCGAGCGCTTCCTCGATCGTCTGCGTCCCGTCCAGGAGGGCGGCCCAGGGCACGTGCTGCTGGATGATGGCCAGGTCCGAGACCCCGGCGATCTCCCGGGCGGTGCGGATCACCGATTCGTCGGTGGCCCGGGGCGGCGTCAGGCCGAAGCCCATGGCGTAGGTGCGGGTGGCGCCGTCGTCCCGGGTGTCGGGCTCGGTGGGGCCGCAGCCGGCCGTGGCGACGAGGGCACCGGCGACGAGGACCGCGACGGCGAGGGCGCGGTGTGGCACGTCAGACCTCCTGTAGGGGCTCCCGTCACAACTTGTGGAGAGGCGGCCCCTGGCTGCAACCGTCCCGGTGCCGGCGCCCGGTCGCCGCCGCTACCGGGTCCTCGCCAGCGCTTCCACCGCCCGCTCGAGCTGGAGGTCACGGCCCGCGCGCAGCGCCTCGAGGGTGGGCCCGACCCGGATGTCCGGCTGGACGCCGACGCCCACGAAGTCGCGGCCGTCCGGGTAGGTGTCGCGCTTGGTGCAGACCCGGAACCCGCCGCCGCCGGGCAGATTGACCAGGAGCGGCTGGCCGGTGCTGCCGCCGGTGGGCCGGCCCACGAACGTGACGTGGGGGAGCGCGTCGGCGGCGACCAGGAAGTCCTCCGCTGCGGAGAAGGTGGCGTGGTCCTGGAGGATGACGGTGGGCACGATCAGGCGGTCGCCCTCCGCCGGCGCGATCTCGCCGTGGGTCCCGCCGTCGAACCAGGCGTCCATCTCGAAGTACGCCCGCCGCTCCTCGGACCAGCGTCCCCAGGCCTTGTGGGCGGCCCGGTGCTCGCGGGTCCGCCAGCGGGACGTGGCGAGGGTGTCGTCGGTGAGCCAGCTCAGGACGCGGTAGCCCACGCCGGAGCTGCCGCCGCCGTTCTCGCGGATGTCGATGATCAGAGCCCGGGCCCGCCGCCGCAGCTCGGGCAGCGCAGCCTCGAACCCCATCGCGGTCATGGTGTCGGCCATGGTGTTCAGCGCCACCCGGGCGATCCCGTCGTCGAGCCATTCCAGCTCGAACGGGGGCGCCTGGGCATTGACGTCGGGCACCCAGACGTCATCGCGGGTTCGCCGGTCCCGCTCCAGCACCGCGCTCCGGGTCTCGCCGTCGGGGGTGACATAGCGGATCCGGACCGGCTCGTCGGCCGGCCCGTGGAGCGCCTGCCCGAGCGCGGCGTCGAGCCGGGAGTGCTCCGTGCTCTGGGCGACGAAGGGGAGGCGTCGCTCGAGTGCCACGTCGGCCGCATCGCGTCCGTCGATCTCGATGATCTCGGAGTGCAGCGGGACCCGCTCGATCAACGACTCGCCGACCCCCCGCACCACCACGCGCCCGTCCACGTTGCGGGTCAGGACCCACGGGTAGGTGTCGCGTCGGAACGTCTCCTCCTGGAGCGAGGACGGCATCCAGACACCCGTGTGCCCGTCGTTCAGCAGCGCAACGAGCCGTTGGAGCTCCCGGTAGTATTCCCAGGTGGTGGGCGCTTCCAGGACCCGGGGGATCGCGGCCTGGTAGGCGCTGTCCCAGTCCAGTTCCGGGACCTGATCGAAGAAGACGAAGTTGTAGTTGACCTCCTGCCAGAGGAGCGAGAGGCCGTAGAGCTTTTCGGCGTCGGTCAGCTCCGTCGGGGCCTCCGGTTGCCGCGCCTCCTGCGCGTCGGCCGGGGATACGACTCCGGCGGTGAGTATCATGAGAACGGCGAGGATCGCCATGGACGGCTTCGTTTTCATCACGGCTCCCGGGATCGACGGGGAAGTCGGGGTACGAGCCCGACGCTCTTCCAGTAGGACATTCCGGGGGAGCCGAGGGTTGCATCACGGGCAGCTCTCGCGGCCCGGTGCCCGATCCGGTGCGGGGTCGTCCCGGTCCTGCTATCGTGGAGACCGGAGTGAACGGATCATGGCATACCCATCGACGAATCCCGGCCCGTCCCGGCGGGCGAGGCTCCCGGTCCTTCCGGCTGTACTGGCCGTGCTGGCCTCGGCCTGGGTGGCGGCGTGCGGCGAGGCTGGCCGGATGCCGGCGGGGCCGGACCCGGACCCCGACCCCGTCGAGCCGGTCCCATCGCCCGACCAGGAGGCCCGGGCCCTGTGGGTGAGCCGGTGGGACTGGTACGACCGGTCGGCCATGGAGTCTCTGCTGGAGCGGGTCGCCGGGGCGAACTTCAACATCGTCTACTTCCAGGTGCGGGGACGGGCCGACGCGTACTACCGATCGGGCCTCGAGCCGTGGGCCCACCGGCCGCCGGCCTTCACCCTGGGCGTGGATCCGGGGTGGGACCCGCTGGAGGTGGCGCTGGCGAAGGCGCACGAGGTGGGGCTCGAGCTGCACGTCTGGCTCAATGCCCTGATCGGCTGGTGCGGGTCCGACCCGGTGCCCGAGACCACGCCCCGGCACATCCTCCTCGAGCACCCCGACTGGGCCATGGTCACCGAGTCGGGGGAGCGGTGGGCCGGAGGCTGCGTCTGGCTGACGCCCGGCCAGCCGGGCGTCCGGGCCCGACTCGGTGCCGTCGCCGCGGACCTGGCCCGACGCTACCCCATCGATGGCGTCCACCTCGATTTCATCCGCTACCCGGACCCGTCGTTCTCGTACGACCACGCCACGCTCGACGGCTTCGCGGCGGCACGGGCCGCCGAGCCGGGCACCACCTTCGGGGACTACCGCCGCCGGCTGGTCACGGAGACCGTCCGGGCCACCCGGGACTCGCTCCGTGCCATCGACGGGTCGCTGCCGCTGTCGGCCGCCGTCTGGGGCGTGTACCGCAACACGCTCGGCTGGGCCAACGTGGCCGCTGGCTACGTCACGCGGTTCCAGGATTCGGAGGGGTGGGTCGAGGAGGGACTCGTCGACGCCATCGCCCCCATGATCTACTGGGACATCGCGCCCGTCTATGGCGACCGGCTCGATTTCGCCTACCTGGCCGACGAGTTCGCCGACCGCGTGACCGACCGGCACCTGTACATCGGGATGGGGGTCGAGTCGCGGTCCGACGGCTTCTGCCTCGGCTGCGATGTGGTACGGCAGATCTACCGCGCACGGGAAGCCGGCGGCCGGGGCGTGGCCGTTTTCTCGGGGCGGCTGCTCGAGGCGTCCGGGCTCTGGGACGTGCTCCGGGCGGGTCCGTTCCAGCGTGCCGTGCCGGTGCCGTCGATGCCCTGGCTCGAGCCGGAGGCGTTGCCGGACGCGGGGGATTGACATACTGCTCTCTTGCGCGGGGCGAGTCGGGGCTGCATGCATCTGGTAGCTCCGATGTCATACCCCCGGCATCGATGTCCCCGAACCCGGGCGGAGAGGTGTCCGGTCATCGCTACCACTTTGACGAGAGGTACCGGGAGGAGACGGAGCTGAGCGACGGCACCCGGGTGCTGCTGCGGGTGGTGGGACCGGAGGATCGGGAGCGGCTGCGACAGGGGTTCGCCGCGCTGTCGTCGGAGAGCCGGTACCTGCGGTTCATGGGCCGGAAGACGGCGCTCTCCGAAGGGGAGCTGACGGCGCTGACGACGCTGGACGGCGAGGACCGGTTCGCCATCGGCGCCGTGCGGCTGGAGGCGGACAGCGGTCCGGGGGATGGGCTCGGCGTCGCCCGGTTCGCCCGGGTGCCGGGGGAGCCGGAGGTCGCGGAAGCGGCGGTCACGGTCGTGGATGCGGTCCAGCGGAAGGGGCTGGGGTCGCTGCTGCTGCTTCGCCTGGCCGCGGCCGCGCGGGAGCGAGGCGTGCGACGGTTCCGTGGCGAGATCATGCCGCGGAACGAACCGATGCGGAAGCTCCTCGAAGAGCACGTCGATACGGAGGTCACGAAGCTGGATGGCCACGTGCTGCGGGTCGAGGTCGAGCTGCCGTCGTACAGCCGGCTCAT
>CAYMLW010000139.1:0-3748 GCA_964391035.1 uncultured Gemmatimonadaceae bacterium
CTCCTCCACCGCAGGCCGACAGCCACCCGCCGGACGGGCCATGGCGGTGGACGGGTCCGTGGCGGGGGACGGGTCTGTGGCGGTGGACAGGTCTATCGAAGGGGAGCGGGCCCGGCGCGCTGAGCATTCGCGCCGGGCCCGCTGTCGTGCACGGGCCGTCGGACCCGTGCCGTGTCCCCGGGGCGGGCTACTGTCCCACCGGCAGGGACAGCCCGTGCTTCTCGTTCAGCCGTGAAGCCAGCGTGTCGGCGATGACCCCGTGTCCGGCCCCGGACGGGTGCACGCCGTCGTGGGAGAAGAAGCTCCCGAAAAAGTCACCGGCGAGGTCGACGGGACAGGAGTTCTGGACGGCCGCCATGAAGGAGGCCGCGTCGGTGGCGCCGGGCAGCAGCTGGCACTTCCGGACCTGGTTCGGGTCGGCCAGCCCGTTGGCGTACCAGGTGGTGGCGGGATCGACGTAGATCCAGCCGTTGGCGGTGGCCTGCTGCTGGATGTATGCGTTGAACGCGGCGACGCGCCGGGCGATGGCGGTGCGCTCTTCCGCCGTCAGCATGAATCCCCACTGGAATGTATCGGACTCCGCGTGGTACCAGCGCACGCCCATGGTGCAATCGATGGTGAGGGGGAAGGCCTGGGTGGCGATCGCCTGTGCCACGCCGGCGAACGAGATCAGGTTGCCGGCCAGCGGGTTCGGCCCGGCGGGCGTGAACGGCGCGCAGTTGTCGCTGACGGCCAGGGGTGGCAGTCCGGGCGGTGGCGCCTGTGCGACAGCCCAGAAGTAGGCGCCGGGCTGGAGCGCGGGCGCGATGACCGCGGCATCGGCGGCGCCGACGAGGATGGCATCCTCGGCACTGGTGTCGAGGATGCCGGCGACGATCTCGTCGTATGCGGCCTGGAAGTCGGCGACGGCGGTGAGGGTGAGGGTGTCGCCGGACAGGACGGCGGTGAGGGCGTCGTTGTTGCCGATCCAGACGGAGACGAGGGTCGGGTCCACGTCGAGCATGGCCGAGACCTGGGTGCGCCCGCCGAGGATCAGGGTGTTGAGGATCGTGCCGGTACCGATGGGATCGGTCACGTCATCGGTGGTGGCGCCGGGCACGGCCAGGTTCTGGACGATCCTGGGGGGCACCAGTCTGCGGGCGCCACACGCCACATCGGAGATGGGCGGGCCCAGGGGCGCCGTGGTGGGTGGCGGGCAGCCGGGCATGGCGAGCTCGGGGATCCCGAACGATGCGCCGGCCTTCCCGGCCAGGAGGACGGGATAGGCCTCCCGCTGGAGCTCGATGTTGATCCCGCTGGACTGGAACCCGGCGGTGATGGAGTTGCCGAGGGACACGTAGCGGTCGAAAAGCGGCCCGGCATCGGGCTCGACCAGGAACGGCTCGTCCCCTTCGATGCAGCCGCCGATGGCCGTCACGACGAGGAGTGCGCCGAGGACCCTGCGGATCGGGCGATGGCTGTGCTTGGTCATCTCGATTCTCCCTTCCTCAGCGCTCGCTGCCGAACACGTAGGACAGCGTCAGTCCCACGAGGTGCGCGGTGGTGGAATAGACGCCGACGTTGAGCTGGTCCGCCGTCTCCTGGATCAGGGAGGGGGGCAGCTCGGTCCGGACCCGGCCCCTTCGGTCGGCCTGGTTCACGTAGTTGTAGTAGACGTCCGCCTGGATCTTCCCGATCCGGTAGCCGAGGCCTGCGGTGTACAGGTGGCGCTCCGCCTCGGGCAGGATCGGCGTCACCGACTCGTCGGGGGACGCCGCGGTGTTGTAGATGAACCCGCCGCGTGCCTCGAACCCGGGTGCGAGGGTGAGGCCCGCGCCGGTCCGGAAGGTGTGGGTGTCGACGTAGTCGAGGGTCAGGGCGAGGTCGGGCGCGCCGCCGTCGAAGGCGGCCACGAGCTCGTCGAAGGTGCTCCAGCCGGTCCACTGGTAGTCGCCGGAGAGGGCGAGGAAGGGGGTCGCCTGGACCATGATCCCGATGACGGCCTGGGGCGGGAACTCGAGGGACGCGGTGGCGCCCTGGTCGGCCAGGGTCTGGCCGGGCTCGAAGAGCGGCGCGGTCAGGTTGTCGAGAGGGACGGCCATGAAGCCGCCGGTCGGCGCGGGCAGACTGAGGATCCGGTCGGGATTCAGGATCTGCTCGAAGTCGGCGTCGCCTTCGAGGTCGACGGTGACGGGGAGCATGTAGCGTGCGCCGACGGCGATCCGGTCGGTGGGGCGCCAGTAGACGGCGAGCTGACCGCCGATCCCGGTGCCATCGCCGGCGAGCTGGGCGCTGGCGATGTCGGTGCCGAGGGGGATCCCCAGGCCGGCCAGCTGGTCATCGGCTACCGGGGCGTCGACGTGCTGGTTGATCTCGATCCCGCCCAGGACGAAGTTGATGCCCCCGCCGACGGCGAGCTTGCCGGGGATGAGCTGGTAGGCCAGCGTCGGCTGGAGGTAGATGCCCCGGAGCTGGGTCTTCCAGGAGATGAACCGGCCTTCGAAGGTCTCGGGCCACTCGATCCCGAGCCCGTACGGCGCCCAGACGCCGAACCCGGCCGCGAGTCGTTTCGAGGCGCCGAAGCGATAGGAGGCGTACGCCTGGGGGACGATGGGGACCGCGCCCTCCCGCTCCACCACCACGCCCGTCGTGTCGTAGGTGAACGAACCCTCGTTGTAGACGGCGGTGAAGCCGGCGGACGCGGACGCCGGCAGCATCGACAGCAGGGCCGGGTTGTAGTACACGCTGGATGCGTCGGCGCACGGGGTCGCCGCGACCGCGCCAGCCCGGGCGCTGGCGCACGCGCTCTGGTTGTACACGCTGGAGCCCTGTCCGGTCAGTGGCGCGGCGGCTCCACACAGGAGCACGGCCAGCGCCGCACGCGGGATTGATCGAGGCATCTCGGATCTCCTGGGCCTTATTGTGGGGATTGAGAACCGTCGTTAAGGTCCGGTATCAGACCCGTCACGGCAAGGGGCCGCGCAGGGCCAGGGGGCGGGGGGGCACCCTACCGTGCACTCCGCCGTCGGTCTATCATCCTCCCCCATGCGACGAACATCAATCGGGGTCCTCGTCCTGCTCGGTGTAGCCGGGTGCGTCTCGCCCCCTCCGCCTCGTGAAGCCGGACCTCACGTCGTGGCCACGATCCACCCGGTGGCGGCGGTGGTCGCGGCCCTGGCGGGGGACGCGGCGGCGGTATCGACGCTCCTGCCGCCCGGCGCCCATGCCCACGGCTACGAGCCGACGCCGCGGGACGCCGAGACGCTGGACGGCGCCGATCTGATCGTACGGGTGGGCGGCGCGGCCGATGCCTGGCTCGCGCCGCCGACGGACGCCCCGATGGTGACCTTCACGGAAGGCATGGTCCTCGTCGCCGAAGCCGACCACGATGAGCACACCGGCAATCCCCATGTCTGGCTGGACCCGCTGCGCGTCCGGGATGTGCTGGTGCCGGCGGTGACGGAGGCGCTGGTGGACCTCGCCCCGGATTCGGCCGGGGCCATCCGGGACCGGGCGGCCGCATTCGCCGACTCGCTCACCGCGCTGGACCGGGAGATCCGGGGGGCACTCGCCGGCGCGACTTCGCGGCGGTTCGTCGCGGTCCATCCGGCGTGGACCTACTACGCCGAGCGCTACGATCTCGAGCAGGCCGGGGTGCTGCACGCGGCGCCCGGGAACGAGCCGGGGAGCCGGGCGCTGGCCCGACTGGTGGACACCGCCCGGTCGCTGGGTCTAGCGGCGGTGATCGCCGAGCCACAGTTGGGTCGCG
>CAYMLW010000139.1:3758-10163 GCA_964391035.1 uncultured Gemmatimonadaceae bacterium
GGTCGCGCGGGCGCCGATGCCCTGGCCGACGAGCTCGATGCCCGGGTGGTGATCGCCGACCCGATGGGCGGGGCGGACCTGCCCGGCCGCGATGACTACCTGTCGCTGATGCGTTTCAACACGGCCGCGTTCGCCCGGGCGCTGGGAGCCCGGCCATGAGCGGGACAGGCACCGGCAGCGCCATCGTCTTCGATGGCGTGTCGTTCGGGTACCGGTCGGAGGACGTGCTGCGGGACGTCACGTTCGAGGTCCCGGACGGCACGTTCACCGCGCTGATCGGGCCGAACGGGGCCGGGAAGACCACGATCCTCAGACTGCTCCTCGGCCTCCAACGCCCGCGATCCGGCCGGATCCGGGTGCTGGGCGAGGACCCCGGCTCCCGCGGCCATCTTCTGGGCTACGTACCCCAGAAGACGGGCGTCCCCGAAGGGTTTCCGCTGACCGTGGCGGACGTGGTCCTCATGGGCCGGTACCGGAACATGGGCTACGGTCGTCGGCCGGGCCGGGCCGATCGGGACGCCGTTCTCCGGGCCCTCGAGCGGGTCCGTCTGGCCGACCGGCGCGACCGCCGGTTCGGCGAGCTGTCCGGCGGGCAGCAGCGCCGGGCCCTGATCGCCCGGGCGCTGGTGGGCGAGCCGCAGCTCCTGCTCCTGGACGAGCCCACGGCGGGCCTCGACCCCGCGGCCCAGGCCCGCTTCTACGACATGTGCTGCGCGCTCCAGCGCACGGAGGGGTTGACCCTGCTGGCCGCGTCCCACGACGTGGAGGTGGTGGCCCAGCACGCCGACGCCGTGCTGCTGGTCGACCGGACCGTCCGGGCCGCAGGGCGGCCGGAGGAGATCCTGGACTCGGAGCAGCTCGACCGCGTCTACCACTTCCCCCACGACCACGTCCACCGGGAGCGGTCGTGATCGAGCTGCTATCGTACGAGTTCGGTCGACGGGCGCTGATGGCCGGGTTGGTCATGGGCGTGGGCTGCGCCGTCCTGGCCTTCTTCGTCGTGCTCCGGCGGATGGCGTTCGTGGGCGTCGGGATCTCCCATGCGGCGCTGGGGGGCGTGGCGCTGGGGGTGCTCCTGGGCATCGACCCCCTCTTCGCGGCCCTGGGCTTCTCCGTGGGCGTGGC
This sequence comes from uncultured Gemmatimonadaceae bacterium, assembly GCA_964391035.1. Taxonomy (GTDB): domain Bacteria; phylum Gemmatimonadota; class Gemmatimonadetes; order Longimicrobiales; family RSA9; genus JAWVYT01. The sequence continues at coordinate 4,884 of CAYMLW010000139.1, forward strand.
GTGGCTGATCGGCGCCGTGGCCGGCCGGGGTCGTCTCTCCGAGGAGACCGCCATCGGCATCTTCTTCCCCACCGCCATGGCCCTCGGCGTCGCCCTCATGGCGGGGACGCCCAGCTACCGCCAGGACCTCCTGGGCTACCTGTTCGGCAACATCCTGCTCGTCCAGGAGTCGGACCTTGTCTTCGCCGCCGTGCTCGTGGGCGTGACGCTGGCCGTCACGCTCTTCTTCTTCAAGGAGCTGCTCTTCATCAGCGTGGACGAAGAGACCGCCCGGGCGGCCGGCCTCCCCGCCGCGCGCCTGCGCTACCTGCTTCTCACGCTCCTTGCCATCACGATCGTGTCGGCTATCAAGGTGGTCGGGATCGTCCTGCTCTCGGCTTTCCTGGTGATCCCCGCGGCGACGGCACAGCTGCTCGCTCCCGGCGTTCGCTCCATGCTCCTCCTCTCGGTGGCCGCGGCGCTGGTCTCGGTGGTGGGCGGTCTCTGGCTCTCCTGGGTGGTGAACCTCCCGTCCGGCGCCGCCATCGTGCTCTTGGCCGCTGCGCTGTTCTTCCTCGCCATGGCGGGGAGCCGGGTCCTGCACAGGGCCTGACCATGCGACGTCGCTGCCGGACCTCCGCGGCGCACCGGCCTCTCCGTCCCGCGCCGTCGATCCGGAGGCCGCTCGCCACGGGGAGCCGTCCCGTCCCGGCGACCGGGGGGGTACTGGCCGCGGCACTCGCCGTGCTTCTGGCTCCGGCCCCGGTCCTTACGGCGCCGGCCGCCGCCCAGGATACGACCCGGCTCGTGCAGACGCCCCGGGGCGAGGAGGGCTGGAACTCGCCCCGGGCGCTGGAGCTGGCGGAAATGGCGCGGCAGCGGCGTCGCCTGCCGATGGCCGACTCGGCGCTGCGGAACTACCGGGCCGACGTGAGCGGGCACATCTACTTCTTCATCGACCGGGAATCGGAGCCCGAGCCGGTGCTCCTGCGGGCGGACCAGGTGGCGCTCGAGCTGTACTGGGGTCAGCCCGACCGGGTGAAGCAGGTGATCCACGGGATGCGGTCGGAGGAGCAGTTCCCGATCCGGGATTTCCGCTACTACCTGGACCGCTACACGGTGATCCAGAACGGGTTCGACGATGTGATCCGGGTGGGCGAGGGCCGGGACGTCCGCAACGTGATCCACCCCCTGGCCCGGGAGGGTGCCGGCTACTACGAGTTCCGTCTGGGCGACTCCACCACGATCCGGCTGCCCGGCGAGCCCGACCCCATCCGCGTCTACGAGATCCAGGTCCGGCCCAGGGTGTTCGAGATCCCGGGGATCGTGGGCTCGCTGTACGTGGAGCGGGCCCGCGGCGACCTCGTCCGCCTCGCCTTCACCTTCACGCCGGCGTCGTACATCGACCCGCGCAACGAGCGCGTCGAGATCATGCTCGAGAACGCGCTCTGGGAGGGGCGCTACTGGCTGCCCCGGGAGCAGCGGCTCCTGGTGCGGCGAGAGCTCCCGGAGATCGACCTGGACGTCGGGACGGTGATCCGGGCGGCGCTCCGGGTCAGCGACTACGACATCAACCTGCCGCTCCCGGACCACTTCTTCGGTGGCCGCGAGGTGGTCCTGGCCGCCGGGCCCGAGCGGCTGGCGGAGTACCACTTCGAGGAGGGGCTGTACGACGGCTTCGAGGCGGTCGGCCTGGTGGGCGCGGAGCCGGGCACCCTCGACGAAGTGGACGTCGAGGCTATTGCCGGCCGGATTCTGCGGGAGCGATTCCTCCGGGGCGTGCCCCGGCTTCGCTTCTTCGCTCCCGGCGCCTCCGACATCCTCCGGTTCGGTCGCAGCGAGGGTCTCGTCACGGGCGGCGGCGTCGCCATCGGGCTGGGGCGGTCCCAGCTCTATGCATACGGCGGCTACGCGTGGGGCAGCGGCGACCCCCTCGCCCGGGTGGGGTGGCGGCCGGCCGGGCCGGATCCCGGACCCCGTTGGCAGGGCGAGGCCTATCTGAGCCGACCGATGGACGTGGGCCTGCGGCCGGCCACGTCGGGGCTGATGTCCTCGGCCTCGAGCGCCCTCCTGGGTCGGGACTACCGGGACGTCGTGCCGGTATCGGGCGTAGAGTTGGCATACCGTCGCGGGGACGGCCGGTCCGGCCGCACCCGGTTCATGGCCGCCTTCGACGTGCTCGAGCCGATCGAGCAGGCCCGCGTGCACGCGCCTGGCGATGAGGACGATCCGTTCCGACCCGTCGTGCCGGTCCGGGCGGGGTCGCGTGTGAGGGTGGGAGTCGAGGGCTCGCGTCGCACTTCGCTGGGGCCCGTGGGCATGGTATTCGAGCAGCGCCTCGAGGTCGGCGGGGCCACAGCCCTCAACCGACCCGGAGGGGATCCGCCGACGCTCGCCGACCCGTTCGTCCGCTACCGGGCTCACCTGGATGGCCGCTGGGCCGACCACGCCCGGCGGCGCGGGCTCGAAACCCGGGCCACGGTGGGACTCGGCGCCGGGCTGGCCGACGATCAGCTCTGGTACATCGGCGGACCGGGGACGCTGCCCGGGCACCCCTTCCACGAGTACGCCGGCAGCCGCGCCGCCGTGCTCGACGCCACCGTCTGGCAGCAGGTGGTGCCCCGGCTCGTGCGGCTCCGAGCCTTCGGCGCCGTCGGCTGGGCCGACGGGTCGACGCCGGCGGTCCCCGCCGGGGGCGTCGCCGATCCGTCCCTACCGCCCGGGTCCGACCCGGCTCCGGCGCTGGCGCCGTGGGCCCCCGAGTCCACCGGCGGGCTGCGGGCGAGTGTCGGGCTCGGCGTCGGGCTGGTCGACGGCGTGGTGCGGATCGACTACGCCCTGCCCACCGACTCTCGGGATGGCGTCCTGATCCTGTCGGTCGATCCCGACCTGTGGTCCTTCCTGTAGGGGCCGGGGCTCCTACGCCTCCGCCAGACCCCTGCGCGTCCGTCGACCCTAACGCGTCCGACTCCTGCGCGTCCGTCGACGCCTCCACCTCCGCCAGCCGCCGCTCGAGGTAACGGCGCTCGACCGAGTTGCCGGCCAGCTCGATGGCGCGGCGGTACCACGACGCGGCCCCGTCGGGGCGTCCGGCGCGCCGCAGGAGGTCGGCCCGGGCGGCGTGGTAGAGGGCGTAGCGGTCGAATCCGGGCGCGTCGGCGAGGGCTTCGACCCGGGCGAGCCCGTTGTCGATCCCGTCGGCCATGGCCACGGCCACCGCCTGGTTCAGCAGGACCACCGGCGTGGGCTGGATCCGGGCCAGGACGGCGTAGAGCCCCGCGATCTGCTTCCAGTCGGTGTCCGCGGGGGTGGCGCTGGCGGCGTGGAGCGCGGCGATGGCGGCCTGGATCTGATAGGAGCCGACGCGCCCGCGGCCGATGGCCTCGTCCACGTGGGTCGTTCCCTCGGCGATGAGGTCGGCGTCCCAGGCGGAGCGGTCCTGGTCCTCGAGGGGCACCAGGTGGCCCCCGGCGTCGAGCCGGGCGGCCCGACGGGAGTGCTGGAGCAGGAGGAGCGCGAGGAGGCCCCGGGGCTCCGGGTCGTCCGGGACCAGCCCGACCACCAGGCGGGCGAGCCGGATCGCCTCGAGGCACAGCTCGTCCCGGATGAGCCCCTCGCCGGCCGCGGCCGTGTAGCCCTCGTTGAAGACCAGATAGATGACGGCCAGGACCGCGTCGAGCCGATCCCGGACGGCCGGCGCGCCCGGCACCCGGAACGGGATCCCCGCGTCCCGGATCTTCCGCTTCGCACGCACGAGCCGCTGACCCATGGTGGTGTCGGGGGACGAGGAATGCCCGGGCGATCTCCCGGGTGGTCAGCCCCGCCACTGCCCGTAGCGTGAGCGCCACCTGCGCGTCCAGTCCGAGAGCCGGGTGGCAGCATGTGAAGAGCAGTCGGAGCCGGTCGTCGTGGGGCACGCCGTCTTCCCCGGGGAGCATGACGGGCGCCCCCGGGCCGCTCCTCCTCCGCCAACCGCGCCAGGACCGCGGCCTTCTCCCGGAACCGACGGGCTCGCCGGACCCAGTCGATGGCGCGTCGTCTGGCGGTGGTCATGATCCAGCCCGCCGGATTGGCGGGGACGCCCCCCGCCTCCCATTGCTCGAGCGCCGTCGCGAAGGCGTCCTGGAGCACGTCCTCCGCCAGCTCGAAGTCATCGACCCTGCGGATCAGCGACGCCAGAATCGCCGCTCGCTCCTCCTGGTACACCGCCTCCACGGCGGCGGTGGGGTCGGGATGGTCCCCGGCCCCGCTCGTCGCCGTGGTCGGAGCCTTCACCGCGGCCCCGGGGCCCGGCCCGCGCCGGCGCGACGGTCGCGGTCGATCGAGGCGGGCATCACCCCTGGTCGAACTCCAGGATCGGGCGCACCTCGGTGGAGCCCCTGTGGGCATTCGGCATCTTCGCCGCCCACTCCAGCGCAGCGTCCAGGTCCGGCACGTCGATCAGGTAGAAGCCGCCCAGCTGTTCCTTGGTCTCCGCGAACGGGCCGTCCGTCGCCACCGTCTCCCCGTTCCGCAGCCGCACCGTCGTGGCCGTCGGCGTGGGATGCAGCGCCTCCCCCGCCTCCATGGCGCCCGCCTCCCGCAATGCGTCCGTGTACTCGAACCACTTCCCCATCTCCGCCTCGTCGGGCGGCGGGTTGTTCTCGTGCTCGTAGATCAGCAGCAGGTACCGCATCACGTCCTCCTTCGGGTAGGGGTAGACCGGGCGACCTCGCGCCGCCCGTCGATACCCCAACGAACGGGCGGCCCGGATTTCGACGATTCCCGGCGACGACACCGGACGGAAGGCCGTGATCTGTCAGCCTGGCGGCCGACAGCGGGCCGTGGCCCGAGCCCCTGACTCCGTTCGGGACCTCGGTGCACTGAATCACCCGGCGGTCAGCCGCCAGCCGTCAGCCGCCAGCCGCCAGCCGCCAGCCGTCAGCCGCCAGCCGCCAGCCGCCAGCCGTCAGCCGTCAGCCGTCCGGCACGTTCGCGCGGATCTCCTCGAGCCAGGGTGTGGCGCTGGCGTCGCTGGGTGCGCGCCAGTCGCCGCGGGGGCTGAGGGAGCCGCCGGACCCGACCTTGGGGCCATTGGGCATGGCGCTGCGCTTGAACTGGCTGATCTCGAAGAAGCGGTAGAGGAAGACCTCGAGCCATTTCTTGATGGTGGCGAGGTCGTACTCGTGCCGTCCCTCGGGCGGGATGATCTCGGGCCAGTCGCCGAGCTCCCGGTCGCCCCAGGCGGCGTGTGCCAGGAAGGCGATCTTGCTGGGCCGGAAGCCGTAGCGGCTGACGAAGTAGAGGTGGAAGTCCTGGAGC
>CAYMLW010000140.1:0-10118 GCA_964391035.1 uncultured Gemmatimonadaceae bacterium
GGGCGTCGGAGGCGTGGATCGAGTTGCGGCCCTTCGACTCCGCGAACAGTGCCCGGACCGTGCCTTCCTCCGCCTCTGCCGGGTCGGTGGCGCCGATGACCTCGCGCAGGCGGGCCACGGCATCCTCCCGCTCGAGGACCATCGGGACGACCACCCCGGAGGTCATGAACTCGACCAGCTCGTCGTAGAACGGGCGGCCCCGATGCACGGCGTAGAACTCCCCAGCCTGGTCGACGCTGAGTCGCGTGCTGCGGATCGCCCGGACGTGGAACCCGGCCTCTTCCAGGTGGGCCAGGATCCGGCCGGTGAGATTGCGCCCGGTCGCGTCGGGCTTGACGATGGCGAGTGTCCGTTCCATGGGGCTTCCCATTTCCTGTATTCCAGTGCGTCTACGATCAAGAAAGAACGGACGTGCCCGGAGCGCCGATCAGCGGACCGGACGTCCCGGAGCACGTCGAGGGGCTCCCGGGGTTCGAGCACGGCCCCCGGGAGCCGGGGGGCGGCCTAGAGCGCGGCCCGGACCAGCTCGACCACGTCGGATGGCCGCTTCATCACGGCGATCTCGTTGTCCTCGAAGGACTGCATCTTCTCCTCGGCGGTGCCGGCCGAGCCGCTGATAATGGCGCCGGCGTGGCCCATGCGGCGTCCCGGGGGTGCCGTCTGGCCGGCAATGAAGCCGACCACCGGCTTCGACATGTTCGCCTTGACGAAGGCCGCGGCCTCCTGCTCATCGGTGCCGCCGATCTCGCCGATCATGACCACGGCGTCGGTCTCGGCATCGGCTTCGAACGCGGTCAGCGTGTCGATGAAGTTGGTCCCGATGATCGGATCCCCGCCGATCCCGATGCAGGTGGACTGGCCGATCCCGGCCTGCGTGAGCTGGTAGACCACCTCGTAGGTCAGCGTCCCCGAGCGGGACACCACCCCGACCCTGCCTTCCGCCACGATCGAGCCGGGCATGATGCCGACCTTCGCCTTCCCCGGGGAGAGGGCGCCCGGGCAGTTCGGCCCGAGCAGGCGCGCGCCGCGCTCCTGTACGTAGGGGTAGACCCGCGTCATGTCCAGGACCGGAACGCCCTCGGTGATGGCCACGATGAGCTCGATGCCGGCCTCGGCGGCCTCCATGATCGCGTCGGCCGCGAACCGGGGCGGAACGTAGATCACGCTCGTGTTGGCGCCCGTCTCCTCCACGGCCCGGTCCAGACTGTCGAAGATCGGCACGCTGCCCGCGCCGCCTGCATCGAACGTCTGGCCGCCCTTCCCAGGGGTGACGCCGGCCACGACGTTCGTTTCGTACTCCATCATCTGCTGGGTATGGAACGAGCCGTCGCGTCCCGTGATCCCCTGCACCACCAGCCGCGTGTCGTTGTCTATGAAAATCGCCATGATTCTGTCTCAGCTTCCCGCTGTCGAATGAGCCCGAGTACGAGTACGACTACGACTGCGAAGCCGGCTTCAGCCGGCCATCCCCACTGCCCGCTGCACGACCTCGTCCATGGACGTCGAGGCGCTGTACCCGGCCTCTTCCAGGATGCGGACGCCCTCCTCCTCGTTCGTCCCCGTCAACCGGATCACCAACGGCAGCCCGAAGTCCATCTGCTTGGCGGCGGTCACGATCCCGTTCGCCACGTCGTCGCAGCGGGTGATGCCGCCGAAGATGTTGAAGAGGATCACCTTCACGTTCGGATCGCTCGTGATGATCTCCAGCGCGGTGATGACCTTCTCGGGGCTCGAGGACCCGCCGATGTCCAGGAAGTTGGCAGGCTCCCCGCCGTAGAACTTGATCAGGTCCATGGTCGCCATGGCCAGACCGGCCCCGTTCACGACCGCGCCGATGTTCCCATCGAGCTTGATGTACGTGAGGCTCGCGTCCCGGGCCTTCGTCTCCGAGGCCGGCTCCGCCGAGGTGTCCCGAAGGGCCTCGATGTCCGGCTTCCGGAACAGCTCGTTGTCGTCGATGTTCATCTTCGCGTCGATGGCCTTGACCTCGCCCGCCGGTGTCGTGATCAGCGGGTTGATCTCGGCCAGGCTCGCGCCCGCGGCCTGGAACGCGTCGTAGAGCTGTCCCATGACCCTGGCCGCAGCCTGCTGCTGCTTCGGGTCGTCGTACAGACTCGCCCCGAGCCAGTAGGCCTGGAAGGGACGGAGACCGTACCGCGGATCCACGGCCACGCGCCGGATCGCTTCGGGGTTCGTCGCCGCGACCTCTTCGATGTCGACGCCACCCTCGCGGCTGACCATCAAGACCGGCCGCTTGCTGGCCCGGTCCACGATCACGCCCACGTAGGCTTCCGTCTCGATGTCCTCGGCGGGCGTGACCAGCACCTTCTCGACCGTGAGTCCCTTGATCTCCATCCCCAGGATGCTCTCGGCATGCGACCGGGCTTCGGCGGCGCTACTGGCGAGCTTCACGCCCCCCGCCTTGCCCCGGCCGCCGGCATGGACCTGGGCTTTCACCACCACGGTGCCCCCGTACTTCTCCGCCAGGGCTTCGGCCTCGTCCGGCGTGGTCGCGATCTCCCCGGGCGGTACCGGGAGTCCGTGATCGCGGAAGATCTCCTTCGCTTGATACTCGTGGATGTTCATGGTTGCCTATGCGCGTATGGTCGTTCCAGTTCGTCCCTCTACCACGTCCAGCCCCGCGTCGAGTCGCCCGATATGGGCCGCGATCCCGCCGCTCTCGACGAATGCGATGCACGCTTCCACCTTCGGCGCCATGCTTCCGGCACCCAGCACGCCCCCGTCCAGGAGCTCCCGGGCCTCGTCCACCGTCAATGTGCCGATCAACGCCTGGTCGGGCGTGCCGAAGTTCCGGTACACCCCCTCGACATCGGTCAGGATCACGAACTCCCCGGCGTCGATGTCCCCGGCCAGCACCTGGGCGGCCCGGTCCTTGTCGATCACGGCATCCAGCCCTTCCATGCCCAGCTCCGGATCGATGTAGACCGGGGTCCCGCCGCCCCCTGCCGCGATCACGATCGTGCCCGCCTTCATCAACATCCGGATCTGTTCGTGCTCCACGATCCGGAGCGGATGCGGTGATCCGATCAGCCGTCGCCAGCCGTTGGGCGTCTCGGCCACGGGCTCGCCGGCCGCCATCAGACGACGGGCGGCGGGCTCGTCCATGGGCCGACCGATCGGCTTCTCCGGCCTCGTAACCACCGGGTCCGCCGGGTCCACCACCACCTGCGTCACCAGCGTGACCACGTCCCGCTTGACCCCGAACCGCTCCAGCGCGTTCTTCAGCGACTGCTGGATCATGTAGCCGATCCAGCCCTCGGTCCCCGCCACCAGCACCCCGACGGGCAGCGGCGGGAGCAGGTCGGCCGCGAGCTCGTTGCGGCGCAGGTCGTCGCCGATCTGGGGCCCGTTCCCGTGCACGATCGCGATGCGCCAGCCCTCCCGGGCCAGCGCGACCAGTGGCTCCAGACTCGACCGGGTATGGGCGAACTGCTCGTAGATGTCGCCCCGACCCTGGGCCGGCTGGAGCGCATTGCCACCCAGCGCCACCACGATCGTCCGCGACCGGTCCGGCGGCGCCATCATAACCCGGCCCTCTGGGCCCTGCAACAGACCGGCCAGCGCCTGACCGGACCGCTCGTCTTCCGCCTCATCATGGGCTCTGCCCCGTGTCCTCACGGTTGATCCGCTCGAGGAGCCCTCGCAGCTCCTCGAGTAACCGTCCATACCCCTCCCAGTCCCCGGCCCGGAGACTGGCTTCCGCCCGGTTCAGCAGGTCCAGCGCTTCTCCCGGCCAGCTCGTCCGCTCGGGCATGGCCGTCTCCTCGACGGGCGCCGCGCCACCCTGCAGTCCGGCCAACGCGGCCGGAAGCGTGCGAGCCATGCTCACGTTCTCGCCATCACTGACCACCACGCGGGAGAGCTCGGGGATCGCGTTCTGGTCCGCGCTCAGGAACAGCGGCTGGATGTACAGCACGGCGCTGTCCAGGGGTACGACCCGGAGCTGACCCACGTCCACCCCGCTGCCTCGCTGGCGCAGCAGCGAGAGCTCCGGCGAGATCTCGGCGTCCTGCTCGATCACCGCCTGCACCTGGCCGGGGCCCGGGATCTGCTGGTCTCGTGGAAACTCGTAGAGCGTCAGCGCGCCGTATCCGTCGACGTCGTTCCGGGCAATGAGCACCGCGGTCATGTTCTGACGTGCCCGCGCGATGAACGGGAGCACGACCCGGTACGCCACACCGCCGCCCGGCAGCGGCATCAGGGCGTAGAGCGGGCGGTACTCCCGCACTCCGCCGTTCGGTGCCGTGCCCTGGGGACGCTGCCACACATCCTGGCCCGCGTAGAACCCCTCGACCCGCTCCACATGGTATTCCTGGAGGATCTCGGCCTGGGCCAGCAGCGCCAGCTCCGGGTAGCGCAGGTGCTGTGTGAGCTGCATCGGCATCCGATCCAGCGGCTGGACCAGCTCCGGGAAAACCCGACGGTACGCGGCGAGGATCGGGTCGTCGTCCATCGCGTAGAGCGTGACGTCGCCCGTGATCCCGTGCACCACCGCCTTCACCGAGTTCCGCAGGTACCGTACGGAGCGGCGGCCCAGCGAGATAGGGCGGGACAGGGGGAACGACGCGGCTGTGGTGTACCCGTCCAGCATCCAGACGATGGCGTGGTCCTGAACCACCGGCAGCGCGTTCGTGTCCCAGAGGATGAACGGGGCCAGCTCCTCCACCCGCTCCCGGATCGAGCGACGGATCAGAACCCGGCTCGAGCGCGACACTTCTCCGCTGAAGAGCAGGTTCTCGTCGCCGAAACGCCACGCGAACGCCAGCACCCGGAACAAGGAGCTCAGGGGGATCCCCTCGGGGAAGTCGACGCCGGGCTCGCCCGTGAAGGCATTGTCCCGGCCGGGCACGACCACCGCGTAGTCGGTCATGGTCTCTCCGAAGAACACGCTCGGCCGACTCAGCGCCAGCACCGCTGGAGCGGCGGGGTCGCTCACCACCGGGTTGATATTGCGCACCCACAGGTCGGGGGCGCCTGACCCGTCCACGGGACGGGCCGGCGCGATCACCGCGCCCAGCCCCCGGATATAGGACGGGTTCAGGTGCAGGCTCTGCCAGGTCCGAGCCCCGGCGCCCAGCCCCTCGGGACGGAATTCCCGGACGCCGATCCCCACCTGGACCTTTCGGCCCGGGAGGCCATAGCGGTCGTAGTCCACGTCCGGAAACCAGTAGTACGGGAAGAGCGTCTGGATCTCGTTGAACGTCCGCTGGAGCGGCTCCTGGTCCCACACCGGGAACTGGGTCAGCAGCGCCTCGAGCTGGTCCGGCCCGGGTCGCGCGGACCGCCGGTACGGGATCGCCTCCCGCTCGAGCGCGTCCAGGCCGTAGGCCCGCCGGGTGAAGTCCATGTTCCACTGGATGTACGGCGTCTCCCGGCTCAGCTCGTTCGGCTCGACCTGGAACTTCTGGACGAGCGCCGGATAGGCGCCCGTCAGGAGCACGCCACCCACCAGGAGCGCGCCGAGGCCGAAGACGGGCGGGTAGAGGGACCGTCGCCAGGCGCCGTACACCACGGTCCCGGCCGCGGCTACCGCCACGAGCATCATGACCCAGTAGACCGGCAGCCGGGCCTCGACGTCCGTGTAGCCCAGGCTCCCGCTCACACCGTGTCCTTCGATCACCAGGAAGTACCGGCCGAGCCAGTAGCGCACGCCGAGCAGGACCACGAGGGCGGCCACCAGCACGGCCAGGTGCCTCAGCGCCGCGCCGCTCACGCTGAGCCGATTATCCGACAGCCGGATCCCCCCGACCAGCACGTGGCCGAGGGCCACCAGAGCCAGGACCCAGACCAGGACCAGGAGCAGGAAGGACAGGACGTTGGCCAGGACCGGCAGTCCGAACACGTAGAAGGCCACGTCACGACCGAAGAGCGCGTCGGTCACCCCCCACGGGACATGCAGGAGCCAGCTCACGAGAGTGAGGACCGCGTCGTCCCCGAACTGGAGGTCCGCCAGCCACCACCCGCTCAACACCGCGATGAGTCCTCCGCCGAGGACCATGTACCGACGGGGCACCCGTTCCGCGATCTCGATGTTGCCGTAGACCCTGCGCACCCGGACGGGTCCGAGATAGCGCGCGACCCACCACAGGTTGCCGAACACGAGGCCGGCGGCCAGGACGGCGCCCGAGCCCCGGACCGTCAGCCCGAGTCCGACACGCCGCCACAGGGTGCTCAGGTACCCGAGGGCGTCGTACCAGAGGATCTCCGTGTAGAAACCGACCGCAACGCGCCCCAGGAACAGCAGGAGCAGCGCTCCGACGGCGACGGCCAGGAGGATCCGCCCAGCACGCCGGCCCATTCTATGGCGTCACGCCCTGGGTTCTCAGCCAGCCTTCCATGGTCTCACGGATCGCCTCGAGTTGGGCCTCGGTACGGGCCTCGTAGCGCAGCACCAGCACCGGCTGCGTGTTGGACGCGCGCAGGAGGCCCCACCCCCCGTCGAACAGGACCCGGGCGCCGTCCACATCGATGACTTCGTGGTCTTCGGAGAACTCGCGCACCGCGCGGTTCACGATCCCGAACTTCTCCTCCTCCGGCACCTCGACCCGGATCTCCGGCGTGGAGTGATAGGAGGGGAACTCCGCGACCAGCTCCGAGACCGTTCGGTCCGAGCGCGCCAGGAGTTCGACGAGCCGGCAGGCCGCGTAGGGCGCGTCGTCGAAGCCGTAGTAGTCGTCGGAGAAGCACACGTGACCCGACAGCTCCCCCGCCACCGGTGCACCGACCTCCTTCATCTTCTCCTTGATCAGCGAGTGGCCGGTCTTCCACATGACCGGGTTCCCGCCACGGGCCTCGAGGACCTCCGGCACCGCCTGCGAGCACTTCACGTCGAAGACCAGGTCCCCCGACCCGTCCCGCTCCATGACATCCAGCGCGAAGAGGAGCAGCAGCAGGTCGCCCCGCACGATCTCGCCGTTCTCGTCCACCACGCCGATCCGGTCCGCATCGCCGTCGAATCCGACCCCGACCTCCGCCCCCTCCGAACGCACCCGGGCAATCAGGTCCTCGATGTACTCGTCCACCGTGGGGTCCGGATGATGGTTGGGGAACGTGCCGTCGGACTCGCAGTAGAGTGGGATCACGTCGGCGCCGATCCCCTCCAGCAGCCGCACGGCGACCAGGCTCCCGGCCCCGTTCCCGCAGTCCGCCACCACCTTCACCGGCCGGGCCGGGTCGAACCGGCCCACCACGTCGGCCACGTAGTCGTCGAGCACGGCCCGCTCCTCGAGCGCCCCGGCGCCGGCCTCGAACCTGCCGGCCGCGATCCGGGCCTTGAGCCCCTGGATCTGATGCCCGTAGAACGACTTGCCCTCGACGAGCATCTTGAAGCCATTGTACTCCGGAGGGTTGTGGGATCCCGTGATCTGGATGCCGCCATCCACGTCAAGGCGGGTTTCCGCCCAGTAGAGGACCGGCGTCGGGACCGTGTTCACCAGGACGACACCCACCCCCGCCTCGCGCAGCCCGGCGACCACCGCCGCGGCCAGTGACGGCGAGCTCGGCCGGTTGTCGTGCCCGACCACCACGGTCAGATCGGTGCGGCCCTCGTGTGTGCTCCTAAGCTCGCTGCCGAAGGCGCGGCCGATAAGCTCGGGGATATCACCGCTCAGATCCCGCTCCACCACCCCGCGGATGTCGTACTCGCGGAAGATGTGCTCGTTCAGATCCATGTCGTTCGTCCTCTCGGTCCGTGCCAGTCAGAAGTGAAAACAGCCCGAGCCCCGCTCCGCGGGGCCCGGGGCAGTTCTGGCCTCGTATGTCTGTCCGTGCCGCTCAGGGCCCGGCGACCCCTTCGAACGGGATCCGGAGCAGCATACCGGCGCTCTCCTGCGCGATGTCCAGGATCGGGCCGGGGAAAATCCCCAGCAGAACGACGGCAATGGCCGCGACGACCAGCACCGTCCGGACCCCGGCCGACACGGTCACCCGACGATCCGCCACCGCCTCGTCCGGCTCCCGGAACCACATGTACCACGCCACGCGCAGGTAATAGTAGTAGGACACGAGGGAAGTCAGGACCAGCGTTACGGCCAGCCAAACCTTGTCTCGCTCCACCGCCGCCCGCAGGATCGCGAACTTACCCCAGAAACCGCCGGTCGGCGGGACACCCGCCAGCGACAGCAGGAACACCGTCATCGTGATGCCCACGACGGGCACCTCCCAGCCGAGTCCGCCGTACTCGGCCAGCCCGAGACGCAGCTCCTTCCTCTGGGCCACCAGGTAGACCACGGCGAACGCGCCCATGGTCATGAGCGTGTAGACCACCAGATAGTACAGGAACGACGCCACCCCGATCTCGTTGGCGGCGGCCACCGCTACGAGCAGGTAGCCCGCGTGTGCGATGCTCGAGTACGCCAGCATCCGCTTCACGCTGTCTTCCGCCAGCGCGATCAGGTTGGCCGCGATCATGGTCGCGAAAGCCAGCAGCGCGACCAGGGCGAACCAGACCTCGTAGAGCCCGACGAAGGCGGTCAGGAACACCCGCAGGAACGCCGCAAAGGCCGCCGCCTTCACGGCCGCGGCCATGAACGCAGTCACGGGCGCTGGCGCCCCTTCGTACGCGTCCGGGGTCCACATGTGGAAGGGCACGGCCGCGACCTTGAAGCCGAAGCCGACCAGGAGCAGCGCCATCCCCGCCTTGACCAGGAGATTGGCGTCCGCGCCCGCCCCGCCGATGGCGGAGTGGATGAGGGCCAGGTTCACGGTGCCGGCCCCACCATAGACCATGGCGATCCCGAACAGGAAGAACGCGCTCGAGAACGCGCCCAGCAGGAAGTACTTGAGGCCGGCCTCCGCCGAGCGCCGGTCCCGTCGGTTCACGGCGGTGAGCACGTACACCGCCACCGACATGAGCTCGAGACCCAGGAAGATGAGCATCAGGTCGCGCGAGCCCGCGAAGAACATCATCCCCACGGTGGCCAGCAGGACCAGGCTGAACAGCTCACCGTGGCGCATCCGCTCCTCGCCCAGGTACCGCCACGACAGCGGCACGAACAGCAGCGCCGCGCCCAGGAACAGGTAGTTCGTGTAGACCCGGAACGTGTCCAGCGCGATCGGACCCGTGGGGTTCCCGTCCTCGAGCGTCAGGAGCCAGCTGTTGGCTACGACGGTCATCACGATCCCGATCACCGAGATCCAGGCGATGCTGACCCGGGCCGGTTCCTCGCTCTCGCCGCGCTGGAAGGCGTCCACCATCAGCACGACCAGCGCCCAGAAGGACAGGGATATCTCCGGCGCCAGCGCCCAGAAGTAGTCCAGCGGACTCGCGTAATCAATGACCATGGGTCACCCCCTCCGCCCCCGTCGCCGCCAGCTTCATCGTCTCATCCGTTCCGCGCGTCTGCGCCCCGTGTCGGGGCTCGATCCTGGCCTGGTCCGGGGCGGCCTCCCTCGAACCCGGTGAGGCCGCGACCTCCTCGATACCGGCCGCAGTGACCGTCCCGGCCTCTTCGCCGGCCCCATCCCCCGTGGCATCCCCGACCACCTCGACGTCCCCCGCCTCCGTCCCGGGCCCATCGACCGCACCGGACCGCGGGGCGGCCCCGAACCGGCGTGGACCGGGGAAGCGGTTCTGCTCCACCACTTCGATCAGCTCCATGACGGAGGTCTCGGTGCGCTCCAGGAACGGCTTCGGGTACACGCCCATCCAGAGCATCACGAACACCAGCGGCAGAAGCACGGTCAGCTCCCGTCGGCTCAGGTCCTGGAGGTTCCGGTTCTCCGGCCGGTCCGGCGCGTTGAACCAGATCTTCTGGACCATCGGCAGCATGTAGTACGCGGCGAAGATCACGCCGGTCGTGGCAATGAGCGCCACAACGGGGTGCGTCTGGAATGTCCCGACCAGCGCCAGGAACTCACCGACGAATCCGCTCGTTCCCGGCAGCCCGATACTCGCGAGCGCGGTGATCATGAAGATCGTCCCGAAGACCGGCATCACGGCCGCGAGTCCACCGAAGTCGGCGATGGTCCGGGTGTGCCGTCGCTCGTACAGCATGCCGAGCAGGAGGAACAGGGCGCCCGTCGACACGCCATGGCTGAGCATCACGATCATCGCCCCCTGCACGCCCTGGAGCGTGAGGGCGAAGATGCCCAGCACC
>CAYMLW010000141.1:0-494 GCA_964391035.1 uncultured Gemmatimonadaceae bacterium
AGCAGCATCGGGCGAAGCTTGTTCTGATAGAGATCCCGCGCCCGTACGAAGTGCCGCTTCAACTCGTCGGAGAACGGCTCCTCGCCGCCCCGGATGACATCGTAGAGATCGCCGAGGGGCACGAGATCGCCGACCGTGAGCTTCTCCCGTTTCTCGACCAGGAGCTGGAGCAGCAACCGGAGCGCGGTGCGCTCCCGCTGGAGGTAGCCCGAAACCGCGACCAGCGAATCGATCAGGGCCGGCGAAAACGGATAGACCCGGCGGAACGCGTCCCGGTCGGCCGACGATGTCATAAGAGTGTCCAACGCGCTGCCCGCACTGGAAGCCAGGCGCTCGAACGCATCGTCGATGACCCGGGCGGCCTCCTCGTCCTTCGGCTTCAGAAGCCGCTGTTCCACGATGGCGCGGAGGTTGGTGTCGGACAGCTCGATAACGTCGAACCGTCCTTCCCACCACTGGAGGATTTCTCCGAAGTTGAGACGCTCGGCGCCGGG
>CAYMLW010000141.1:504-10000 GCA_964391035.1 uncultured Gemmatimonadaceae bacterium
GCCGGGTACTCCCTGCCCCAGGAAGTCCCGGAGGTCCCGCTGGCGAGCGATGAAGCTCACGATGGGCGCCGGCCGCTCACCCGAGGGGGCCTCCACCAGCTTCGCCACCTTCTGCCCTTCCCGGTTCACGAACGACGGGTCGGCCATGCGACTGGCGAACCAGAGGATCAGCTCATCCAGGAACAGAACGACTCCGTCGTACCCCAGCCCCTTCGCATGGCGACTGATGGCGTCCAGCCCGTCGGCGAACGGGACGAAACCCCGACCCGATGCCCCCGCGATCTCCTTCGCTGAGGAGGCGAATGCGTCGATATAATCACTCACCAGAGCGTTGCGCTCAGGCGACCCCGGCTGTTCGGCGAGCGCGGCCTCGAAGCGCTGTGCGTCCCAGCCGCCGGCCAGATCACCGAACCCCTCGTCGCCACCTTCGCCACCGAGACCCGTGAAGAACGGGTCGTCGCCCATCCGTTCCCGGAGCTTCTGTGCGTCGGCAAGGAGTGCCTCGTCCAGATACACGCCGGGCAGTGGAGCCTCCGGGTGGAGCTTGCGCACATGCGCGACGTACCCGCCCAGAACCCCTGCCTCCATGCTCTCTGCCCCAACCATGTGGTAGGGAACCAGCAGGAAGTTCTTTCCGTTCAGCCGGGCGTCGTATTTCGCGACGACGTCGGTGAGCTCCTTCTTCGACCGCGCGTGGGCGTCGCCCTGGAGCAGCAGGTGCAGGACCGCCATGAAGTGCGACTTACCCGAGCCGAACGAGCCATGCAGGTATGCACCCTTGCTGTCCCGGGCTTCCACCGACGACGCGATCAACCCTAGTGCACGATCGAAGCATTCGACGAGCTGTTTCGTCACCACGTAGGTATCGACCGTCCGCTCTGGCTCATCGATCCCGTCGGCAAGGGAGATGACGAAATCGGCCTTGTGGACCTCGGTCGGGATCTCGATGAGATCCTTCAGCAGCTCACTCACGATATTCCTCTCCGGCTCAGTCCGGTGTCCACGTCTTCAGATCCTCCACGGTCCGGCCAAGGGCCCGCGTTTCCGTCTCCACGAAAGAAGCGAAGAACTCGCCCATCCGCTGGCCGTACTCTGGGTCCAGGTCGTTGTGCCATTGGAGCAGCCATGGCACGAGCTCCTGTAGCCCGGCCAAAAGCGCTACCAGCTCCGGCGCTTCCGCGCCCTGATCCTTCCGTGCAGCGTAGTGGCCCGACAGCGCCTTCGCCCGTTCCAGGTGACTCCAACCGGCCCATCCGATCACGGGTGTGGTGTCCGCCCCCTTGCGCGTTCCGGGGTAGAGAATGAACCGCTCCTGCGGAACATCGAGGTTCCCACGCAGGCGGTACGATGTGTTGTCCGAGTAGTCCGACTTCCGGTATTTGGGCGGCACCGGGATCTGGTCCAGCCCCTTCTCCTCTTTCAGGCGATCAGCCTCAGCAGCGCTCAAGTGGTCCGGATGATCTTCCGGCAGCTCCCTTCTCGCGTCGATGGCATCCTCCTGACGCTGAAGCTCCCACACCCGCTCCCACTCGCTGCGCCGGCGCAGCCCCGACGCGTTGAAACGGTGGCCCACGAAAAACGGAACCGCCTCGTCCCGGACGAGCGATGTCATGAGTTTGCTCAAATCGGTATCCACCCTACCGGTGTATAGCCGTGCCGCCTCCAGGAACTCTTCGCTGCCTCGGACGCGATCCGCCAACCGCGCCGTCGTCATCAACTCGGGCTGTGACCAGAGCTCCTCCGACTCAAGCCGATCGAGCATCCACTTTCGGAGCGCCTCCTCCTGCAGCTCTTCCCACGAATCCCAGTTCCAGCGGCGCTTGTGCTCCGGCTTCTCCAGGAGACGGATCGACCGATCCGATTCGATCAGCGCCATGCGACGTTCGACAATCCGCTGGTAGGCTTCGGGCCAGTGCCCCGGCAGCTCGGTTATCGGTGTCGACCCGTGTCGCTCGAACCAGGTGGACTCGAACTCTCCAGCGGCCATCTTCCGGCCGAGAACCATCTCGAAAGCCCGTTCCCCCTTATTCACATCCGGAACCTGGTCCGGTGGAGCAGTCAGCTCCTCATCGGTCAACCCGTAGAGCCGATAGCACTCCCAGTCGAGTTCTTCCTGCACGGCCACCATCCGGGCTCGGAGGGCGTCGACCCTTTTGCGCGCCTCAGCGAACCGTTCGGCGTTCGGAGCTGCATCCTCTACAATGGCCGGCGGCAATGACCGCGACAGGCGCTGGGCGAGCTGATCCAGTTCACGGGCTCGATCGAGGGGCGCGTTGGCCGGGATCGGGAACTGCTTCATCTTGGTCCCGTCAAACTCGTAGAAATCCTCGAATGGGATCGTCGTCTGGCGTGCCCCCCGCGTGTCTATCGTGCTGCCCTTGTTGTGGAACACCTGTTTCATCCAGAAACATGCAGCTGAGCTATTGAGGAGACCCAAAAGCTCAATGTGGGCGTCTTCAGTCGCTTGACCCTTGAGCTTGACCAGCAACGCAGACTGCTTCGTCACCTTCCCGCCTCGACTCAGGTAGAAGTGGTTGTGCGTGGCAACGAAGGCGAACAGGATTGAGTAGCTGAGAATCCGCTCCAGCGACACCTGGTGCCATTCCCACCAGGGTCTCCCCTCCTGAAAGTAAGACTGTTTTGAAAATGTCCTACGATTGCCCAGCGGAGTTCGGTACGGCCACATACGTCTGGCCAACCCGGGGTGGTCAGATAGATCGATGAGCCGCTCAACCTCCACGTCATACGGCAGTACAACTTCTTCTTCGGGATTCACGGCCCAATCACGGATCATCTCCCCACGAATGAGCTCAGTTATTACCTCACTCTCCACTCCAAATCGCTGATGGGCGCCCGGTCTCGCTATGAACACAGGATCGGCATTCGTTTGACCTGTGTAGCCTATCAGCTCCGAAAGCTCGTCGAGGGTATTGACAGCAGCATCCATGATGGCCGCGTTGACTTCAGGCGCAGCTCCCCCTTGGAGGCTCCATGGATGCCTCTCGAACCGCTCCCTGGGCGCGTCTTCCACGCTCACGTATTCATTCTCTGAACCTGGCTGGCCAACCAAGGTGGTGATCGAAATCCACACCTTGCCGGCCGCCGGGTCTTGTGGAGTACCGGGCTCACCGCGAATCCCCAGGACGGTTCTCACAGTAGCTGACTCCGGGCGTTGAGCCCGCCCGAAGAGAATGACGGTCGGAGTGCCGTGGCCGGGAATATAGGCGCCTGCCGTGTCGATTACGTGAGTGAGATCTCTCTCCGGCAGCCATTCCTCCACAAACTTCCTGCCGAACTGCCGTTTCATGAAGGTGTTCGCCGTGATAGCGCCAACGAAGCCGCCTGGGGTCCCACCGTTGGCCGCGACAGCCAAATCGAAGAAGCGCTCCATGAACGGGACAACCAGCGAATACTGCCGATAACAGCTGGCATAGAGCGACCGATAGAGGTCGCTCATCGCCGGATCCTTCACGTTGATGTAGGGCGGGTTTCCAACCACGGCGTGATAGCACCCGCTCTCCAGGATCTCATTCGCGAGCGCCTCGTCTTCTGTGGGGTACCTGTGCCGAAGCGCCGGGCTAGCCACATCTGCGGCGGAAAACAGCTCCCCGGAAAGCCGGCCATGGATCAGGGAGTCCCCAACCGCGATGTTGAGCTTGAATGCCGGGGCGTCTGCCAGTTCGGCAATGGAAGCCGTCTTCAAGGCAGCGACGAGCAGTCGGAATCTGGCAATCTCTGCCGCGAACGGATTGATGTCGACGCCGTGGACTGCGTCGAGCGTCCGCTGTACAAGATCTCGAACAGGAGTGCCAGGCTCGCGTTCCCGCCACAAGGCGAAGATCCGGTCGAAGGCTCCCAGAAGGAAATGACCCGACCCACAGGTCGGATCGACCATTCTCACTTCGTCGAGTCCGAAGGCCTCGATCGCTGGATCTAACGTTCGTTCCAAGATGAACGCTTCAACGAACTCTGGCGTCTGCAGCAACGCAAATGTTTCCTTGGCGTGCTCTGACAGGTCCTGGTAGAGATCTCCCAGAAACCGTGTGTCCAGGTCAGGGTCTGCGAAGTCGTGCCGGAGCTCTCCGGTCTGTGGATCGAGCCCGCGCCACAGCTCCACGATCTGTCCTGCACCATCGTCCGAAGGCCCGAACTGCCACAGCGGGTTGTGGTCCCCGAACAGCTCACCCGTCGCGGGGATCACGCGGTAACGCTCAAACACCTCGCTTAACCACTCCCGGTCGCCTGCAGCCGGGTGCTCCGCGAGCCAGTCCGCGCGGTGATCGCCCGCCAGGTCGCGACGGCCTCCGGGCCCCGAAAGGAGAGGTGTGTCGTACAGCCGGTTGTCTTCACAGAATCGCACGAACACCGTGGCGAGCACCCACCCCACTCCGACCTGCGCCAGAAGGTCTTCCCGCCACTCCTCGAAGCTGCGGTCGGTCCGTCCGGCGTCCCGGGCCTCCCGATACTGGCCTCGTACGTGGTCGCGGATCTCGTCGACCTCATCCGTTCGGACTCGGAGGTCTTCCACCAGGTCAGCGACGAGTGCCTTGGTGTCGTTCAACAGAAGCTCGCGGTCGATCACGCGGCCTCCCCTTCCTCGGTTGTTTCAAGCCAGGCGCTGGGCAGATGGGCCCACTGGTTCGCCGTGATAATCGGGATGGGCCGGCCGTCCACGACGGGCCGAGCCGACGGGTCGTCGCCCGGCACCGTGAGCAGGACCCCCTGGAGCGGCTGATCGCCCCGACCTCGGGTCAGCGCGTCCCGGAGCCTTTCCAGGAGAGCGAAATGGTCGTATCGAGCGAGCAGACCCAGGCCGGTCAGAACGACCCGCCCCTCGGTCTGCATGAGCGTTTCTTCAACGTTCGGGATCGCCCGATCCACGAGTTGTTTGAGGATGGTCCAGCCTTTGTCACCCTGCTCAACATCCGCCTGAAGGAGGCGCTCCCAACGGGCGTTCTTCGACGCGGCGATGGCACGCATCTCGTCGATCAGGAGACGGTCGAGATCCATCGTTGAAGCGCCCGTCCTGGACGCCAGAGGGCTCACCGCCGGGATCAGGCGACGCTGGTCCACCGTCAGGGCTAGGAACCCACCCGAGCGTACGAATCCGTCGAGTCGGTCCTCGATCTCCCGGATCGCCGCATCGCGCTGGTCGGCGCTGGCGAAGCTGGTCGAGTGCCGGCTCGACGACACCAGGGTCGGAAGGATGCCCCCGCGCTCCGGGAGCATGTACCGCTCATCCTCCCTGTTCCACTCCAGCCCGATGGTCTTGACGAGCCGGTCCAGGCCGGGGCGGCCGGGGATCGAGGCGGCCTCGGGGAAGCGAGCCCGGATCCTGTCCCGAACGTCGTCCGGTTTCAGCCCGCGCCGGTCCAGCAGCAAACCCCGAGCTTCCTCGATGGTCTGCTCGCCCGACATCCGGGTGGGGTACAGCTCCAGGCGCGTAGACACCGACACTCGCCCGGATGCGGCCGCGGCCAGACGGATCAGGCGAGCATCCTCAAACGTCCCCACGTTTTCCGGAAGCTCCACGGATCGAAGCTCTCTCACGGCGACCCGGGTCGAAACAACGCCACCCTCACCCACGACCGCCTCCGCGACCTCTCCGAGTGCGGCCGCGGCATCGAGCAGCCGGTCCGAGGCCCACTCGTGCGTTTCCTCGGTATCGCCAACCTCTCCGTCCAACGCAACCAGGAATACCTCTCCGACTCGCCGGGCGACCATGCGCGGCTGCTGAAGGGTCCCCTCGGCCTCGAGAGCTGCCCGGACGACTGCCCTCGCGCGTCGAGTGCGCAACGGGTCCTCGGCCATGCTCCCGCGTTCGGCCAGCAGGACGGCGGCAAGCTCGTCAGCACCCGCCACCCCTCCTCGGCGCATGAGGCGGTCGACCAGGTCGCGGCGAACCGTTGTGAGCTCCGGACGACGAGTCCACCGGGACCGTGCCGAGGACAGAGCCCCCGCCACGATGGCGCGCTCGAGGCCCGTAAGGTCGCTGGTCTCCCGGTGAGTGGGCCATGCCGACGCCGACTCGTCGGCGAGTCCGAGGAACGCAGCAACCGCAGTGCGATGGTCCTCGTCGGCCGGCGGTTTGGGAACCAGCTCGTCGGCAAGCTGGTCTACCGACGCCTCCCGGCCTTCTCCCACCAGCGCACCACCGCCAAGCACCTCGCGGAGGCGCTGGGCCAGGTGGTTGATCTCACGGCGGGTCCTGGCTCCGATGCCGCTCAGGCGCACGAGTTCCACCGGTGAAAAGTCCACCAGTTGACCGATTGTGAGCAACCCGAGCCGTTCAAGGGCGTTCCTCACCTTCGGTTCCAGCGGGAGCTCTGTGAACGCGGTGTCCCGCGATACTTTGCTGAGGTCCAGGTCCGCGACAGCGGGCGCCTCCCCGTCCCCGCCGGCTCCCAGTTCGGTCCCGCTGAAGATCTGTTCCCACGCACGTCGCATCTGGGACGCCGTATCGAACCGTCGGCCCGGCTCCCGGTGCAGGGCTCGCTCGAAGAAAGCACCCAGCTGCTCTCGAACGGCGGGGTCGAACAACTCCCGGTCGACGAATGGGAGCTTATCCGTCGTGAGGGACGGATCGGTGGACCCGTCGCCCCACTGCGGACGCATGCCCGTCGCCATCTCGTACAGCGTCACCCCAGCCGCGTAGCGCTCCGCCTGCTGGTCCCAACGCCGGCTGTCCCGTTCCTCGAGGAACGGGTCCAGGTATCCGACCGTGCCGACGCGCAGGTCCGACGGATCCGCACGGGACAGGGAGAAGTCGAACAGGACCAGGTGACGCTCGTCGTCCTTGCCGCGTTCTGCGATCCCGAGGTTGTCGGGCTTGATGTCGCGGTGCGCAACGCCTTCGTCGTCGATGAAGACGATGGCGTCCAGCAGGTCCCCGCCGTATCGCTCCAGGAGATCGAGGCTGAGGGCCCCGTTCTCCCTGATTTCCTCGGAGAGACTGCCGAGCGCGGCTTCGAGCCGGAGCACGGTACGCCCCCCGATCTTCTCGAGCGCGTAGGGCTCGATGATCGCGGGGTGCCGCAGGCTCTCCAGGATCTCGTACTCGTCCCGAAGCCGCTGCTCGTATTCCTCCTTCCACGCGACCTTGAGGACCTCTTTCCGTTCGTCCGTCTCCGTGATCAGGATGAGCGAGGTGCTGCCCGTCCCGACTCGACGTAGGACCTGCCACGTATCCGCGATCACATCGCCCTGGTCCGCCTTCAGCGGGTCGGCCTCTTCCGGCTTCGTCAGCTCTTCGACCGCGAAGCCCAGGAACTCCAGGAACTCGTCCACCGAAACGAAGCGGCTGGTTGCGTCCGCTGCCGTGGCGTGCCGGATGATCTGGTCCAGCTCCCGGTCCGGAGCGTCCATGGCCGCCGCGAGCGTCAGGTGGCCCTGCTCGCGGAGGATGGTGTGGAGGCCATCCAGGTCCTTGGCCGGCGGCTCCCCGGAGAGGAGCAGGAACGCGACGGCGCCCAGCGACCAGATGTCGGCCGGGATCGGCTGGGGGTTCGGGAGGCGGAGCGTTTCCGGCGCCAGGTAGATATGGGTGAGCCCGGAAACGCGCTCCGGGATGTGCTCGGTCGGTGCGGCCGCGCTCGTCGACGAGCTGAGCGTGCGCGCTGCGGCCTGCCAGTCCCGGATCTTCAGTTGCCGCTTGTCGCCCCGGGTGACGACGCTGATATGCTGCGGCGCCAGCGCCCGGTGATAGAGCCCCTGGCGGTGAGCATGGCGGACCGCTTCGGCCAGATTGCGGACCAACTCGATACGGTCCAGGAGGCCCAGCTTCTCCCCGTTGTCGGCGAGCCAGTGGTCCAGGCGTTCAGCGTCCGGCTCGTGCTCGAAGATGAGGGCCGGACCCCGGGGACTGCGTACCAGGTCCACGGGACGGTCGATCCCTGGGTGATCGATTCCCTGGAGGAACCGAAACTCCCGCTCTGCAGCCCGGACCAGTGTCGCCCGCTCCTCATCGGTGTGGGCCCGGCCCGTCAGGTAAATGCGAACGCGCTTGTGGGCAGCCGTGACGCCCTGGTGGTGCGCCGCGAAATCCTGCCAGCCCTCGCCCTCGCCGAGCAGCTCATCGAGTTCGTACTCGCCGATCTTCCGGTGCGTCGTGGACTCCCGGATCCCTGCGTCGTCCATCGCCTCGGCGATAGCCTGGGAGAGTGGGCGATCGACCTGCCGCCCATGCCGAGGATCGATCCGCGTGAACAGCTTGATGATCCCCGGGAGGTCGTTCGCCTGCTCGGAATCGAGCTCGTCGGTGTCGGGCCCATAGACGTCGGTACGCCCGGGCTCATTCAAGCCGACCGTCAGTTCCGGGTCGGACAGGAAGATGACCGACTTCAGGTAGAAGCTCTCGTCCCGCATCCGGGGGGTGCGGAACGACGGCTGATTGATCAGCAGGGACTTCAGCTTCTTCGCTTTGCGCTCCGCCAGCAGCAGCGGATTGTCGAACGTTCGCCGGTACCCATCGGGCGCCGTCCACACCCACGTTCCGGCGTCCCCGTCGATCCGGCCCGGATAGCTCTTGACTTCGACCAGGTAGACCCCGGTCGGCGACACGACAAGGAGGTCCACCTCGTTCCGTGTCCCGTCGTCCGCCAGGAACATGAAGTTGGTCCACGCCCGGAACGGTTCCCGCTCCGGGAAGCGCTGCCGGATGAAGTGCAGCGCGGCCCGCTCATGGTCGAACTCGGATGTCGTGACCTCCGTCCAGAGGCCGGTTCTTGTCGGCATCTATTCTCGTGCAACAAATGACAGCCGGGTATACACGCGTCCACAGCCCGGAACTTCGCCCGCCTACACGGCCAGTTCAGCGAACGGAACTTCCAGGTCTTCGTGCTCGCTCTGTCCCTCGTCTAACAGCACCCTTCGCCGAAACATAAGGTGAACCGCGTGGCGGGGCGTGAAGTGCTCGCCCGGGTTCTCCTTCAGCGCCTCGTTGAACTTCCGGATCAGCTCCTCGAAGATCGTGCCCATCATGGGGTTCGAGACCCGGTCCTGGTGCAGGTCCACCTGCGCGAACCGCTGCATTGCCGGGAACAGGAGACCGGAGTCGTCGAGCTGCGTGATGGTGTTGTCGATGTCGAACTTCTCGATCACCTCCCGCATGTTCGGGCTGAAGGAGTGGATGTACTCACGCAGGTTGGCGGCGATCTTCTGCGGGTCATCCACCAGCCGCTCGAAGGTGAAGCGGGACGTGTTGTAGAACGGGTAGCCGGCGGCCTTGCGGAGCAGGTCGTCGGGGTTTTCGAGCTTGTCTTTGTACTCTCGAGGACCTGGGTCTTCGTGGACTCCAGCACCTGGTCGATCCGATCCGGCGCAGGACGGTCAGCGGGAGGATCACGTCCTGGTACTTGCCGCGCTTGAAGGTGTCGCGGATCAGGTCGGCGATGGACCAGATGAAGGAGGTGATCTGGGAGTGGTTCATGGTTGGTCTTTCACCAATAAGCTCTAATGAACCGAAGGTGGGTCTGTCACGATTCTCCTGACGGCTCAG
>CAYMLW010000142.1:0-9999 GCA_964391035.1 uncultured Gemmatimonadaceae bacterium
GCCAGCCGTCAGCCGCCAGCCGCCAGCCGCCAGCCGCCAGCCGTCCCCCGCCTTGCACCGGCGCGCGGCCCGTCCGAGCTTGGACGCACGATCCTCGACCAGGAGCAGATCCATGCGTCTCGCGAACGGTTTCATCGTTGCACTGGCCCTGTCGTGTGTCGCGGTCCCCGCCTCGGCGCAGGAGTTCACCGTCGACGTCGGTCGGCAGGTGCCCTACAAGAACCACAAGTTCCGCGTCCAGTGGGACGGACGGTACGTGCCGGGCGTCGTCATGGTGAGCGCGCTCCGTCGGCATACGCGGGTGGTCCATGGCCGGGAGGGCGGCGACCCGGGCTCCGAGCGGGTCTCTCCCGGCACCACCAGCTTCGAGCCCGTCACCCTCGTGCGGGGACGGACGCACGATCGGAGCTTCGAGCAGTGGGCGAACAGGGTGTACCGCTATGGAGCGGGGCTCGGCGCGGAGGTCGCGCTCCGGGACTACCGGAAGGACATCGTGGTCGAGGTGATGAACGAGGCCGGGCAGCTCGTGCTGCGCTACCTCCTCTACCGTTGCTGGCCTTCGGAGTATGTGCCCATCAGCACGCTCGAATCCCGGGGGTCGGACACCCTGACCGAGACGCTCGTGCTCCAGTGCGAGGGATTCCAGCGGGATCGGGACGTGCGGGAGCCGGAGCCGCCGTCACCGTGACGACAGGGGCGATGGCGCGCCACCGCGTGTTGCTGGCACCGGGGGGCTCTAGGTAGCTTCTCGTGTGTGGTGCGTCCCACCGTTGCCCCCCCGGTGCTCGGTGGACCCGATCAGGGACAGCTGAATGCCTGGAACCGAGACGTCCGGAACGTCATGGCTCGTGACCGCTCGTGCCACGGGCGTGGCCGCGGCCCTGCTGGGTGCGTCCGTGCTCCTGGGGTGGCTCGTCGGGTCGGTGCCCCTCACCGGCTGGGCCGCCGGCCTCGTGCCCATGGCGCCGAGCACGGCGCTGCTGTTCATCCTGTTCGGCGGGCTCCTGGCTGCTCCCGGATCGGTGGTCACAGCCGGGGACGTGCCTCCCCCCTGGATGCTCGCCGCCTCGGCGGCCGGCGGTGTCGTGGCCGCGGTCCTGCTGACTACCTCGGCGACAGGGCACTATTTCGAAGTCGAGCACCTGGGTCTCGGGATCTCGCGGGAGGTCGCCGGCGTTCCCGCCGGCCACATGTCTCCCCTTACGGCGGTGCAGTTCCTCCTGGCCTGTGTGGCGCTTCTCCTTCTCCTGACGGGCCCTCGGGACCGGCGGCGCGCCCGGGCGGCGTTCGCCCTGTCGGCTCTACTGTTGTTGATCGCCGTGGTCCTCACCATCGGCTACGTCCTGAGCGCGCCTCTCCTGTACGATACCGGTGCCATCCCCCCGGCTGCGAATACGGCGGTCGGGTTCGTGCTCCTCGGAGCCGGGCTCATGGCCGGCGCGGTGCCGGTCCTCTGGCCGGACGCCGGACCGGGCCGCGACCTGCGGCCGGGGCCCGGGCTCCTGGGCGCCGTGTTCGTCCTGGCCGCCGTGCTCACGGGCCCGGCCTACTTCCTTTTCCGGGAATACCGGTCCCACCTCCGCGACCAGGTCGAAGCGGAGCTGGCCACCATCGCCGACCTGAAGGTGGACCAGATCGTCGAGTGGCGGACCGAGATCCTCCGGGACGCCGCCGCCTTCTACGCCAACCCCACCTTCGCGCGCCTGGTGGATCGGGCCGTGTACGACGACGATCCCGCCGCCCGGCAGGAGCTGGCCGCCTGGCTCACGCCGGTCGCGCGCACCTTCCGGTACCAGTGGATCGAGGTCGTCGACTCCGCCGGCGATCCCCGCCTGTCGATCTCCGCTTCGGGTCTGTCCGAGACCCCGGCCGAGCCCCATCCCCACGACCACGCGGCCGCCCTCCGGTCGGGTGGCGTGGTCTTCCAGGACTTCCACCGGCACGCGCCCGGAGACCCCGTCCACCTCTCCGTGCTGGCGCCCATCCTCCGCCAGGACACCCTCCTGGGAGGACTCGAGATCTGGGTGGATCCCACCGTCCACCTCTATCCGACG
Source organism: uncultured Gemmatimonadaceae bacterium (assembly GCA_964391035.1). Lineage (GTDB taxonomy): Bacteria > Gemmatimonadota > Gemmatimonadetes > Longimicrobiales > RSA9 > JAWVYT01. The sequence goes on from CAYMLW010000142.1 coordinate 2,055, forward strand.
CTCCTGCGCTGGCCCACTCCGAGCCCGACTGCCGAGACGCTCCTGGTCCGCAGGGACGGCGACGATGTCCTGTTCCTGAACCCGCTGCGGTTCCGCCCCGAGGTGCCGCTGGAGTTCCGACTCCCGCTGAGCCGGTCGACGTTGCCGGCCGCCCGGGCCCTCCTCGGTGATGAGGGCATTGTCCGGGGGACCGACTACCGGGGCGAACCCGTGCTCGCCGCCATCCGGCGGGTCCCTGACACGGGCTGGCGCCTGGTGGCCCGGATCGACCGGTCCGAGGCCTTCGCGCCCCTCCGCGAGCGGCTCCAGTGGCTCCTGGCGGTCGTGGCCCTCCTCCTCCTCGGCGGTGTCTGGGCCGCGGCCTTCGTCTGGCAGCGGCGCGAGAAGCTGCACTATCAGGACCGGCTCCGGGTCGAGGAACGCCACGGCACGCTCCTGGACAGCATCGGCGACGCCGTCATCGCCACCGACCGGGAGGGCCGGGTCGAGGTGATGAACCCCGTCGCCGAGCGGCTCACCGGCTGGTCGGAAGGCGAGGCCCGGGGCCGCCCGCTCGAGGACGTCTTCCGGATCATCAGCGAGGAGACCCGGGAGCCGCCGGTGAACCCGGTCAGCCGCGTGTTGAGCGAGGGGCAGACCGTCGGCCTGGCCAACGCCACGCTCCTGATCGCCCGGGACGGGTCCGAGGTCCCCATCGCCGACAGCGCCGCGCCGGTCAGGGACCCGGACGGCCGACTGACCGGCGTGATCCTGGTGTTCCGGGACCAGACCGAGGAGTGGGCGGCCCGGGCCGCGCTCCGGCGGAGCGAAGCGAGACACCGGAACCTCTTCAACAGCATCCGCGACGCCATCCTGGTGGCCGACACGGACCGGCGGATCATCGACTGCAACCCGGCCTTCACGGAGCTGTTCGGATACACCCTGGACGAGATCCGGGGGAAGCCGACCTCGGAGGTGCACGCCAGCGAAGCCGAGTACCGGGAAATCGGCGAGCGCCTCCTCGAGCACATGGATGACCCCAGCTTCATCCACGTGAGCCGCTACCGGAAGAAGTCAGCGGAGGTGTTCCCGGCGGAGACCAGCGCGTTCTACCTGCGGGATGACGCCGGCGCCGTGGTGGGCTTCATCGGCCTCATCCGGGACATCACGGAATGGAGAGCGGCCGCGGAAGCGCTGGCGGTCCGCGAGGAGCAGTACCGCACGCTCTTCGAGGATGCCCCCGTGGGCATCTTCCGGACCCGATCCGATGGCGGGGCCCTCGAGGCGAACCCGGCCATGGCCCGGATCCTCGGCTTCGATTCGCCGGAAGCCGCCGTGGCCCACTACACGGACCTCGGCCATCAGCTCTACGTGGACCCGGCCCGGCGGGACGACTTCCTCCAGCAGCTCCGGCAGCACGGCCGGGTCCGGGGCTTCCAGTACCGGGCCGCCGCGGCGGACGGGCAGATCCGCTGGCTGGAGATGGACGCGCGCATCGATGTGGAGCACGAAGACGGCACGTTCGAGATCGAGGGGTTCACCTGGGACATCACGGACCGCCAGCAGGCACAGCACGAGCTCCGCAAGCGCCAGGACATGCTGGAGCGTACGGAACGACTCGCCCGCATCGGCAGCTGGGAAATGGACGTCGGGACGGGTGCCGTCACCTGGTCGGACGAGATGTTCCGGATCTTCGGCCGGGCGCCGGCACAGGGAGCCCCGTCCCTCGAGGAGCACGCCGAGCTCCTCGGGTCGGGGGACATGGAGCGGCTCAGCGGCGTCGTTCGACGGGCCATCGAGGAGGGCGAGTCCTACGACCTCGAGATCGAGGTCATCCGGCCGGATGGCACCGTCCGGCAGTGCCGCGCCCGCGGGTTCCCGGAGCGGGCCCCCGACGGCGCCGTGGCCACCCTCTACGGCTCGGTCGACGACATCACCGAGCGGAAACGGCGCGAGGAAGAGGAGCGCAGCCTCCGGGCCCAGCTGGGCCAGGCCCAGAAGATGGAGTCGGTGGGCCGGCTGGCGGGTGGCGTGGCCCACGACTTCAACAACATGCTGGCGGTCATACTGGGTCATGCCGAGCTCGTACGGGAGCGGCTGGACGAGGACTCGGGCCTCCTGGACGACCTCCGGGAGATCGAAGGCGCCGCCGAGCGATCCGCCTCCCTGACCAAACAGCTCCTTGCCTTCGCCCGGGAGCAGGTGGCCGATCCCAGGATCCTCGACCTCAACGAGAAGGTGGAGGGGCTCCTCAAGATGCTGCGCCGCCTCATCGGCGAGGACACCGAGCTGGTATGGCGGCCCGTGGCGGAGGCGCTCCCCATCAACATGGACCCGGCCCAGCTCGATCAGGTGCTCATCAACCTCGTGGTCAACGCCCGGGACGCCATCGAGGGCGTCGGTACCATCACCATCGAGACCGACCGCGTCGACATCGACCAGGAGTATGCCGCCGAGCACGCGTACGCGGTGCCCGGCGACTTCACCACCCTCACCGTCACCGACACGGGCTCCGGGATGGACCCGAACACCCTCGAGTGCGTGTTTGAACCGTTCTTCACCACCAAGTCCACGGGCGAAGGCACGGGTCTCGGCCTGTCCACCGTGTTCGGCGTGGTCCAGCAGAACGGCGGCTTCGTCAAGGCGTACAGCGAGGTGGGTGAAGGCAGCGTGTTCCGCGTCTACCTGCCCCGAGCCGAGGACAGCAAAGGCGATGGTTCGGCCCGGGCCCATGACACGGCACGCGCATCCGGCGGGACGGAGACCATCCTGATCGTCGAAGACCAGCCGGCGGTCCTGGGCCTCGCCCGCAAGATCCTGGACCGCCTCGGGTATCGCACCCTCCTGGCGGAGACCCCCATGGACGCACTCGAACTGGCCCGGGCGCACGCCGGGGACATCGACCTGTTGATCACCGACGTGGTCATGCCGGAAATGAACGGGCGCGAGCTCGCCGAGAAGTTCACCGCGTCGTACCCCGACATGGCCGTGCTCTTCATGTCCGGCTACCCGAGCGGAGTCATCGCGGATCGCGGCATCCTCGATGCCGGGACCCACTTCCTCCAGAAACCCTTCACCGTCAAGGAGCTGGGCCTGCGGGTCCGTCAGGCCCTGGACAACCGGACCGCCCACCCGGCGGAATAGTACAGCCGACCCGTCCACTCGCGACCGCCGCAGCCGACCTGCCCCGGACTTCGCTCGTCCCACGCCAACGCCAAAGCCAACGCCAAGGCACGGAGGAGAGCGTGCCGGTGGACGCGGTGCTGGACTACAATCGGGATCCCGGCTACGTGCGGGACATGCTGGTCCACCGGCTGACGGTGGAGGCACGGCGTCGCATGAAGGCCACGGCGTTGGGCCGCCGGGAGGTCATCCGTCGTCTGGACACGTCGCCGACCCAGCTCTACCGGCTGCTGAACACGGCCAACACGTCCAGGACGCTGGACCGGCTGGTGGAGCTGCTGACAGTGCTGGGGTGCAGGGTCACGGTGGCCGTGGAGCCGGCGGACGCACGGCCCGGCGTCGCCTGACGCGTCGTCCGGTCTCGCCGACGCCGGGTGACGGCTGGCTCAGGAGACCGAGCCCCGCAGCTCGGCGGGGAGGGAGGCGAGGCCCGCCTCGACCCGCTCCCGCATACGTCGGACGTCGAGCCGGAGGGCGGTGACGAGCTCCTGGAAGCGGGGCTCCCCGCGCAGGTTCTCGAGCAGGGGGTCGGTCTGGTGGACGGCCTTGCCGTCGTCGCCGGCGCGCATGTGTACGTAGGCCAGGAGTCGGTGCGCGGCCCAGAGGTCGGGCTCCAGGTCGAGGGCCCGGGCGAGCCACTGGCGAGCGGCGTCGAAGTCGCCGAGCGAGGCGTAGTTGCTGGCGAGGGAGAGATGGTGGCGGGCCGAGTTCGGCTCCACCTTCATGGCGCGGCGGTACCAGCGGAGCGCCTCGTCGTAGCGGCCGGCGGACCAGTGGACCCCGGCGATCCCGGCGATGGCCGGGGCGTGGTTGGGCTTCAGGTCGACGGCGGTCCCGAAGGCCTCGAGGGCGGCATCGGGGAGGCCGGTCTCGAGGAGGATGCTGCCGAGGACCTCGTGGGGCTCGGCGGCGGTTGGGTCGATCTCGAGGGCGCGCTGGGCGGCCGCCATGGCGGAGTCGCGCCAGAGGCCCTCGCCCGTCACGGCGGCCCGGCGCATGTACGCCTGGCCGATGGCCGCGTAGGCCAGGGCGTAGGCGGAGTCGAGGGCCACGGCCTGGCGGAGCAGGGCGACGGCGTCCTCGGCGTTCCGGATACCGAAGCCGGCGAGCTGCTGGCGGCCGCGCAGGAAGAGCTCGTAGGCGATGACGTTGTCGGTCGGCGACCGGGCCAGCCGCTCCTGGTCGGCGGCGGAGAGGGTGGCGTGGAGCGCGCCGGCGATCTGCTCCGCGATCTCGCTCTGGACGGTGAAGATGTCGTCGAGCTCACGGTCGTAGGTCTCGGCCCAGAGGTGCTCGTCGGTGGTGGCGTCGATGAACTGGGCGGTGATGCGTACCCGGCTGCCCGCCCTCCGGACGCTTCCCTCGAGGACCGTGCCGACGCCCAACTCCGCCGCGACCTCCCGGACGTTCCGGGTCGTCCCCTTGTAGCCCATGACCGAGGTACGGGAGACGACCCGGAGGTCCTCGAAGCTCGCCAGGGCGGTGAGGATGTCCTCGGTGATCCCGTCGCTGAAGTAGTCGGTCTCCGGCTGGTCGCTGAGGTTGGTGAAGGGGAGTACCGCGATGGAGCGGGCGGACGCCTCGACGGCCGGGATCGCCGCCGTCGCGCCGTCGGCCTCGGGGAGGTAGCGGGTGGTGACGCCGACGCCGATGACGCCCGCGAGCAGGAGCCCGACTCCGAGGGCGGCGAAGGTGACGGCGTCCCAGCCGCGGCTGTCGGCTGCGGGCGAGGCATCCGGCGGTCCGGCCCGGGTCCGGCGCACGCCTTCGGCCGTGATGTCGAAGATCCAGGCCAGGACGATGGTGACCGGGAAGCCGGCGAAGGCGCCGACCACCAGGGCGGTCATGACCCAGCCGGGCAGATGCAGTGGCTCGAAGGTGACCTCCGCCACCTGCAGCGCGATGAACGCCCCGGCGGCGTAGGCGGCGGCCGTCCGGAAGACGCGGCGTCGCTTGAGCTCGTGGGCCAGGGAGCGGAGGTCGGGCATGGCGCTACTGCTTCCGGATCCGGATGTCGCCGTTCAGGCTGCGGATCTCCACCGTGGGACCGCCGCTCCCGACCACGAAGACCAGTTTCTTCCCGGGCCCGTACCGGCTCGATCGCTCCGCCGGCGGGCCCAGCTCGTTCTCGATCTCGCCCTTCATGCTCTGGACCTGGAAGCTCGCCGGCGCACCGCTCGGCAGCCGGATCTCCGTCAGCCCGTTGACGTTCTCGACCGAGAAGCTGCGCGCCCCCGCCAGGTCCCCGACGAACCGGATGGCCCCGGAGACCGCCTTCAGCCCGCCGCCCCCGCAGTTACGGCCGTGGACGCTCAGGTCGCCCGTCACCGTGCTCGCTTCCACGACCACGTCGCCCGCGTCCACCGTCACGTCCCCTCTGGTGGAGCGCGCTTCGATCCGCTCCCGGGCGCCCTCCACGTCCACGTCGCCCATCACGGACTCCGCCATCACCTGGAGCGGCAGGCCCCGGACCTCGATGTCGCCGCGGACGGTGTTCAGCGTCAGCGCGCCGCTCACATTCTCGATGGCCAGGTCCGCCGTCACCGTCTGCGCTTCCAGCCGCCCGGCCGCGGGCATCCGCACCACCAGGTCGGCATCGATATCGGCATGCTCGGTCGTCCGGACTCTCTCCGGCACGACCACGCGAACGAGCACCTCGTCCTCCTCCGCCGTCAGCTCCAGCCGCTCCACCCGGTCTCCCAGCGTCCCCTCGACCACCACTTCGAGCTCGTCCCAGCCGATCACCCGGACGCTGCCCGCCAGGTTCTTCACCACCACCGTCGCGTCCCGCGGAGCCGCCACCCGCTCGCTGACCGGGCGCTGGGCGGCCAACGGCGACACCGCGGACCCCAGCACCAGCAGCACCAGCAGGCCCGGCAGGCCCGGCAGGCCCAGCAGGCCCGGCAGCAGCGGAGCGCCGTGCCGGCCGCCGCAGCGGTCAGTGTCCGTCCGGCGTATCGCCCGCCGGAACGCCGTGCGTTCTATCGCTTCGTTTCTCATGCCGCTTCGAGCTAAAGGAGAGCTAAAGGGATCCTTCTCCGGCTATTGATCATTATGGGTTTGGACGGGTCGACCCCCTCGATGGTTGGAACCCGCGGGACGCCCGAGGGATGGCCGCTGGCCTCCGCCGTACGGAGCCGCAATGATACGTCCCAACGCCACCCCCGACGGAGGGACCGCCATATGCAGCCGATCTCGACACCCGACGCCCCGGCTCCTGCCGGCCACTACTCCCAGGCCATGGTCCACGGCGACACCATCTACGTGGCCGGCCAGCTCCCCAGGGACCCGATGGACCCCGACGCCCGCCCCGGCGATGCCGCCTCCCAGACCCGGCAGACCCTGGCCAACGTGGCCGCCGTTCTGGAGGCGGCGGGCTCGAGCCTGTCACGGGTGCTCCAGATGACCGTCTACGTGTCCGACATCGAGTTCTGGCCGGACGTGAACCGGGCGTACGCCGAGGTGATGGGCGAGCACCGGCCCGCCCGGGCCGTGGTGCCCGTCCCGGAGCTGCATCACGGCTGGCTCATCGAGATCCAGGCGATCGCCGCGCGTTGAACGAAGGGGCGCCGCGGGCTGAACGGACTCCTGCGGACGGTGCACCAACATCCCAGATTGACGCGTTCGAACATGCCGAACAGACCCGATCGGCCAATCCCGGCCCGGTCACCACTACCGGATCACGGCCGCCTGACCCAGTCGCATGGCGCGTATGGCGCGTGACACCGTGGACTCCGAGGTGTTGAGGAATCGCGCGATCTGGATGTTCCGGTAGCCGGCTCTGTGGAGTTGGCGGATGATGGCGTCGCGGAGGCGACTCCGGGGTCGTCCGGAACCGGGCCCTCGTATCAGATCGAGGGAGACCTCGGGCGACTCGAATGCCAGCACGTTGCGGGCGATCGTCGTCATATCGGGGGCCGGGGACTCGAGGTCAGGGGAGTCGTCGGCCAGGCGGGCGGAGGTGTGGAAGAGCGGACTCAGCGCGTCCGCCCACGACTGACCGGCCCACCCCACGGCCGGCCGGTCGGGCAAATCCTCATCGTCGGCCGCGGGATCGCGATCGACGCCGAGCTTGTCCAGGGCGAGCCGCCACTCGACCATCGCGCGATAGTCCGCTAGAAGGCGCTCGGCCGATCGGTTCCGGCTTGCGGCGAAGAGCGGCAGCCCGACGGCGGATTCGATCGTATCGGCGAGCAGGTCGCACTCGCTACCCTTGCGGTCCTGCGGCGCCAGCGCGTAGAGGTCGTGCGACGTCCACGGGTACCCGGAGGGGTTGTCACAGAGCCCGGCACGCACGGGATTCAGATGCGCGTAGACGATCGAGTTGCGCGCGTGTCGCGGGTCGAGGCAGGCGACGGCGCTATAGTGCCGCCAGAACACGGGCCCTTCCCGGCCGTGTGCCCGCTGTGTTCGTCGCGCCAGCCGACACAGCAGGGGCTGCATGAGGTCGGACAGGTCCTGCTCGCCCTGTTGCACGACCAGATGCAGGTGATTCGACATCACGGCGACGGCAAGGATCCGACAATCCGACCCCGGGGCCACCTTCACCAGGTCCGCGAAGGCGCCGCTCCTCACCTCGGGCGTGAAGAGCCGCTCCTTCTTCAGGGTTCTGGCCGTCAGGTGGAAGACTGCGCTGGGCAGGTACGGCCTTCGGTTTCGTCCCATGGTGGTCAGGATGCCCCGGGATTCGGGGCACTGCCATGGCCGGCTGGGTCAAACTGGGATGTTGGTGCACCGTCCGCGCTTGTCCGTCCGCGCTTGTCCAGTCAGCCGTCAGCCGCCA
>CAYMLW010000143.1:0-9998 GCA_964391035.1 uncultured Gemmatimonadaceae bacterium
CCGATGAACGAGAGGCGGCGGAAGAGGGTGGCCAGGATGTCGGCGTCGTCATTGACGCCCCGGATGATCGGGCACTGGTTGGCGCAGACCGCGCCGGCGTCCAGCAGGGCGGCCACACCGGCCACCGCGGCGTCGGTCAGCTCACGGGGGTGGTCGAAGTGGGTGATGACGTGGATGCGGCGCTCCGGGGTCGAGACCCGGCGGATGAGGCCGAGCAGCTCATGGTCGTCGAGGATCCGCCAGGGGTCGAACGCGGGCATCTTGCTGCCGATCCGGATGATGCCCACGTGGGGGATCTCCGCCAGGGCGTCCAGGATCGTGGCCAGCCGCGGCGTCGACAGATGGAGCGGATCGCCGCCCGTGAGGAGCACGTTCGTGACCTCCGGGTGCTCGGCGATGTACCGAATCCCCTCCGACACGTCGTGGGCGACCTCTTCGTTCCCCTTCCGGAAGAGCCGCTTGCGGAAGCAGTACCGGCAGTAGCCGCCGCATGCTTCATTGCAGAGGAGCAGTACCGTGTGCTCGTACTTGTGCTGGACGCCCCGGGCCACGGTGACGCGGGCTTCTTCCGACGGGTCCAGCCGCCCCCAGTCGTCCAGCTCGCCGGGGTCCGGGATGATGAGCCGCCGGATCGGGTCCGCGGGGTCGTCCCAGTCGATCAGGCCGAGGTAGTAGTCGGTGGCCCGGAAGGCGTGCTGGCGGAGCACCGGGCGGAGCCGATCGCGTTCGGCCGGATCGAGACGGGACAGCTCGACGAGGTCGTGGTGGAACCGGACCGGACGGTCTCGGTTCGGAGCCGTTCCTTTGCCAGCCTCCGCCATGGTTGCCTCGTCCGACTGTCGACTTCTGGTACATGAAAGGTAAGAGCATCCGGCCGCACCGGAAAAGAGCGAGCCGGGAGGGTGCGGGTGCGGTGGTGTCCGGGGTGGGGCTCAGCGCACGGGCCCGAGGTCGAGGGGCCGCCGGTCGTAGTCGTACATGCGGCGGTAGAGGGCGAAGGTCGCGTCATCGACCGCTTTTTCGGCGCCGTAATCCCGGTAGGGGAACGGGATCGGGGAGCGGGCGGCTTCGAGTCCCGTGTCTTCCGTGAAGCGTGCGAGCCTGATGCCGTTGGTGGAGGAGCGATCGAAGGCCGGTTGTGAAATCGCATCGATGAAGGTGTACGGCTCGTCGTTCCACCCGCCGCCCAGAAGGTGGCGGCCGTTGGCCGCTTCGTTCCAGACCCACTCGCGCACGTTCCCCGCCATGTCATACGCGCCGAAACGGGCGAGTCCGTCGTACTCGCCCACCGGCGCGGGGCCCTCGCCGCCGTAGTTGCTCGAGGCGATGATGTAGGGGCTCAACCAGGTCGACGCGGCGTGGTACCAGTGGTAGACGGTGGGGAGCGACTCACCGACGAAGCGGGCGTACGCCGCCGCCTCGTACCAGCTCAACCCGCCGACGGGGTGGTCCGCGCTGCCGGGCGGGTAGCTGCCTCCCTCCCAGGTGGCGGGTCCAGGGCGGCCCGTCCGGTCCGTGAACCGGGCGGTGGCCTCGGCGAAGGAGAGGGTCCGCCCGTCCTCCCGGAAGCGGTGCTCCCAGTACACCGGGTCCTCGTAGCCGCCCGCCTCCACGAAAGCGGCATACTCCCGGTTGGTCACCTCGTGACGGTCCAGGTAGTAGTCCCCGACCTGGACGGCCGGCAACGCCTCGAGTCCCGGACTCCCGACGCTGATCTCGCCGCCCGGGATCCGCACCATGTCGTCCGGCACGTCGGAATCCAGCGGCTCGAGCTCGACGTACGGCACCCCGAGGGGGACCGGGCCGAAGTGGGCGATCTCGGCCGGCCGGTACCCATCCTTCTCGTACCGGAGCCGCGAGGTGACTCTGGGGAGCCAGATGGCGAGGGGCGTGCTCCCCAGACGCTCCCAGTCGCCACCGTCGTACGGCCGGCGGTATACCACCGCGCCGGCCGGCTCGCTCTCGATCTCGACCGTGGCGGAGAAGCGTGGCCGCAGCGCGGTGATGATCGAGTCTTCCGGAAGCACGGCCTCGACCTGCCGGGCCAGCGTGTGGGCCCGTTCGAACTCCCCCTTCTCGGCCAGCCGGGGCAGCTCCGCCAGCGCGGTGGCCTGCAGCTCGAGGGCCCGGCGCTCGTCGCTGGTCGCGGCGATCCACCCGGCCGCGACCACGCCCCACAGCGCCAGCACGCCGACGAACGCCGCACTGGCGCCACGCCAGGTGAGTCGGTGACGTCGGGGGACAGAGGAGGTCGCGGGTCGGTTCCCCGCCTCGGGGCGACTCTCATCAGAGGAATGATCGTCCGCGCCTGCCGGGGCCCGGGCCCGGGTGATCCAGTGACTCAGGAGCAGCCCGAGTGGCAGCCCCAGGAGCAGGAGGAGCACGGCGGCGGTGAAGAGCCAGGCCGGGAGGCCGAATCGCTCGGTAAACAGGTCGACCGCCTCGAGAAGTGCGAACCCGCCGGCGGCGTAGGCCACGACCACTTCCCAGCGGCCGCCGCGCAAACGATCGATCAATGAGGGGCGTGCAGACATGAAGTACCCGGAACCTCTCCAGGCGGGGGTTGCGGTTCATTGAGCAGGCGGGTCGACCGACCGGGGGGACCAGTGGAGCGGGTCGACCGGTCTTCCGCAGTGTAGGATCACGGCCGTTCGGGGGTCAAGGACGACGATTCAGTCGTCCGGCGACCCCTCGAAGAGCCCTTCCAGCGACTCCTCCCGCGCGCCGTTCGCGTCGGCGACGGCGAAGTTTCTCTCGCTCGCACCGTACATGGCGACGCCGGCGTAGTCACCGCTCCGGTTCACGATGAAGAACCGGACATCGAAGGCGGGCCGGCCGCGGCTGTTGAGGAGCCGGGGCTCGACGGTGTTGTCGGCGATCCGGCGGAGCGCCGCCATGCCGGCGTCCTTCGGCGCCATGCCCCGCCGCATGTTCTCGACGATCAGGTAGCTCGACAGGTTGTACAGGTTCGCCTCGCCGCGGCCGGTGGAGCCTGCGGCGCCGATGTCGTTGTCGACGTAGAGCCCGGCGCCCAGGATCGGGGAGTCGCCCACGCGCCCCGGGATCTTCCAGGCCAGGCCGCTGGTGGTGGTCACGCCGGCCACGCGGCCGTCCGGCGTGACGGCGTTCAGGTTGGTGGTGCCCCAGAAGGAGTGCTCCGGGATCAGGCCGTCGGCCACCATGGTCCGGCCGGCCCGGTACCACTCGTCGGCCCGGGCCCCGGCCTCGCTCCTGCCGTGCCGCTTCTCGGGGTCCAGCCAGTGGGACGGGTCGACACGGCGGCGCCATTCGAGCCAGCGTGCCCGCGAGCGGTCGGTGTTGAGGTCGTCGAGGACCTCGAAGCCGACGTCCCGGGCGAACTCGGTGGCGCCCGGCCCGACCAGGAGGTGGTGGTCGGTGAGGCGCATGACCTCCCGGGCCACGGCCGCCGGCGTGGGCACCCCCTCGATCGATGCGACGCCACCGGCCCAGCGGTTCGGCCCGTGCATGCAGCACGCGTCGAGCTGGACCACGCCATCGGCGTTGGGCAGGCCGCCGTACCCGATGCCCGTCTCCTCCGGGTCGAGCTCCGGGATCCGCACCCCCGCGATCAGGGCGTCCAGGACGTCCTCGCCCTCCTCGATGCCGCGGTACGCCCGCTCGATGGCGCTTTCCGGGCCGCCATTGCGGTAGCGGATGCTGCTGACATCCGCTACCAGGACGGGGCTCGACGGGGTGGACCGGAGGATGGCCGGGGCGCCGGGGGCGGCGCTCTCGGCCGCTGAGGTGCCCGGAATGGAGGCGACGGCCGCGGCGGCGGCGCTGGTCTTGACGAAGGTGCGGCGGTCGATGTTCGGCATGGGGTATCGGTGGATCGGGGGATCAGAAGACCGGGAATCGGTTGTCGGCAATCGGTCTTCGGCCACGGGAATATGGGACGGGAGCGCGACTGCGGCGAGTGGATCACGCGAAGTCGCGAAGGCGCGGACGGTGGCGGGATGTTGCCGGCGAGCTTCGGGTGAGAGGGTGTTCGGGCGGGTGCGCCCGGGCTGGTTGATGCCGTTCGGGGGGTGGCATAGCTTCGTCGGCGGAGGCGTCGGAGTCGAGCCGGCGTCGGGTGCTCTCTGGTGGGATCGGGCCTATGGCGACAGGGAAGGCGGGCAAGAGCGCGGTGCACCGGGGTCGGATCGATGACGAGGTGATCGACCGGCTGAGGGCTCGGTCCGCACTGGGGCCGGGCGACCGGGTCGAGCTCCCGGTCGCGATGCCGTTCACCGGCGAGGTGCTTGCGCGACTCCCGGAGGCGAACGGAGACGACATCCGTAGGGCGGTCGCCCGGGCGCGTGCGGCGCAGGCCTCCTGGTCGCGGACGGGCTATGGCGATCGGGCCCGGCGTGTGCTCCGTCTGCACGACCTGCTGCTGCGCCGGCAGGACGAAGTGATGGACCTGGTGCAGCTCGAGGCCGGGAAGGCGAGGCGGGACGCGTTCGAAGAGGTGGCGGACATCGCCCTGGTCGCCCGGTACTACGCCTATCACGGCAAGAAGCACGTGCGGAGCCGGCGCCGGCGGGGTCTCCTGCCGGTGGTGACCCGGGCGTGGGAGCACCATCGGCCGGTGGGCGTGGTGGGATTCATCACGCCGTGGAACTACCCGCTGGCCATGGGGCTGAGCGACGTGATCCCCGCGCTGCTGGCCGGCAACGGGGCGGTGCTCAAGCCGGACCAGCTGACGCCGTTCACGGCGCTCTGGTGCAAGGAGCTCGCGGACGACGCCGGGATCCCGCCGGACCTCTTCCACGTCGTGCCCGGCGATGGCGCCCGGATCGGCGCGGACCTCATCGACGCCGTGGACCACGTGGCGTTCACCGGCAGCACGGAGACCGGCCGGATCGTGGCGGAGCGGGCGAGCCGGCAGCTCGTGGGCTGCTCGCTGGAGCTCGGCGGGAAGAACGCGCTCATCGTCCTGGGCGACGCGGACCTCGACCGAGCCGTCGAGGGCGCCATCCGGGGCAGCTTCAGCACGGCCGGGCAGTTGTGCGTGTCGAGCGAGCGGATCCTGGTCCACGAGCGGGTCCACGACGTCTTCCTGGAGCGGTTCGCGGCGGCGGCCGAGGCGCTGACGGTGGGGGCATCGCTGGATTTCGACGTGGAGATGGGGTCGCTGGTCTCGGCCGAGCAGCTCGAGACGGTGGAAGCGCACGTCCGGGACGCGGTGGAGAAGGGCGCGGGGCTGGTGACGGGCGGGCATCGGCTGCCGGAGCGCGGCCCCTGGTTCTACGCGCCCACGGTCCTGTCGGGCGTGACGCCGGAGATGACCGCGTACGGCCAGGAGACGTTCGGGCCGGTGATCGCGGTGAACGCGTTCGCCGACGAGGATGAGGCGGTGGCGGAGGCCAACGCGACCCGGTACGGGCTCAACGCGGCGGTCTACAGCCGGAGCCTCCGGCGCGCCAAACGTCTGGCGGCCCGCCTCGATGTCGGGACCGTGAACATCAACGAGCCGTACGGCCCGACGTGGGGATCGGTGGACGCGCCCATGGGCGGCGTCAAGGACTCGGGGCTGGGCCGCCGCCACGGCGCCGAGGGGATCCTGCGCTTTACGGAGTCGCAGACGGTGGCGGAGCAGCGCTGGATCGGGCTGGGCGCTACCGGCCCGCTCCGCGGCAGGCGGTTCCAGGCCGTGTTCACGCTGGTGCTCCGGCTGCTGCGAAGGGTGCCGGGGCTGCGGTAGCCGCGTCGCGGTTCGATCCCCGTCGGTCGCTTCGCTCCCTCGGGGCCCGCTGGCGCGGGATTCGAAGCCGCCGGGTCGCTTCGCTCCGGCGGCCCCGCTTCGCGGGATTCGAGTCGCGTCGCGTGCTGGCGCACGCTCCGCGACGGCGCGGGGGCGCCGATTCGAGGGTCGTCGGTGAGGCAGGGCGCACGGGCGAGTCGTCGAGTTGGCCGTGTTGGTCCGCCCTCGAACGGCGAGGGGCGAAGAAGGAACAGCACCTGTGCGGGCAGGTGGAGCGGGGTCAGCCGGAGCCGGGTCAGGACCCTGAGCTCGCAGGGCTCCGCTACCCGTGCTCCCTCGACCGGCCATGCCAGTCCGCCAGGATCGCAGCCTCCTTCTCCGGGCTCAGCCCGGTGCGCAGCGTCCGCTCCTCGGCCGGCCGGGCCTTCCACCAGGTCAGGGTGTCCCGGGCGGTGTCGGCCAGGGGGCGGAGGGTGAGCCCGGCCGCGATGGCCCTGCTTCCGTCGAAGGCGGAGAAGCCCGCCGTCTCGGGACCGGGGTAGACCCATACGGGCATCTCCATCCATGCCCCCACCTCGTGCTCCCGCAGGACGTCGGCGGGGACCCAGGTGATGCGGACGTTGGCCGAGGTCACGGCGCGGACGCCGTACAGGAGCCCGGCCATGTCAATGGGCGCCTCGGGGCCCACGGCGTTGTAGATCCCCGAGGCGTCGTCCTCGACCAGGCGGACCATGAACTGGCCGAGATCCCGGACGTCGACGAACTGGGCGAGGTCGGTGCCGTCGCCGGGTGCGACCACCTCGCCGCCCCGGTCGATGCGCACGGGCCAGTAGGTGAACCGGTCGCTCCGGTCGCCGGGACCCACGATGAGGGTGGGGCGGACCACCAGGCCCCGGTCGCCGAAGGTGTCGAGGGTGATACGCTCCCCCTCCGCCTTGTTGGGCCCGAAGGCCTCGCCCATCCCGGCGCCGGATGCCACGACGGCCCGGTAGTCGTCGTGGGTGAAGACGGGGCTGTCCTCGTCCTGACCCGGCGCGGCGGTGTCCGAGTGGGCCGACAGGCTCGAGACGAAGAGGTACCGGCCCGTCGAGCCGCGGAGCGCCTCCGCGGCGTCCTTCACCCACGCCGCCACGTTGGCGGAGTTGTCGATGACCACATCCCACTCGCGACCCTCCAGGGCCGTGTAGTCCGGGACCGCCCGGTCGCCCACCAGCTTCTCCACGCCCGGGAAGAAGTCGGGATTCGTGCGGCCTCGGTTGAACAGGGTGACGGTGTGGCCCCGGGCCAGGGCGTACTCCACCTGGGCCGGCCCCAGGAATCCGGTGCCCCCGAGGAAGAGGATCCGGAGCGGGCGCTCGGCGGGTGCGATGTCCCGGGTGGGCGCGCCGGGGGTGGCGCCCGGACCCTCCTCACCTTCCTCGTTCCTGGCGCCGCCGGTGGGACCGCACCCGCCCAGTGAAAGGCCGATGCCGAGAGCGGCGGAGGTGGTGAGGAACTCGCGTCGATCGGGCATGCGTCGTCTCCGGGCGTAGGCGTCGAGAAAACCACGGGGCAGGGGCGGGCGCCGGATGCAGCGAAGACTACCCGTCGAGGCTCTCTACCGCCAGCGGTGGAGGCCGGGCCCCGGGCCGGCCCACAGCCGGGTTCGAGTGCGGGCGGAGCCGTGACGACGCGGGTGTGGCTCGGGCGCTCGGTCTCAGCGGCCTCCCCGGGCGAGGGTCGTTCGGACCTCCTGGATCCGGGGCAGGGGGTCGCCGTTCCGGGTCATGGTGGCGACGCTCTCGTAATAGCGCCGGGCCTGATCGTGCTCGCCGAGCCGGTCGTGCATCCGGGCCATGCCGTAGAGGGCGACGGGCCGGGGCCACGACCCGACGGCGGTGCGGAAGTGGGGCAGGGCCATGGCGGGCCGGCCCTCGGCGGCCTCGAGCCAGCCGAGCTCGAGGCGGGCGCGCTCGCCAGGGAAGCCGGCCTGGTGCCGGTGGCGCTCGAGGAGCCTGCGGCCGGCCACGATGTCGCCGCGCCGCCACAGGCCCGTGCCTTCGAGGACGTCGGCGTAGGCGGTATAGAGCTCGGCTCGCTCCGGCTCGGCCCGGAGGCTGTCGGCCACTCCGCGGAAGTGGGTCACGGCGCGCGCGTGGTCGTCCCACCTCTCCCAGCGGGCGGCCGCCATGCCGATTAGCAGGTAGCAGAACGTGCTGGGCGCGGGCGTGTCGCAGGTCCGCGTGTCCAGGGTTCCGCCCGGGTCGTCCCCAGTGGGTGGGGGCACGTCCCACAGCTCGCTCGCGTGGCCCCAGAAGATCCCGCGGCTGGCCGGATCGACCCCGGCGGCGATCCGGGCGCCCCGCTCGATCTCGCCCTGGTTCACGGCGTAGTACGCTTCGAACGAGGTGCGGTCGGTACCCGTCGCTTCGCCCAGGAGCACGTCCAGCCGCGCATCGATCCAGGTCCGGTCGTGTCGTCGGGCGAACGTGCCGCCGTAGAGATCGAGGCTCCGCTCCGGCGCGTCTGCGGCGGCGGTGAGGGCGGCTTCGATCTCGGCCGAGTCGCCCAGGAGGAGGGGGATGGCCAGCTCCGTTTCCTCCATTCCCGACCGTTCACCGGCTTGTCCACACCAACGTGACAGGAGCCGCTGTGGGCGTGGCCTCGCCCACCCGTGACGCAGGTGCCGTCAGTCCCCTCGACGTTCGTCTTCCATGCCTGAGTGGAAGCGGATCCTGTACTGGGTGGTGGCCTATCGCCAAGGTCAGGTCGCCGCGACGAACATCCTCGGCCGCGACGAGCCCTTCCGCGACGTACCCTTCTTCTGGGCCCACCAGTTCGACGTCTCGGTGGCCTGTGCCGGCCCCGCCCCGGACTGGGACGAGGCCGTTCCAGCGGCCTGTCGGCAACGAGGCCTCCTGGCACAGGGGAACCCGCGGCATGGGCCTGCTGTTTTCAACGATGAGGAGCCGCCGTATCATGTGAGTACTTCGCTCCGTCCTGTCCCCTTCTCATCGGGTGCCAGCCATGTCCGACGGCAACGACACGAAGCCGATCATCAAGGTCGAGAAAAACGGGTATCTCCGGGTCAAGGGCCTGGAGTCGTTCTGCAACTCGCGGGGCGAGGCCATCGAGACGCGGAGCTCCATGGTCCTGTGCCGCTGCGGCCAGAGCAAGGAGAAGCCGCTCTGCGACATGACCCACGAGACCGTGGGATTCACGGACGAGAAGGAGGAGGGCCGGCAGCCGGACCGACTCGACATCTACGAGGGCAAGAACATCACGATCCTGGACAACCGGGGGATCTGCGCCCATTCCGGCTACTGCACTGCCGGTCTGCCCCAGGTCTGGCGCCAGGGGACGGAGCCGTGGATCGATCCCGATGGCGCCCCGGTGCAGGAGATCATCGAGGTGATCGAGCGCTGTCCGTCGGGCGCTTTGAGCTACCGGCTGAAGGGCGAGACCACCGACAGCTGGCACGGCCGCCCCGGGATCCAGGTGGCGAGGCACGGCCCGTACCACGTGCGCGGCGGGGTGGAGCTGGAGGGCCACGAGATGTTCGAGGGCGTGAGCGGAGACCACTACGCCCTCTGCCGCTGTGGCCATTCGAAGAACAAGCCGTTCTGCGACGGCAGCCACTGGTACGCGGGTTTCCGGGATCTGGAGGGTCGGACCATCTCCGAGGCCGCCCGGGCCCGTCAGGACACCGGCCCGAGCTGGGTGGACGTGGGCAAGGAGTCGGAACTGGCCGCCGACGAGATCCACCCGGTGTCCGTCGGACCCCGGAAGCTCCTGCTGGTCAAGCACGACGACGAGTGGCACGCCATGGACGCGGCGTGTCCCCACCAGGGCGGTCCTCTAACGGAGGGCCACCTCCATGACGGCTGTGTGCGCTGTCCCTGGCACGGCTACGACTTCGAGGTGGACACAGGGAAGGGCGTGGGCAACGACTTCACGGCCGAGGTCCTGAATGTTCGGGTCGAGGATGGCATGATCCAGGTCGAGACCCCGGACCCGGCCCACCCGGGGTGGACGGTCAGTCACGTGGTGGCCGAGACCCTGGTGAACTGGGGGGTGGACGCCGTGTTCGGCATGGTGGGCCACTCCAACCTGGGTGTGGCCGAAGGCATCCGCGTCATGGCCGAGCGGGGCGCGCTGCGCTACTTCGGCATCCGTCACGAGGGCGCCGCCAGCTTCGCGTGCAGCGGCTACGCCAAGGTGGCCAACCGTCCGGCAGCGTGTCTGAGCATTGCCGGGCCCGGCGCCACCAACCTCCTCACCGGCCTGTGGGATGCCAGGGTCGACCGGG
>CAYMLW010000144.1:0-9900 GCA_964391035.1 uncultured Gemmatimonadaceae bacterium
GGGAAGGAGCACCCGGTTCGGCTCGCAGCTCGACTCGGTGGCCGACATCCTCCTGATGGCCTCGATCTTCTGGTGGTTCGTTCTGATCCGGCCCGAGTTCTTCATCGAGAACGCCATCCCGCTGGTGGTCTGGGCGGTGATCGGCACCACCGCCATCGTGGCGACCCTGGTGAAGTTCGGGCGCATGGGGAACCTGCACCTGTACTCGACCAAGATCGCCGGGGTCCTGGGCTACGTGTTTGCCGTCTGGGTGTTCATCTTCGGCAGCTACAGCCCGATCTTCTTCGGCGTGGCGGTGGGGGCCGCAATCGTGGCCGCCACGGAGACACTGCTGGTGGCGCTGATCCGGGACGAGGTCAGCGAGGGGATCGGCTCGATCCTCCGGTTCCGCTGATCCCGGCCAGGGCGTCCCGGATCCTCGGGGTGGCCGTCATGCCGGCCTCGCGGCCTTTGTCGATGAGCTCGTCGCGCTGGGAGACGTCCCAGTGGTTGTGGACCACCAGGTCGGGCTCGATGACCACGTCGGCCCGGCCGGTGATATCCAACCGGGTGGCGGTGTTGACGGCGATGAGAAACGCATTGGTCAGGACACCCAGCAGCGTGCGGACCGGCTGGAAGTCGAGGGTCTCCCCGAGCGTCGCGGCGACCACGAGATCCACGTCCATGGCCCGGAGCGGCTGGACGGGCACGTTCTCGACGATCCCGCCATCGACCAGGACCCGGCCCTCGACGGTCACCGGCGAGTAGATCCCCGGGATCGCCGCGCTGGCCCGGACGGCCGGTGCGAGCGGCCCCTCCCGGAGCACGACCGTCTCGCCGGTGTGGATGTCGGCGGCGACAACGGCCAGGGGCATGGAGGCGTCCTCGATCCGGACATCCCCGAGCTCGCCCTGGAGGAGCTCGCTGATGGGCTCGTTGGAGAGCAGCCCGAGGGAGTTCCGGGAGAAGTTCGAGACCTTCCGCCAGGTCAGTGGAGAGAGCAGCGTGCGGGCTTGCTCCGGGCTCATGCCGAACGCGTGCAGGGCCGCTACGATGGCGCCTGCGCTGGTACCCGCGATCCGATCCACGGTGATGCCGGCTTCGGCGAGCGCCATGAGCAGGCCGACATGGGAGAAGCCGAGCACGGCGCCGCCGCCCAGGGCGAGTCCCAGGGTGGGCGTCTCGCGGACCGGGCGGTCGACGATCGGGGCGTCGGGGGTCGGAGCGTCGTCCGAGAGGGAAGATTTCGGCATGGGCGCGGTTCCGGTCGTCGTCACGGGTCCAGTCTGATGGGGCCGACGGGGCGACGCCAGGGCGACCTCAGTCGCGGAAGGCCAGGACCCCGAGGCCGGCCAGCGCGACAGCGGCGGTGGCGATCCAGCGCCGGTGCTTGCTCACCCAGAGCTGAGGGCTGCGGTCGCGGGCGCGCTGATCGAAGCGGCCGTGGGCCGCCTGGTCGCCGGGCGCGGGCTCGAAGAGGTTGTCGGGCCGGTCCGGGTCCTCCGGATCCCCGGTCTGCTGGGAATCGTATCCGGTGCGGGCGAGGTAGTGGTCGATGAGCCGGGGCGAGACCCGGTTCCCGAACACCGTCTGGAGGGTGGGGAGCCCAACGTAGAGGATCGCCCGGCGATGGTGGGCGGCCCAGTGGATGGCGTCGGCGGCGACCTCCGGCTGGTAGATGGGAGGCACCGGCTGTGGTCTGTCGGGCAGTCGGGTCCGGACCCAGTCGAACTGTGGCGTGTTCAGCGCCGGCATGTGGACGATGCCCACGTGGATGCCGCTGTCCCGGTGGATGAATTCGGTCCGAAGGGACTCGGTGAAGCCCTGGATCGCGTGCTTCGAAGCGCAGTAGGGCGCCTGGAGGGGAATCCCGCGGAACGAGAGGGCCGAGCCCACCTGGATGATCACGCCGCGGTTTCTCGGCCGCATCCGCTCGAGGGCCGAGAGAGTGCCGTGGACGAAGCCGAGGAAGTTGACTTCCATTACGCGCCGGTACTCGGCGGCGGTGACGTCGTGGGCCTCGGCCAGGATCGAGGTCATGGCGTTGTTGACCCAGATATCGATGGGTCCCAGCTTCTCCTCGGCCGCCGAGGCGGCGGCATCCACGGCTTCGGGGTCCGCCACGTCGGTTGGCAGCACGAGGGCCTCGGCACCGGCCTGCTCGACCTCTCTGGCGGCGGCTTCGAGACGGTCGGCGCCCCGGGCGAGGAGCGCGATCCGGGCGCCGTCCCGGGCGAACCGGCGGACCGTGGCCCGCCCGACTCCGGCGGAGGCCCCGGTGACGACGACTACTTCCCGTCCTCGACTCACGGCCGCCCCCTCGGCGGATGACGGGGAGCCCGGCGGCGTGATCGACCCGGCGGACGAGGGCGTCTGAGCTGGCCACGCATGCTTCCTCTCCTTTCGATCGCGGTCCTACCGGACTATGGGTCGCGCAGGCGTGCCCGGATGCCGCGATAGGCGACGTATCCGAGGGCGGCGAACGCGGCGATCTTCAGCGCCGAGCCGGCGGTCCCGCCCTCGACGCGGGCGGGGAGAGTCGGGTCGGGCGTGGGCAGCCGTCCGGTCCGCTGAAGCGCCATGTGCAGGACCTCCGCGATGTGGAGCGGTCGGGGCAGCCCGTTCTGCTCGATCATCTCACGGCAGGAGAAGCCGTCGGTGATGACGAGGGTGCGGGGGTCGGCGCTCCGGATCGCGGGAAGCAGGACCCGCTCGGCCACGGCCTGGGAGACGTCGTACTTGTCGTCCTCGAACCCGAACGCCCCCGCCATGCCGCAGCAGCCGGAGTCGAGGACCTCGTAGTCGATCTCGAGGCGATCGAGGATCTCCTTCTCGGTGTCGAAGTCCAGGACCGAGGTGTGGTGGCAGTGGCCGTGGACGATGGCCCGCTCGCCGCGGAGCGTGCCCAGCTCCGCTTCGCCGGCGAACTTCGCCAGGAACTCGGTGAGCATGTAGCTCTGGCTGGCCAACCGCTTGGCCGTCCTGTCGTGGGGGAACAGGTCGGGTAGCTCGTCACGGAAGACGGAGATGGCGCTGGGCTCCATGCCGACGATGGGCGTGCCCGCGCGGACCTCGTCTTCAAGGGCTCGGACAACCCGGCGCAACTTCTGTCGAGCTAGCCGGAGCATCCCGAAGTCGTACAGGGGGCGGCCGCTGGCGAGTCCGCCGGGTGGCAGTACGGGGCGGAACCCGGCAGCCTCGAGGACTTCGACCGTGGCCCGGCCGAGCGCCGGGTGGAAGTGGTCGTTGAAGGTGTCGGGCCAGACCAGGACGCGGGGCCCATCCACGGTGGACGGGCCGCGGGCATGGAACCAGTCCCGGAAGGTGCGGTTGGCGAAGCGGGGGATTTCGCGCTCGGGTGCGATGCCGCCGACGGTCTTGATCAGCGTCGAGAGGCCGGGGGCGTGGGTCGCCCAATTGACGAGTGTGGGTACGAGGCGTGCCAGTGGCGCCCACCAGTCGATCAGCCCCATGGAGTAGGCCACCCGGGGTCGGGCCCGACCCTCGTAATAGTGGGACAGGAACTCGGCCTTGTAGGTCGCCATGTCCACGTCCACGGGGCACTCTCCCTTGCATCCCTTGCACGAAAGGCACAGGTCCAGGGCTTCCCTGACCTCCTCGCTCTTCCAGCCATCCTGGACCGTCTCACCCCGCATCATCTCGTAGAGCAGCCGCGCCCGGCCCCGGGTCGAGTGCAGCTCCTCCTTCGTCACCATGTACGACGGGCACATGGTGCCGTGGTCCTGACGGCGGCACTTGCCCACCCCGACGCAGCGGAGCGTCGCGTTCTCGAAGCCGAAGTCGTCGTTCGGGAAGCGGAAGTGGGTCGTAGGATGCGGCGGGTCGTAGTCGAGGCCGAGGAAGAGGTTCGAGTCCGGCGGGTATGCGTCGATGAGCTTGCCCGGGTTCATCTTCCAGTCCGGGTCCCAGACGCGCTTGAAATCCCGGAACGCCTCCATGAGCTCGTCGCCGAACATCTTGGGGAGGAGCGCCCCCCGGGACTGGCCGTCGCCGTGCTCGCCGGAGATGGAGCCGCCGTAGCGGAGGACGAGGTCGGCGGCCTCGTCGATGAAGGCGAGGTAGTCGTCGAGCCCTTCCCGGGTCTCGTAGTCGAAGGTGATCCGGCAGTGGACGCAGCCCTGGCCGTAGTGGCCGTACAGGGCGGCCTTGTAGCCGTAGCGGTCCAGCAGAGCGCGGAACTCGCGCAGGTAGTCGCCGATGTGCTCGGGGGCGACGGCGGCGTCCTCCCAACCCTCCCAGGACGCCGGCATGCCGGGCACGACCGCGGTGGCCCCCAGACCGGACTCCCGGACCTCCCAGACGTTCTTCTGGTCCTGTCGGTCGGTGTAGAGCCGGTGGTCCCGGAGGTGCTCGCTGGTACCCTCCAGGTCGTCGATGGCCTCACGGGCCTTCGATGCCGCCTCGTCCGTGGTGTCGCCGCCGAACTCGACGAAGAGCCAACCGCGGCCCTCCGGCATGTATTCGAGGAGCTTCGTGTGGAGGCCCTTGAGCTTCATGTACTGGGTCAGGTCGTCATCGATGCCCTCGAGGCCGGTCGGGCGGTGCTTCTGGATTTCCATCACGTGATCGGCGGCGTGGTAGATGTCCTCATAGCCGAGGACGAGCAGCGCGGTCTCGGGGGGCTGCTCGATGAGGCGGAGCCGGGCTTCGAGAATGATCACGGCCGTCCCCTCCGATCCGACCAGGGCCTTGGCCAGGTCGAAGTCGCCGCCGGGGAGAAGCATGGGGAGGTTGTAGCCGGAGACCCGCCTGGGGATGTCCGGGAACCGTTCCCGGATCCGGTCCTGGTAGCGCTCGCCGATGTCCCGGAGGTCGCGGTAGATCTGCCCGCGGCGCCCGCCCTCGGCGATGATCCGGTCGAGCTCGTCGGGGTGGGTGGCGCTCACGGTGAGTTCCTCGCCGTCGTAGGTCAGGACCCGGAGCTCGAGGACCTGGTCCTCCGTGCGGGGGCCCGGGCCGTAGTGCTGGGCCTGGACGGAGTGGACCCCGCAGGAGTTGTTGCCGATCATCCCGCCCAGCGTGCACCGGTCGTGGGTGGCGGGGTCCGGGCCGAAGGTGAGGCCGTGGGGCCGGGTGGCGTCGCGCAAGTCGTCGAGGACGGTACCGGGCTGGACCCGGGCCCACTTCTCCTCGGCGTTCACCTCCAGCACCTCGCCCATGTACTTCGAGAAGTCGAGGACGACGGCCACGTTGCAGCACTGGCCGGCCAGGCTGGTACCGCCGCCCCGGGGTAGTACGGGCGCGCCGTGCTCCCGGGCGATCCGGACCGCCTGCCGGACGTCCTCTTCGTCGCGGGGGATGACGACTCCGATGGGCACCTGGCGATAGCTGGACGCGTCCGTGGCGTACATCCCGCGGCTGCCGCGGTCGAACCGGACCTCGCCCTTCACGACCTGTTTCAGCGCGCGCTCGAGTCCGGCGGCTTCGATGTCGGCGGCCTCGCCGGACGCGCTGGGGAGCCGCGTGTCTCCGGATCGGATCAGAGTGGGCATGGCTTCGTAGTGGTAGTTGCAGTCAATAGACCCGATACTCCTCTGCGTCCTGCTCCTTCGGCGCCAGGCCGATCCCGGGGCTCCCCCGGTCCGGCTGGAGCGCTCCGCCTTCGGGTTCGATGGCGCCCTCGATGACCAGCTTATCGATGCGGACGTGGTCATGGAAATACTCGAGGTGCAGAACCTGGGCCGCAGTGCAATAGACGTGGACGCTCAACTGCGGCGCGGTGGGGTGCCGAAACGGGGATGCTGAAGGCGTCGCAGACCTCGGCGGCCCGGAGAATGCCGGTGTGGTCGCCGCACCGTACGACTCGGGCATGAGCACGTCCGCGGTTTCTCAGGGCGCAGATCTCCCGGGAGTAGAAGACATCCGAGCCGTACCCTCCAGCGGCGAGGTGCATTCCCGGGGGAAGGCGTTCCCGGATCCAACCGAGGGGGGTCGGTCGTCGGAGCTGACGGCTCTTCGAACCAGGAGACGCTGTGGTCGGCGAAGCGGTGGGCCATGTCGATGGTCTGCGAGCGCGTGCAGGCGCCGTTGGCGTCGACGAACAGGTCGGCATCGGAGCCGATGGCCTCCCACGCTTCGGCGATGTTCATGGCGTCGAGATCCCGGATGGCCGGAGCCAGTTCGTCCTGGGACGGGCTCGTCGAAGCGAGCCACGTCAGTCGGATCCGACGCCCGGGATGCGCCCGGTCACGGACGCGATCATGTCCTTTGCCCCACCATCAGAAGGGCGTCGCAGTCCTGCATCAGGTTCCAGCTCGGGCGGGTGCCGAGGAGCCCGATGGAGCCTGATGCATAGGGCAGGGCGTCGTCGATGGCGTCCATCTGTCCGACATTGTCCGGCACGATGATGGTGCAGACGGCGCGTTCGGAGCTGGCGATGCGCATGGCCCGATCCACCAGGTGCCGCATCTGGGCCGGGTGCGAGCACATGTGGGACGTAGTGGGGCGAGACGTCCTTGAAGAGGGAGATCAGGTCGACCTCCTGCTGGTAGTCGCCGCCGATGGCCCGGCTGTCCTGCTGTCCGACAATGGCGACCACCGACTGGTGGTCCATCTTGCCGTCGTAGAGGCCGTTCAGGACGTGGATCGCGCCGGGCCCCGACGTGGCCAGGCACACACCTACCTGGCCGGTGAACTTGCTGTGGGCCGTGGCCATGAACGCCGACAGCTCCTCGTGCCGGCACTGGACGAACTCCATCTCGTAGTCGGTGCCCTCCGCGTCCGCGAGGGCGCCCATGATGGCATTGATCCCGTCCCCGGGATAGCCGTAGATCCGGTTCACACCCCACTCGTGGAGGCGCTCGATCATGAAGTCGGCGGTGGTCTTCGACATATGCGTTGGCGGTCGGGTTGCAGGTGGCACGTTTCACGCGCACGGGCGCCGGCAGGGGCATGGAAACGGCCGCGGCGGCTCCGCGGGTCATGAGAGCGGGAAGCGCGCCGGGGGGGACTGTGCATGCTCGTACCTGCCTTCACTTCCACCGGGCCTCTCCGGGGGAACCGGCGCGCGTCCGCCGGCTACCCGATGGCCCGCACGTCCGCCCGGACAACGGGGCAATATCCGTTCCCGGACCCGGCCGTCGGCCCGGAGTCGCGGCCGGAGCGGATCCGGACGCCACGGGCAGGACCGACTGTGCCGACGGGACCTCAGCCCTCGTCCAGCATCTCCAGCAGCTGCTCCTTGCGAACCACGCCCGTCTGGCGCTTCCACTCCCGACCTTCCCGGAACACGATCAGCGTGGGAATGCCGCGGATGCCGTAGTGCACCGCCATGGTCGGGTTCGAGTCCGTGTCCAGCTTGGCCACCAGCACCTCGCC
This sequence comes from uncultured Gemmatimonadaceae bacterium, assembly GCA_964391035.1. Taxonomy (GTDB): domain Bacteria; phylum Gemmatimonadota; class Gemmatimonadetes; order Longimicrobiales; family RSA9; genus JAWVYT01. The sequence continues at coordinate 7,318 of CAYMLW010000144.1, forward strand.
CTGACGCTCGCTCGCCAGCTCATCCAGGACGGGCGCCATCATCTTGCATGGCTGGCACCAGTCGGCGTAGAAGTCGACAACCACCGGCACGCCCGTCCCCTTCACTACTCTCTCCATGGTCTGGTCCGTGACCTTGATCGGACGGTCCAGCAGGAGCGGCTTGCCACACTCCCCGCACTTCGGGCGATGGGCCGTCCGCGACAGGTCGACGCGGTTGAGCGTGGAGCAGAACGGGCAGCTGACCGTGGCCTTCTTCTGTGTCTGCATCGAACGGGGCCGTTATGGGTCAATACATGATCTGGCAGCAATATAGCGGCGGAGCCAGAGAGTGGAAGACAGGGCGCGAGGCGGCTGGAGTGGCGGGCTGGAAGGCCGTGACAGGCCGGGTCCGTGAGGACCGGACCGGGCAGAGGGCGGTCCGATGCGGCTTGGCAAACGGAGGGCCGTGTCTCACATTCGAGGGGTTTACGCCCGGAACAGCGTGGGAGGGTCATGGATCCCCTGGACGTCGGCACGGAGACCAGTGAGTTCCGCCAGCTGCGTCGTCGGTTGCTGATCGCGGCCGCGGCGTTCGTTGCGGTGCTGGGTGTGGGCGTGGCGGGGTACCGGGTGCTTCAGCCGGAGACGAGCTGGCTGGACGCGCTGTACATGGCGGTGATCACCCTGACGACGGTCGGGTACGGCGAGATCGTGGATCCGACCGCGGCCGTGCGGATCTTCACGATCGTGCTGTTGGTGGCCGGGCTGGGGGTGGCCGCGGTGTTCGCCTCGACGGCGGCCGGGCTGTTGATCGAAGGGTACGTGGCTCACGTCTTCTGGAAGCGACGCATGCAACGACAGGCGGGGAAGCTCTCGGAACACTACATCGTCTGCGGAGGCGGGGAGGCGGCGCTGCACGCGGTGGCGGAGCTGACGGCCGTGCGGCTCCCGGTGGTGGTGGTGGCGGAGCCGGAGGGCCAGGAGGAGCTGGCGGAGCTGCGGGACCGTGTGGGCGACGTCCCGTTCATCGTCGGGGATCCCTCGGATGACCGGCTGCTGGAGGCGGCGAACGTGGATCGTGCCGTCGGGGTCCTGGCGTGCACGGACTCGGACAAGGACAACCTGGTCATCACGCTGACCGCGCGGCAGACCAATCCCAAGCTGCGGATCATCGCCCAGGTGTCGAGGGCGGAGATGGAGGAGAAGCTGCTGCGGGCGGGGGCGGACGGCGTCGTATCGCCGAACCTGATCGGCGGGCTGCGGATGGCGTCGGTCCTGATCCGGCCGAACGTGGTGACGTTTCTCGACCAGATGCTCCGGGACCGGGAGATGAACCTGCGGGTGGGCGAGGTGACGGTGCCCCAGGAGTCGCCGCTGGTGGGGACCTCACTGGGCGAAGCGGAGGTGACGAAGGGGACCCGGGCGCTGCTGCTCGCCGTGCGGGACGTGACCGGCGACTGGGCGTACAACCCGCCGCCGGAGACGGCGATCGACGAGCGCGCGACGCTGGTGCTCATGGGAACCCCGGAAGAGCTGGAGCGGATCGGGAACACGGTGCGCCCGGGGGCGCTGTCGTCGACAACGGAGGAGGCGACGTGATGACCGACGACGAGAGGCTGGAAGCTCTGAGGTACCCCGTGGGCCGGTTCGAACGCACCGAGCACCCGACGGCTGAGGATCGGGCCCGGTGGATCGACGCCATCGGATCGCTGCCGACGGCCCTCCGGAACGCGGTGACGGGACTCGAGGAGACGCGCCTCGACACGCCGTATCGACCGGAGGGATGGACGGTCCGGCAGGTGGTCCATCACATGGCCGACAGCCACGTCAACGCCTGGGTCCGCTTCTGCCTGGCGCTGAACGAGGACGGTCGCAGGGCCGGGTTGTACGACGAGAAGCGCTGGGCGGAGCAGGACTTCGCCCGGACCGGCCCCATCGAGTCCTCGCTGGTCATCCTCGACGGGCTCCACGCCCGATGGGCGGCCACGGCACGGACGCTGGGCCCGGACGGGTTCGGCCGCGGTGTCGAACACGCCGACTGGGGGACGCTCACGGTGGACGACCTGCTCGGACTCTACGCCTGGCACTCCCGCCACCACGTGGCCCAGATCATGGCTCTCCGCGAGCGCGAGAGGTGGGGGTGAGCCCGGAACGCATTGGCCGGCACATCGCCGGCGGGTCCCGACCCGAGGACGAACGTTCCGCGGAGGCACGGCGGGAGGCACTGAAGGACACGCTCGCCTGCTGGCCGACCGGTGTCGGGATCCTGGCCGTACGCCAGGCCGACGCCGTCCACGCCCTGACCGTCGGCTCCTTCATCCCCGTCTCGCTCGACCCGCCCCTGGTACTGGCGAGCCTGGGGCCCAACGCCGCCGCACTGCCGTACATGGACGAGGGCACCCGCTTCGTCATGAGCGTCCTCGGCGACCACCAGAAGGGCCTCGCTTCCCGCTTCGCCGACACCTTCCCGGTCGGGCCCACGCCGTTCCCGGACGAGGGCGACCCCCACGTCGAGGGGTGCATCGCGTCGGTCGTCTGCACGGTCCATGAGAAGATCCAGCGGGGCGACCACACGCTGGTCATCGGCCGCGTGATGGAGGCGAC
>CAYMLW010000145.1:0-9822 GCA_964391035.1 uncultured Gemmatimonadaceae bacterium
CGATGCCCCGCCGGCGCTCCGGGAGCGGCCTGCCGTGTGTCTTACCGGCCGCGCTTGATGAGCGCTTCCTCAATCTCGATGTAGCGCTGGGCCGCATCGATCAGCTGCGGCACATTGGCCGAAGCGTGGTACTGCTCATAGCCGCGGGCGGCCTGGAAGAGCTCGAGAGCCCGCTCGAAGAGGGGCTTGGCCCGCTGCGCCGACTCGGCCGTCTGAGGCTCGTGGGCGGCCCGGGCCTTCTCGTACATGATGTAGCCCCGCCAGAAGTTCCGGGTCAGCTGGTCCTTCTCGACCTGGGCGAGCGGCCCCGCAGCGTCCAGGAGATCGTACGCCGGATCGAGCTGGCCCTTCTGGTACTTCTCCGTGTAGGCGTGGCCGAAGACAATGTTGAACGCGGCCGAGGCGCCCATGTCACCGTCCTCCACGGCCTGGGTGAGCACCGCGACCGCCTCTCCGGAGTTGTCCTGCTGGAGCTGGAGCATGGCCTTCCGCTGGGTCAGCGCCGGCGAGGTCCGGCCGAGCTCCTCGGTGCGCTCGATGGCGGCCATGGCCTCATCGAGCCGGCCGGCCTCCTGAAGCGCGCGGGAATAGGCCTCCCAGACGCCCGGGTTCTCCGGCACGATCTCGACGGCCTGCTGCCCGAGGCCGACGGCCTCCTCGTACTGCCCGAGCTTGAACAGGGAAACGACCAGCCTCTCGATGATCTGCGGATCGGTCGAGTCCGCCCGGGCCTCGAACACCTGCTGGTACGACTCCACGGCCGTCTGGTAGTACTCGGTGATCTTCATCGGGTCCACTGCGGGACCGGCCGCGGCCGCGCCTTGCCGCTGGGCAACCATCTCGGCCTCCGCCTTCCCCGCGGCCTGGGCGGCGAAGTGGCCGATGTAGGTGATCAGGGTGAGGTCGTCGGGCGCGACCTCGATGCCTTCCTGGGCGAAGACCATCGCGGTGGCCGGATCGCCGGCATTCGAGATGTCGGTGGCGATGGTCAGCCGGACACCCACGTCACCGGGGTTCAGCTCCATGTACCGGTCGAAGTACGCCCGGGCCTCCGTGGGCATGTTCGCCTCGGTGGCGGTGATCCCGGCCAGCTTGAGAGCGTCCTGGTGGATGGGATCGATCTCGAGGAGACGGTCGAGCGTCTCGAGCGCCTCCTGGCGGCGATCCGTCTCCCGGAGGATGAACGCCTTCTGGTAGAGCGCCGGCTTGGACGTCTGGTTGATTTCCAGCGCCTGATTGCAGTTCCGGAGCGCGGCGTCCCACGACTCGCTGTCCATGTACTGCTGACAGAAGACGCGGTGACGAAGCTGGGTCTGCCAGCGGTCGAAGGTCTGGAGGATGGTCCGGGCGGCCTCCTCCTGCTCCCGCTCGTTGGCGGTGAACTGGGGCACCTCGAACTCGGCGCCATCGGCGGATCCGACGAACCTGGCATTCACCTTCACCTGCCGGTCGCCGATCTCCTCGTACTCGCCACAGACCACCAGGCCCCAGTTCTGCCGCATCGCGAGCTGGCGCGCGCTGATGCAGTTGTAGAGGTCTTCCTTATCGAGCTTGAACTCCTTGCGGGCCCGATCGATGTCCCGACGCGACACCGTCTGGTGCGTGTGCAGCTCCTCGATCAGGTCGCGAAGCTCTTTGGCCACGTCCTCGCCGAAGTCGTCGTCCGCGCCGTTCAGCGGGGCCAGGTTCGGCACCATGATCACGATCTGTTCACCGACGGCCGCTTCCTGCGCAGCCGCCGGGCTCACCGCGACGGTGCCCAGCAACGCCAGTACCACCGCCGCTCCCCACATACGTCCGTTCAATACACTCATTTCCAGGGTCTCCGCTCTGGAAGGACACCACGCGCGACAGCCGGCCGCTCCGATGCCGCGTCTGCTCACACACTCATAACCCGTTCGTGTGGCGAAGGTTCGTTGCGCGCGGATTATGGTTGCGAGGCAGCCGGCATATTAGGGCCGTCGAGGACCCCGGGCAAGCCTGTGCCGTTCGCGCGCACGCGGACCACCGTACCATTGTGTATTCGACCCATCCCCGGGACCGGCCGTGTGGATGCATGGTCCCGGACCACCTTGTCACGTTCTCAACGCGTCAGACCGGCACAACGTGTCACCCCGGGGAACGGGCGGGGCACACGGCCCGGAACGGGGATGTTGCCGGCCCGTTCGGAAATGCGAACGGCGCCGGACCCCGACGACGTCCGCGATGGCGGGGAACGTCGCCGCGAGCCCGGCGCCACGACGACCGGGAGCCCGCGTGTCCCTTGATTCAGCCGGTCAGCCGCGACCGGGAGCGGGGACGGTCTTCCACGAGCCGCTCGACGAACCCGATGCGCTCGTCGATGGAGTCCATGCGGCTGTGGAGGCGCTCGAGGGCGGCCGTGATCCGGATCATCTGGGCATCCCCGAGATCGTTGCCGCCGGACTGGACCCGTCCCATGCGCTCCTTGGCGAGCGCTTCGATCAGGAGGCCCAGCTTCTTGGTCACGGGTCGCATCACCATCACGCCGCCAATGACGATGAACAGAAAGATCGGAATCAGTTCTTCCACGGTGCCATCCTCGCTGTCGTGAGTCTACCCCCCGTACGGATGGCCGTGGCTCCCGGTTTCAACGAACCGTGCGGGCGCAACGGGAGACCGGATGCAACGTTTCCACGGGCGACACTATCCAAAGGGTTGAAGCGTTGAAACAAGTGAGGTCGCCGACGCGTACGGTGGCACGAGGGATGAACACCGAGCCCTGCCGGAGCACGAAAGGTGCGGGATAGACGAAATGGAACCGACGACCAACACTCTCGCGAGAGCCGCAGCGCAGGCGGCCGCAGTGCTGTTCGCGTGCGCGAGCACGGTGGCGGCGCTGATGATCCCGGTGATCACATCGCTCCAGTGATATCCAGGACCGCCGCTCCCTCGAACCGTCCTTCCCGCAGGTCGTCCAGGGCCTGATTGGCCCGCTCCAGCGGATACACGTGTGTCCGCGTCCGTAGCTTCATACGACTCACCCGCTCGAAGAGCCCTTCGCCGTCCCGCCGCTCCAGGTTCGCCACCGATCGGAGCACCCGTTCGCCCCACAGGTCGGCGTAGGGGAAGGACGGGATGTCGCTCATGTGGATCCCCGCACAGACCACCACGCCGCCCTTGCGGACGGCCCGCAGCCCCGCGGGGACGAGGGCGCCGACCGGCGCGAACAGGATGGCCGCGTCCAGCGGCTCGGGCGGCGGATGGGTGGACGGCCCGGCCCAGGCGACGCCGAGCTGCCGTGCGAACCTCTGACCGGCCTCGTCCCCCTCCCGGGTGAAGGCAAAGACCTCGCGGCCGTCGTCCACGGCCACCTGGGCGATGATATGGGCGGCCGCGCCGAAGCCGTAGAGTCCGATCCGGCGGATCTCGGCGGTCTCATCGGCAATGCGGTAGGAGCGGTAGCCGATCAACCCGGCGCAGAGAAGGGGCGCGAGCTCTGTGGGGTCCCGATCCGAAGGCAGCGGGAAGGTGTAGCGGGCATCGGCCACGACCTGGTCGGCGAAGCCGCCGTCCCGGTGATAGCCGGTGAACTCGGCCCGATCGCAGAGGTTCTCCAGGTCGTGCCGGCAGTAGAAGCACTCTCCGCACGTCCAGCCGAGCCAGGGCACGCCTACACGAGCGCCGTCATCCAGCTCGACCCCCGGCCCGGTCTCGAGCACCCGGCCCACGATCTGGTGACCCGGGACGATGGGCAGCGACGCGTCGGTCAGATCACCGTCGACCACGTGCAGGTCGGTCCGGCACACGCCGCATGCCGCCACTTCGATCCGGACCTCGCCCTCTCCCGGCTCCGGCTCCGGCCGCTCCTCCAGCTCGAGGGGTCGTCCCGTCTCCGACAACACCATGGCTCTCATGGCCGCCTCCTCCCGTGGGTCGCCGCCGGCTCAGTAAATGTAGACCGAGACCCCCGCCTCGACCATGCCGTACAGGGCCTGGATGTCGTGGTTGAACATGCGGACGCAGCCGTGGCTCGCGTACTCGCCGATGCTCTCGACCTCGGGCGTGCCATGGATGAGGTAGCCGTCGCCCAGGACCAGCCGATGCGTCCCGAGGATCTCCGGAATCTGGCGCTGCGGTGACGGGATCGGGGGGACGAAGATCTTGTCGTCGAAGGTGATGATGCTCCCGGGCGTGAAGGCCCGCCAGTAGCCGAACCGGTTCACTCGACCCACCACGCCGTCCCGGACCTCGATCCGGGTGCTGTCCGAGAGCTCGACGCGGTCGTCCCGCCCGAGCTTCACCGGCTCCAGCCCCCGCTCCACCGCCAGCTCGTAGTAGTGCCAGTCGGGCGGCACCCAGTCCGGCGACTCCTCCTTCGCCAGCACGGTCATCCGCCCCGCCGGGGTGTTGAAGTCCCAGGACTGGCCGCCGTACCGGAAGATGGTGTCCCGCCCCACCGCCACGGGCGCCGTGAAGAGGGTCGAGTCCTCGAGCACGAGCCAGAGGCGACGCTCCTCCCGGGACACCACGATCCTCAGCTCGTCCGCGGCCAGCGCCTTCCACCACGTCGCGCTGTCACCGGCGGCGCCCGGCGGAACGGCCACCGGAGAGCGCGGCGGGGTCGGAAGAGGCCGCTCGGACGAGGTCGCCCCGGACGGAGATCCGGCGGCCGGCGCGGGCGCCCGGGTGGCGCACCCCGTTCCCGCCAGACACAGCAGAGCGACGATCCATCCCCTCAAAGCGACGACCTCCGGCTGGGCTCCTCGCACCGCCCGCACCTCGCGCGGCGGTCCTCACGAGCATCGCGACCCCGTGGCCGCGGCGCAATGTCCGGGCCGTCAGCCGGCGCGCCTCCGCGCCCGGCCCGTCCAGCGGGTCCGGAGCGCCATGAGTGCGATGAAGACCGCCGCGAAGATCAGCGGCTCCCGGGTGTCCGCCTTGACCCGCCAGTAGTAGTGGATGACCCCGAGTACCGCGGCCAGGTACGCCCCCCGGTGGAGCAGCGTCCAGCGCCTGCCCAGGCGACGGATCCAGCCCCGCGTGGACGTGACGGCCAGTGCCAACAGGATGAGCCACGCCGCGAAGCCCACCGTGATGAACGGACGCTCGACCACGTCCTCCACGATGAAGCTCCAGGCGAAGACCTGGTCGAGCCCGATGTAGATGGTGAAGTGGACGGTGCCCCAGAAGAACGCGAAGAGCCCCATGGGCCGGCGAAGCCTGATCAGCTCGTTGCGACCCGTCAGCCGCCGGAGCGGCGTGATGGCGAGGGTCACGAGGAGCAGAGTCAGCGCCCACCAGCCCGAATGATGCAGGACCCGCTCGATGGGGTTCGCGCCCAGCCCGAACGGCCCGTCCCGCAGCCACCATGCGACCTGCGCCAGTGGGAACAGTCCGATCGCCCAGACCAGGACCTTGAGCTTCAGTACCACTTCGTCAGGTCCATGCCTTCGTAGAGGTGGGCGACCTGGTCGGCGTAGCCGTTGAACATGAGCGTGGAGCGGCGACCCCACTCGCCGATCCTGCGCTCCCGGGCCTGGCTCCACCGGGGATGGTCCACATCCGGATTCACGTTGGCGTAGAAGCCGTACTCGTTCGGCTGCATCGCCTGCCACGTGTTCAGCGGCATGGAGTCGGTGAGGCGGATCCGGACGATGGACTTGATGCTCTTGAAGCCGTACTTCCACGGCACGACGAGCCGGAGCGGCGCGCCGTTCTGGTTCGGCAGCTCCTTCGCGTACAGACCATCAGCGAGAAGCGTGAGCGGGTGCATCGCCTCGTCGAGTCGCAGCCCCTCCACGTACGGCCAGTCGATGAACGATCGGCGCTGGCCCGGCATCTCCGACGGCCGGAGCACCGTCGTGAACTCCACGTACTCCGCCGTCGGGCTCGGCTCCGCACGCTTCAGCACCTCGGCCAGCGGCACGCCGCGCCACGGGATCACCATCGACCAGGCCTCCACGCACCGGAGCCGGTACACCCGATCCTCCACCGCATGGGGTTTGAGGAAGTCCTCCAGGTGGTACTCGCCCGGGTTCTCCACCAGCCCGTCGATCTTCACCGTCCACGGCCGCGGGTTGAACATGTGGGCCAGCTCCGACGGGTCGCTCTTCCCCGTGCCGAACTCGTAGAAGTTGTTGTACGTGGTCACCAGCTCGTACGGCGTCAGCTCCTCCTGGATCGCCTCCCCGTTCGCCCGCTCGCACGCCAGCAGCGTCGAGGGCGCCGCGGCCGCCACGATCAGCCCCTTCGCGCCCTTCCCGATGAATTCGCGCCGGTTCAGGTACGCCTTCTCCGGAGTGATCTCCGATGAGGGAATCACGTGCTTGCCGATGAGCATTCCTGTCTCCTTGATCTCGAATTCCAGCGCACGAGGGCGACCCGCAGGCCCGACGTCCCCTGATACCGCCCGACCGCCTCTTGGGTCCCCGGGCCACCGGTCGTCCCGCACTCCATCCGTGCAAGGACCCCACCTCGCCTGGCCCTGAACCCGCTCCCCCCGCCAGTAAACCAAGGGCCGCAACATCTTAGCAACCTCGGCCAGCGCTTCAGGGTGGCCCCGATGCCATGTTCCATGAAACACTGTCACTGTTTCATCGCCGGGCTCGTTGAATCGATGATGGAACGAGCTGGAGGCGGGAACCCGGCCGTGCGCCGTGCGCCCAGCCGGAGCTCCGGTCCTGGTGACGGGTTGCCGCAATCCGCGTAAGACATAGTGCCACAACATTATGCGCCGATCCGTTCTCCGTGCGGGCGGTTCCGCTGGTGTGCCCGGCCCGGATATGGCAGCGAGATTGGGGCATGCGACTCACACTCAGAAAGACGCTTTTGGCGGGGCTGGCCGTGGCGCTGGTCGTGGGACTGGTGCCGGCGGGAATCGCGCTGGACCGGACGCTGGGCGCGCGGCTGGCGGCATCGGCGCGGGAGGATCTGGCCCGGGGGCCGATGGTGCTGAAGGACCGGAACGTCCAGCGAGGCGCTGCGCTGATGATGCACGCGCGTGAGGTGGCGGCCACGCCGGGGCTCGCGGAGGCGCTGGCCGCGGGTCGGCAGGGAGCGGCGGCGGAGCTGGTGCAGGGCCGTGCGGCGGAGGGCGAGTCGCCGGTCCTGGTCGGGGTGGGCGGCCCGCTGGATGGCGCGTCGCCGTCGCCGTCCCAGCTCGCGGCGACGCGGGCCGGCGAGGCACCCGTAGGATTCGTGGCCCGGGGCGGTCGGGTCTACGCCATCGCGATGGCGCCGGTGATGGGAGACACGGGCTGGATCGGCGCTGCGGGGGTGACGGCGCCGGTGGACGCGGCCACGGCCGGTACGTTGTCGGGGCTGACGGCGTCGGAGGTGACGATCGTCGCCGGGGACAGCGTGGTGGCGAGCACCCTGGACGGGGAGGTGGCCCGGGCGCTGGTGGCGCGGGCGGACCCGGTGTCGTCGGGCGGCGAGGTCCGGGAACTCACGCTGGGCGATCGGGTGTACTGGCTGGCCTCGGCACCGCTCGGCGAAGTGGGGCACGTGGTGTTCGCGCTGGATCGGGCGGAGGAGCTGGCGCTGCTGCCCGACCTGCGACGGGGCGCCACGCTGGCGCTCCTGCTGGCGCTGGCGCTGGCGCTGGTCCTGGGCGCGCTGTTGGCGATGGGCGTGGCCCGTCCGGTCCAGGGGCTGGCCCGGGCGGCGGATCGGCTGGCGACCGGTGACTTCGAGGCACCGCTGGACGGGTCGCGGATCGAGGAAGTGGACCGTATGGCCCACGCGTTCGGCCGGATGCGCTCGTCGCTGCGGGCGCGGCTGGACGAGCTGTCCCGGGCGAACGAGGAGCTGGCGGAGGGTCAGGCCAGGCTGCGGGCGCTGCAGTCGGAGCTGATCCGCCGGGACCGGTTGGCGGCGAGCGGTCGTCTGGTGACGGAGCTGGCGCACGAGATCCGGAACCCTGTGGCCAATATCCGCAACTGCCTCGAGGTGGTGCACCGGCGGGTCGAGGGCGACCCGGAGGCCCGCCGGTTCGCGGACCTGGCCATCGACGAACTGCTCCGCATGCACGAGCTGGCCGAGCAGATGCTGGATCTGAACCGGCCGCTGGACCCGGGCGCGTCGCGGGCGGAGCCGGTGGCGGTGCTGGAGCAGGTCGTTGCGCTGTACCGTGCGGGGGCCGGGGCCGACTGGCCGATCGAGCTGGACGCGGAGGACCCGGGCGCGGTCGCGATGCCGCCGGACACGCTGAAGCAGGTGCTGCTGAACCTGGTGCAGAACGCCCGGGAGGCGATGCCGGAGGGTGGGACCGTCCGGCTCGGCCTGAGGGCGGACGGCGAGCGGGCGGTGATCGAGGTCGCCGACGAGGGACCCGGCGTCCCCGACGACCTCCTGGACCGGATCTTCGACCCGTTCTTCACCACGAAGGGCGAGGTGAGCGGGGTCGGGCTCGGGCTCTTCATCGCCCACGGCCTGATCACCCGGTTCGACGGCCGCCTCGACGCATTCAACGACGAGGCCGGCGCGGTGTTCCGGGTCGAGGTCCCGACCATCGCGGCGGAGCCGGCGCCGACGGAATCGGAAACGGAAGCGAGGGCGGGAGGCGGCCATGGGCGCGAAGGCTGAGGGGCGCGGCGAGCGGAGGCGGATCCTGGTCGTGGACGACGACCGGGCGTTCCGGCTGTCGACGGCCGAGCTGCTGCGTCAGGATGGGTACGACGTGGTCCTGGCGGCGGAGGCGCGGGACGCGGCCGAGGCGCTCGGCAAAAGCCGGATCGACCTGATGCTCCTGGACCTGCGCATGCCGGGGCTGGACGGGCTCGACCTGGTCGAGGTGCTCCGCAAACGGGGCGAGGGCGTTCCGATCCTCATGATCACGGGGTTCGGCAGCATCGAGACGGCGGTTCGCTCGCTGCACACCGGCGTCGACGACTTCCTCGCCAAGCCGGTGGACCCGGACGTGCTCTCGGCCCGGGTGGCGGACATCCTCGAGCGCCGGCCGGGCCCGGACGCCGCGGCGGAGCGGGTGCCGGGGATGATCGGGCGGTCGCCGGCCATGCGGGGCGTGTTCGAAGGGATCCACCGGGTCGCGCCGACCGACGCCACGGTCCTGGTGACGGGCGAGACGGGGACGGGCAAGGAGCTGGTGGCCCGGGCGGTCCACGACCTCTCCCAGCGGTCGACTCGCCCCTTCATCCCCGTGAACTGCGCGGCGCTGGCCGAGGGCGTGCTCGAGTCGGAACTGTTCGGCCACGTGAAGGGCGCGTTCACGGGCGCGATGCAGGACCGGCGTGGGCTCTTTGCCGCCGCCGATGGCGGCACGCTCCTCCTGGATGAGGTGGGCAACATGAGCCTGCGCCTCCAGCAGCGGCTCCTGCGCGTGCTCCAGGAGAAGGAGGTCACACCCGTGGGCGCGGTGAAGTCCACCCCGGTGGACGCCCGGGTCGTAGCCGCCACGCACCGGGACCTGAAGGCGGAGGTCGACCAGGGCCGGTTCCGCGAGGACCTCTTCTACCGGCTCAACGTCTTCCGCATCCACCTGCCCCCGCTCCGGGAGCGACCCGGTGACATTCCCCTCCTCATCGAGGCCGCCCTCGAGCGCGTCCGCGGCCGCCTCCCCGACGACGCCCGGCCCGCCTGCTCCCCCTTCGCCGTCCGGCTGCTCCGGGCTCACGACTGGCCCGGCAACGTCCGGGAGATCATGTCGGTGATCGAGAGCGCGGTCATCCGGGCGGGCGGTGGCCGGGTCGAGGCCCAGCACCTGCCGCCGGAGATCCGCGATGCCGACGGCAGCCACGGGAGCGCGCTCCTCAATGACGAGTCCGGCCGCTACAGCGCCTCCCTACCGCCGGATGAAGAAGAGGAGGCGATCCGGGCGGCGCTGGAAGAGACCGACGGGGC
>CAYMLW010000146.1:0-9730 GCA_964391035.1 uncultured Gemmatimonadaceae bacterium
CGCCGTCTGTGTGGCCGAGTCGGCGATCGGGGCCGTGGACGGTCCCGTCGGGGCGAGCATCCGGCTGGCCGACCACCTGTCGCCCGCGGCGCTCCTGTTCGGCGAAGCCCAGGGGCGGATCGTGGTTAGCTGTGCGGAGGCCGAACTACCGGCCGTCCTGACGAAGGCCGAAGCCCACGGCGTGCCCGCGGCCCGTCTCGGCGAAGTCGGCGGGACGGGCGGCGAGCTGGTCGTGGCCCTGAGAAGCGGGCCGACGATCCGGGCGTCGATCGAGACGCTCGCCGAAGCCTACCGGTCGTCGATCCCGCAGATCATGGACGCGCCGCCCGGAGCGTGAGAGGAGCGAGGGGATGTGCGGCATCGTAGGGGTAGGCGGAGTGGAGCACGCAGCCCGGACGGCGTTCCTGGGACTGTACGCTCTCCAGCACCGGGGGCAGGAATCGGCCGGCATCGCGGCGGTCGATGAGGCAGGGCACGTCCGGGCCACCAAGCGGGAGGGCCTGGTCGCGGAGGCGTTCGACGACGCGACGCTCGACGCCATGCCCGGCTCGGTTGCCCTCGGCCACACCCGCTACTCGACGGCGGGTGGGGCCGGGCTGGTGAACGCCCAGCCGATCGTGGTCAGCTACCGTGAGGGTGACCTGGGCCTGGTCCACAACGGCAACATCACCAATGCGCTGGTGCTGCGGGCCGAGCTGGTGGAGGAGGGGGCCCTCTTCCAGGGGACCATCGACAGCGAGGTGCTGGTCCACCTCATCTCCCGCTCCCGCTGTCCCACGGTGGAGGAGCAGATCACGGAGGCGCTTTCCCGGGTGAAAGGCGCGTTCAGCATGCTGATCACCGTGGGCGAGACGCTCTACGCCGCCCGGGATCCCTGGGGGTACCGTCCCCTGGTCCTGGGCGCCCTCCCGGACGGCGGCTGGATCGTAGCGAGCGAGAGCTGCGCGCTGGACCTGGTCGGCGCCCGGTACGAGCGCGACATCGAGCCCGGCGAGATGCTGCGGATCCGGGGCACCGAACTCACATCGCTTAAGAACGTCACGGCCGACCATCCCATCGCGCCGTGCGTCTTCGAGCTGGTCTACTTCGCGCGACCCGACTCCCGGATCTGGGAACGCAGCGTGGACCGGGCCCGCCGGGCATTCGGACGACAGCTCGCCCGCGAGCACCCGGCCGACGCCGACATCGTCTTCAGCGTGCCCGACAGCTCGAACTCGGCCGCGCTGGGGTTCGCCGAAGAGAGCGGGATCCCGTACGAGCTCGGTCTCATCCGGAACCACTACGTGGGCCGTACGTTCATCCACCCCACGCAGGCGGGCCGCGACTTCCGCGTGCGCATCAAGTACAACGCCGTGCGCGAGGTGCTGGAGGGCAAGCGGGTGGTGGTCGTGGACGACTCCGTGGTCCGGGGCACGACCAGCATGGGGCTCGTCCGGCTGATCAGGGAGGCCGGCGCCCGGGAAGTCCATTTCAGGATCTCGAGCCCGCCGGTTCGGTTCCCTTGCTTCTATGGCATCGACATGCCGACGAAGGAGGAGCTTCTGGGCTCGACGAAGAGCGTCGAGGAGATCCGGGAGCACCTCGGCGTCGAGAGCCTCGGCTACCTCTCTCTCGAGGGGATGCTCGATGCGGTCCCGGACGGCGGCACTTTCTGCCACGCCTGCTTCTCGGGCGACTACAACGCGCCCCTCGTCGATATCGAGGAAGGATACTCCCCGGCGACCACCTGCTGACCGGCGGCCGGGACGACAGCTCAAGAACACCACGTTGGAGGATGACGAGACCATGAGTCACCGTTGGGTCTACTTCTTCGGCAGCGGAGAGGCCGAAGGCGGGAAGGGCCTGAAGAAGCTGCTCGGCGGCAAGGGCGCGAACCTGGGCGAGATGACCCGCGTGGGCGTGCCGGTCCCACCGGGCTTCACGATCTCCACCGAGGCCTGCACCCACTACATGAATCACGGCGAGCTGCCCGTCGGCCTGACCGAGCAAGTCGAGCAGAACGTGCGCCGGGTGGAGGAAGTGACCGGCAAATCGTTCGGGACGAACGAGTCGTCGCCTCTCCTGGTCAGCGTGCGAAGCGGGGCCTCGGTCTCCATGCCGGGGATGATGGACACCATCCTGAACCTCGGACTGAACGATGACACGGTCACCGCTCTGGCGTCCGCGGCGGGGGACCGGTTCGCGTGGGACTCCTATCGTCGGCTCATCCAGATGTACGGCGATATCGTCTTCGATATCGAGCACCGGGCGTTCGAGAAGGCCCTCGCGACCCGGCGGGACGCCCGGGCGGTCGAGGAGGACACGGGGCTGACGGCCGGGGATCTCCGGCAGGTCGTGGACGAGTACAAGGCGCTGGTGGAGCGGGAGACGGGCCAGCCCTTCCCGTCGGATCCCATGGAACAGCTCTGGGGCGCCGTCCGGGCCGTGTTCGAGTCGTGGAACAACGACCGGGCCATCGCCTACCGGAAGCACAACCGCATCCCGGACGACCTCGGGACGGCGGTCACCGTCCAGACCATGGTCTTCGGCAACATGGGCGAGGACTCGGGCACCGGTGTGGCCTTCACCCGCGACCCGAGCACCGGCGAGAACGTGGTGTTCGGCGAGTTCCTGCGGAACGCCCAGGGCGAGGACGTCGTGGCCGGGATCCGGACGCCGGTGGACATCCAGGAGATGGAGTCCATCATGCCCGAGGCTTACGGCCAGCTCGTCGAGATCCAGCGGAATCTCGAGCGCCACTACCGGGACATGCAGGACCTGGAGTTCACCGTCGAGAAGGGCACCCTCTACCTGCTCCAGACCCGGACGGGGAAGCGGACGGCCGCGGCGGCGATCCGGATCGCGGTGGAGATGGTGGGTGAGGGCCTGATCTCCGAGGAGGAGGCCGTGAAGCGGGTGGACGCCGCACAGCTCGAGCAGCAGCTCCACCCGGGCCTCGACCCGACGGCCGAAGTACACGAGCTCGCCCGCGGCCTCCCGGCGTCGCCCGGCGCCGCCGCCGGCATCGTGGTGTTCGACCCCGAGGAAGCCGTGCTCCGGTCGAACGACGGAGAGCGCGTCCTCCTGGTGCGAGAGGAGACCTCGCCGGACGACTTCTCCGGCATGGCCGCCGCCCAGGGCATCGTCACCTCCCGGGGCGGAATGACCTCCCATGCGGCGGTCGTGGCCCGGGGGATGGGCAAGCCGTGCGTGGCCGGTGCCCGGGATCTGGTCATCGACGAGGAGGCGGGCGAGTTCCAGTCGAACGGATCGACCGTGCGAAAGGGCGAGTGGATCACCATCGACGGGGCCACCGGTCGCGTCCTGCTGGGACAGGTGCCCACTGTCGAGCCGGAGCTGTCCGACGACTTCCGGCAGATCATGGACTGGGCCGACTCCTTCCGCACCATGCGGGTCCGCACCAATGCCGACACGGCCGACGACGCCCGCCAGGCCCGGGAGTTCGGGGCCGAGGGCATCGGGCTCTGTCGGACCGAGCACATGTTCTTCGGCGAGGAACGCATCCGGGCGATCCGGGAGATGATCCTGGCCAAGGACCGCCAGGCCCGGATCACCGCCCTCGACAAGCTGCTGCCGATGCAGCGCGGCGACTTCGAAGAGATCTTTCGGGCCATGGACGGCTACCCCGTCACGATCCGGCTCCTCGACCCGCCACTCCACGAGTTCCTGCCCCACGGCGGGCGCGAGACGGAGGAGCTGGCAGGGGTCATGGGGTGCACGGTCGAGGAGGTGGAGCGGGCGGTCCAGAGGCACCGGGAGGCGAATCCCATGCTCGGGCACCGGGGCGTGCGGCTCGGGATCACGGTCCCGGAGCTCACGGGCATGCAGTCCCGGGCCATCCTCGAGGCGGCGGTCGAGGTTGCCGGCGAGGGGATCGACGTCCAGCCGGAGATCATGGTGCCGCTGGTCAGCGCGGCGGGCGAGTTCCAGGCCCAGGAGGCGGTGATCCGCGACGTCGCGCGGCAGGTGTTCGAGGAGCAGGGCCGGTCGGTGGACTACGAGGTCGGCACCATGATCGAGCTCCCGCGGGCCGTGCTGGTGGCGGACGAGATCGCCGAGCTCGCCGAGTTCTTCTCCTTCGGCACGAACGACCTCACACAGACCACCTTCGGCATCAGTCGCGACGACGCCGGCACCTACCTGCCCCACTACATCGAGGCCGGGATCCTGGACGACGATCCCTTCCAGGTCCTCGACCGGGACGGCGTGGGCGAGCTCGTGGTCATCGGGACCGAGCGTGGACGCCAGACCAACCCCGATCTCAAAGTCGGGATCTGCGGAGAGCACGGCGGCGAGCCCAGCTCCGTCCGGTTCTGCCACCGGTCCGGCCTCGACTACGTCTCCTGCTCGCCGTTCCGCGTGCCGATCGCCCGGCTCGCGGCGGCCCAGGCCGCCATCCAGGAGCTGGAGCTCGAGACGCAGGAGCAGCAGCGCCGGGAGCGGGTGGGTTGATCGTGGAGGGCGTACCCCGCGTGACCCGGGATCGGCTGCGTCGCCTGCCGAAGACGGACCTCCACGTCCACCTGGACGGCTCGCTCCGCCCCGAGACGCTCATCGAGCTGGCACACGAGCGGGGGGTGCGGCTTCCTGCCGACGGCGCTGACGCTCTGGCCGATCACATGCACGTCCAGGACGCCCGGGACCTGGTCGACTACCTGTCCCGGTTCGACGTGACCCTCAGCGTGATGCAGGACGCCGAGGCGCTCGAGCGGACGGCATTCGAGCTGGCGGAAAACGCCGCGGAGGAGCACGTGCGCTACATGGAGGTGCGCTTCTCGCCGGTCCTGCACACCCAGGGCGACCTGAACCTCGAGGAAGCCGTGGCCGCGCCGCTGCGGGGGCTGCGGCGGGCGGAAGAGGCCTACGACATCCGGACCGGGATCATCATCTGCGGGATCCGCAACATGAGCCCCAACACGTCCATGGACCTGGCCGATCTGACGGTCGAGTTCAAGCGAAAGGGCGTCGTGGCCTTCGACCTGGCCGGCGCCGAGTACAACAACCCGGCCAAGATGCACCGGGAGGCGTTCTATCGCGTCGGCAACGCGAACGTGGCGGCCACCATCCACGCCGGCGAGGCCTTCGGGCCGGAGTCGATCCACCAGGCGCTGCACTACTGCAACGCCAACCGGATCGGCCACGGGACCCGGCTCTTCGAGGACCCGGAGCTCATGGAGTACGTCAACGACTTCCGGATTCCCCTGGAGATCTGCCTCACCTCCAACGTCCAGACCCGGGCGGTCCCGAGCTTCGACCAACACCCGGTCCGCGCCTACTACGACGAGGGCATCGTGGTGACGCTCAACACGGACAACCGGCTCATGAGCGCCACCACCGTGACGGACGAGCACTGGCGCGCCCACGAGCACCTCGGGTTCCGCTGGGACGAGCTGGCCCGGATCGCCCGGTACGGATTCGAGAGCTCGTTCCTCCCCTACAAGGAGAGGCGTGACCTCGTCAGCAGGATGGAGGCGGAGATCGAGGCGCTGACGTCCGAGCTGCTCGACGACGACGCCGGCGAGTCGGCCTAGCACAGGGGACGACCGACCCGCGTGCGACGCGTAAGAGCTCCCATCGAGAGACCCACCGACGGGCCCTGCGGACATCCCACATCAGCGATACCCCCGCCGCCCGGATCGGGCGACGGGGGTATCCTCGACGAATGCATTCGACCGCCGGCCCGTCAGCCGTCGGCCGGACGCCGCTAGTACGTGATGCTGGCGCCCACCGTGAACCGGCGCGGCAGGCCGAAGAACACTTCGGCGTCGTCCGCGTCGTGGTCCTGGTCGAAGGCGTTGAACCGGGAGTTGTCGAGGGCGTCCATGATATAGGTCGCGTCGAGAACGTTGAAGACGTTCGCGAACAGCTCGATCTCGACGCCCCGCGTCACGGTCGCCGGCACGCTGTAGCCGGCGTGCAGGTCGAAGACGGTGTAGTCCGGCACCTGCCACGGCTGCGCCCGATCCGACGCGTCCGTCCGGTCGAACGGGTTGAAGTTGGCGTAGTGCTCCATGAAGGTCTTGCCGACCAGCTGGAAGTACCCGCCGTCGATCGGGAAGACCGTGCCGTAGTAGGCGAACTGCACCTGAGGGGCGTTCCCGACCTTGAGGCCGTCGACATAGATGTCGTACTGGAAGCTCTCGGACCGGTCTTCCGGCTTGAAGGTCCCGGTCACGTCGTCGGTGTACTTCCAGTTGTTGAAGGAAGCGGCCGCGTCGAACCTGAACCTGTCGGTCGGCTGATAGCCGGCCTCGATCTCGAGGCCCACGTGGCGCTGCTGGAGCCCGGTGAGCGTGATGAAGATGTCATCGGTCGAGCCCGCCTCCTGCGACTCGAAGCGGCGCGTCGTCACCCGGTCCAGCCACTGGGTGAAGTAGACGTTGGCGCTCAGCTCGAGGGGGATGTCCAGCGAGTGGTAGCGGGTGCCGAGCTCGGCGGAGAGGAACTTCTGGTTCTCCGGGTTCTCGACGAACTCCGCGCTCACGTCGTTGATGACCTGGTCGAAGATGGGCATCTGAGCCACGTAGCCGGCATTGGCGTACACGCTCATCTCGTCGGTCAGGTTGTACAGCGCGCCGCCCTTCACCTGGTACGCCGGCTGCCAGTCGGCCTCGAGGACCAGCTCGTTGCCGCTGGCGTCGGCCCGGAAGTGGTCCGTGAAGTGGTACTTCACCCCGGCCACGCCGACCATGCCGTAGAGGGACATGGGGCCCTCGAAGTACTCGGCCTGGGCGTGGCTGCCGATCCAGCGGACCTTGTTGGTGTTGAAGTAGTTGACCTTGTCGCCGAGGCCGGCCTCGAACCCGGCGTCCGGGAAGAAGTCGCTGGAGAAGCTGCGGTAGTACGCGCCGCCGAGGAGGTCCCGGACCTCACGGTAGTGCTCGATCTCGGCGATCCGGGCGTCGATGCCGAACTGGACGGTCAGCGGGGCGCCGACCTGGATATCCAGTTTCGAGATCGCGCCGAACGTCCACTGGTTGTTCCGGCTGTTCCGGAGGATGCCGCGGGCGCCGTCGTCGTTGGCCCGGTTCCGCTCGATGGTGGCGTTCCAGTCGACCACGCGGGACGGCCCGTCGTAGTTCCAGACCAGCGAGCCGAGGGTGCCCGTGCCGCCGCCCTTCCCGCCGGAATAGTAGGCCACGGTCGCCAGCTTCATGGTCTCGTTGAGCTGGGAGAACCAGTTCAGGTTGACCTGCGGCTTGTGGTAGAAGTTCTCCCGCTCGTTCAGGAAGCTGCAGTCGTGGCGCTCGAAGGTGTCGTCGCCCACTGCCTGGAGCCCGTCGTAGTCGCAGGAGACGGCGCTCACGTTCTCGTTGTAGAGGAGCCCGTCCCCGGAGTTCAGCTGGGTCGGCTTGTTGTATCGGTCCAGCGCCGCGACGTCGTAGTCGTCGAGGCCGCGTGCGTACTCGGCGTCGAAGGCGCCGATGTTCTGGGCGTACAGCCGCTGGCCGTGCCGCTGGGGCGCGCCCGTGGCGTACAGGTCGAGCCGGTTCCTGTTGTTGATGATCCACGACGCCGCGCCGTAGTAGGCCCACGCGTCCGTCCAGGCGCCCTGCGGGATGCCGTCACCCGTCTTCCGGATCCCCGCAGCCATGATCGCGAACTTCTCGTTGATCAATCCGCTGGAGGCCATGGCCGTGGTCTTCATGAAGCCCGCGTCGCCGAACTCCTGCTTGACGAAGACGTCGGCGTCGAGGGTGGTCGGATCCGTGATCAGGTTCAGCGAGCCACCGATCGAGGTCGTGGCCAGGTTCACGGCGCTCATGCCCCGCTGGAGCTGGATCGACTCGGTGAAGTCGCCCACGCCGTCCCAGTTCGACCAGTAGACCCAGCCGTTCTCCATGTCGTTGACCGGAACGCCGTTGATCATCACGGCGACGTTCCGCTGACTGAAGCCCCGGACGTTGATCCGGGCATCCCCGGCGCCGCCGCCGCCCTCGGTGGCGTACACGCTGGGCTTGGTGTTCAACACCAGGGGCAGGTCACGGGACGCGAGCTGCCGTTTGATCTGGATGTCGTCGACGGTGGAGTAGGCCACCGGGGTCAGGCGCTCCTCGGCCCGCTCGGCGAAGACCGCGATCGCGTCCAGCGAGATCGCCTCGCTGCCGAGGACGAAGTTGAACTCCTGGGTGGTCGCCGCGTCGAGCCCTGCGACCTCGATGAAGTCGGTGCCGTAACCGATCCGGCTCGCCTCGATCCGGTACGGTCCCGACGGCCGGAGCCCACGGATCATGTACCGCCCGTCGTCGTTCGTGTACGTGCCGCGCTGCGCACCCGTGACCTGGTGCGTCACCAGCACCTGCACGCTGGCCAGCGGCGTGCCCGCATCATCGGTCACCCGACCCATGATGGTGGCCTGCTGGGCCGATGCGCCCGCGCCGGTGATCAGAAGCGCCAGCACCGCGACCAGCCCGCTCCAAACACGTCGTCGTGTCATCCTCGGTTCCCTCCGCCTTGGTGAGTTGCCCATCATGCCCGAGCCAAACGGCCGGGCTCGCATCGAAGCTCGCCAGAGCTCGTCATCGCTGGAACGCGGGTCGCGTAACGGCGATGTATCGCCGCTGTCGTTTCGGGGGTTCCCCGCGCAACGCCGGGGCCAAGTTCGTGACTTCGGGGCCGGCGCGAAAGGGTGCCGTGTCGGGCGTCGCACCGACCCGATGCCGTAACCTCCGTCAGAAGTGGTACTTCAGTCCGATCCGTACCTGGAACTGAAGCTGAAGGCTGTCGCCAATGACCCGCTGGCCTCGGAAGCAGACCGGGCCTCGGCCACCGTGTGGGTGGCACTGGCCGGGAACCCGCGGGCGTACCCCCGTCCGGGCCCTTCGTGGCCGTGGATCCTGGTGATCAGCGCGGACCTCAGCCCACTGCGGTCATCGCCTCCTCACCCACGTACCGGTCGACCAGCTCCATGTAGTCGGACGACCCGAGATAGAGGGGCGTCCGCTGGTGGAGGGCTCCGGGCTCGATGTCGAGGATCCGCTGGCGTCCGTCGGTCGCCCGGCCGCCCGCCTGCTCGATGATCATTGCCATGGGCGAGCCTTCGTAGAGCAGTCGGAGCTTCCCGGCGGGGCTGTTGTTGTCGGCCGGATACATGAAGAGCCCGCCGTACAGGAGCGTGCGGTGGACGTCGGCCACCATCGAGCCGATGTAACGGGAGGTGAACGGAGTCGTGTCGTTGTCCTTCAGGTACTGGACCAGGGCGCGCTGGCCGTCCGTCCACCGACGGTAGTAGGCCTCGTTGACACTGTAGATCCGCTTCCCCGGCGACGGGATCTGGATCTCCGGATGGCTCAACAGGAACTCGCCGATGGACGGGTCGAGGGTGAAGCCGTAGACGCCATGGCCCGTGGTGTAGACCAGCATGGTCGACGAGCCGTAGACGATGTAGCCCGCCGCGACCTGCTCACGGCCTGGCTGGAGACAGTCCTCCTCGGAGCCCCGCTCGACGTCCGACACCTTCCGGTGCACGGAGAAGATGGTCCCGATGGAGACGTTCGCGTCGATGTTCGACGAGCCATCGAGCGGGTCGTACAGGAGGGCGTATTTCCCCGTGCTGAACTTCCGCGGGATGTGGAGAACCTCCTCGTGCTCCTCCGAGGCCATGCAGCAGAGGAGACCGGTGTGGTCGAACGCGTTGAAGATGACGTCATCGGCGAACTCGTCGAGCTTCTTGACCGCCTCGCCGTGGACGTTGGTACTGCCGGTCATCCCGAGGATGTCCACCAGCCCG
>CAYMLW010000147.1:0-9706 GCA_964391035.1 uncultured Gemmatimonadaceae bacterium
GCGTCCGCAGCTCGTGGCTCATGTTCGCCAGGAACTGGCTCTTCGCCGCGTTCGCACGCTCGGCCTCGTCCAGCAGCCGGGCGTTCTCGATGGCGATGGCCGCCTGCGGCGCGAACGCCCGGAGCAGCCGGAGGTCGTCGTCGTCGAATGTCCGCTCCGGGCTCGAGTGGACCATGGCGATCACGCCCACCATCCGGCCGCCGATGGTTAGCGGCGCCGCCATGGCCGTCTGCACGCGGTCGCCCGTGTACTTCACCGCACGGTGCTCCCACTCCTGGTACCGGGGCATGACCAGCGGCTTCCTGGTCTGCGCGACCCGCCCCATGGCGCCCTCGCCCATGGCCATGCGTGTCCCGACCGTATCCGTCCCCATGTTGTGGCTCGACACGATCTCGAGTCCGCCCACCTCGTCGTCCAGGATGGCCAGCTCCCCGCCGGTGGCGTCGATCAGCGACGTGGCCCGCTCCAGCACCTTCTGGAGCACGGTGGACAGCTCGAGCTGCCGTGACAGGTCCTGGAGCGTGTCGAGCAGCGCACGCTGCTCCTCCGCACGCGTGCGCTCCGCAGTGAACAGTCGTGCGTTCTCGATGGCCACGGCCGCCTGGGGCGTGAACAGGTTCAGCCGCCGCATGTCCTCCTCGCCGAACGCGCGGCCCGGGTCCGAGTCGACCGCCGCGATCACGCCCACCAGCCGTGCCCCGATCATGAGCGGCGCCGCGATCACCGTCTGCACCGTCTCGCCCGCGTAGCTGTCAGAGCGGTGTTCCCAGTCCTGGTAGCTCGGGATGATCAGCGGCTCACGGGTCTCGGCGACCCGGCCCATGGCCCCCTCGCCCGGCGCCATCCGCGTGCCCACCGCGTCGACCCCCATCTGATGACTCGCGGCGATGATCAGCTCGCCCGTCCGCTCGTCCACGATGGCCAGCTCGCCGCCCGTCACCTTCAGCAGCCCGACGGCCCGCTCGATCAGCGTCTGGAGCACCGCGCCCAGCTCCAGCTCGCCGGCAAGGTTGGACATGGTGTCGAAGACGGCCTCGAGCTCGTCCGCACGCCACCGCTCGGCGCTGAACAGCCGGGCGTTCTGCACGGCGACGGCCGCCTGCCGCGCGAAGAGGTCCAGGAGCCGTTCGTCGCCGTCTTCGAAGACGTAGTCCTTGTCCCGGTGGACCACGCCGATCACGCCGATCAGCGTGTTGCCCGTGAGCATGGGGACCGCCATGACCGACTGCACCACGTCCTGCGTGTACTTCTCCGACCGCTGGATCCAGGCCTGGTAGTCCCTGATGATCAGCGACTCCCGGGTCTCGACCACCCGGCCCATGCACCCCTCGCCCCGGGCCATCTTCGTGCCCACGGCGTCCGTCCCCATCCGGTAGCTGGCGACGATCTCCAGCTCGCCCGTCTCGGCGTCGGCCAGCCCGAGCTCGCCCCCGCTCACGCCCAGCAGCCGCACCGCCCGCTCCAGCATGGACTGGAGCAGCCGCGACAGGTCCAGCTCCGTGGTCACGTCCGCCAGCGTGTCGAGCAGCGCCTTCTGCTCGTTCGCCCGCCGCCGCTCTGCCTCGATCAGCCGGGCCCGGCCGATGGCCAGCCCCGTCTGCTGGGCCGCCGCCGTCAGGATCTCGAAGTCCTCCTCGCCGAACGCGCCGGTCTCCTTGCTCTCCACCACCAGCACGCCCTCGACCTCCCCGTCGACCACCAGCGGGAGGTCGATCTCGGAGCCCCGGACGGGGCCGGGCACGAAGCGGGCGTCCTGCTCGACGTCCGGCGTGTAGTGCATCGCGCCGTCCAGGAGCGGCCGCTCGCTGAGCCCCTCTCCCGCATGCAGGCGGTAGCCGCGAGGGCCGCCGTCCCAGCCGACGCTGGCCCGCAACACCCGGTCGCCGGTCTCCGGCTCGACCATGAGGAGCGAGACGAACGTGTAGCCGATTGCGTCGTCCCGGAGCCCCTCGACCACCGCCGTATAGACCTCGGCCTCGTCCCGGGCCGCGGCGATGTTCGTGCTCAGACGCAGCAGCGCCGACTGCCGGCTGCCGTAGCTCACGGCTCCACCCCCGCCGCCGCGGTCTCGGTCTCCGGATCGGGCCCGGCCCCCGGATCGGCCTCCGCCTCGGCCACGACCCCGGACGGGTCACGGGGTAGCCGCATGGTGAACGTGGAGCCCACTCCGGGCTCGCTGACCACGGTGAGGTCGCCGCCCAGCATCTGGCAGAAGCGCCGGCTGATCACCAGGCCCAGCCCCGTCCCGCCGTACTTGCGGGACGTCGTGGCCTCCGCCTGGCTGAAGGCCTGGAACAGGCGACTCAGCTGCTCCTCCGTCATCCCGATCCCCTCGTCCGCCACCCGGACCAGCACGTCGTTCGCGGCCGGATCCGACTCCACCCTCACGGCGATCCGGCCGCCCTCGGTGAACTTGCTCGCGTTCGACAGCAGGTTCAGCAGGATCTGGCGGACCTTCACCACGTCCGTGACCAGCGCATCGACGTCCGGGGCGACGTCCATCTCGAGCCGGTTGTCGTTGCGGGTCACCATCGGCTGCACGGTCGCGGCCACCTCCCGCAGCAGCTCCGGCAGTATCACCCGCTCGAGGACGATCTCGGTCTTGCCCGCCTCGATCTTCGACAGATCCAGGATGTCGTTGATCAGCGCCAGCAGGTGGCGGCCCGCCTTGTTGATCTTCGCCAGGTCCGGGACGTAGGCGCCCTGGCCGTCGTCCTCGGCCTCCTCCTGGAGCATCTCGCTGTAGCCGATGATCGCGTTCAGCGGCGTCCGCAGCTCGTGGCTCATGTTCGCCAGGAACTGGCTCTTCGCCTGGTTCGCCTCCTCCGCGTCGTGACGGGCCTCGAGCAGCTCCGTCACGTCGTGGTACAGCGCCACGATCCCCACACGCTCGCCGCCCACCTCCACGGGCACGCCCGCCAGCTCGACGTCCAGGTACGACCCGTTGCTGCGACGACGCTTGCCGATCCCGTGGGCCAGCTCACCCGACGCCGCCACGTCCGTGTAGTCCGTCGCCTCCGCCAGCGTCTCCTCCGTGTTGATCAGCGAGTCGAGGTTCCGGCCGATCGCCTCGTCACGGGAGTAGCCGAACAGCCGCTCGAACGCCGGGTTCAGCTCGACGATCGCGCCGTCCATGTCCAGCGTGACGATGGCCACCGGGCTGTTCTGGACCACTGCCTCGAGGTATCGACGCTGGCGCTGGGCCTCCGTGTAGAGCCGCGCATTCTCGATCGCCACGGCCGCCTGCGGCGCGAACAGGTTCAGCAACCGGAGGTCCGCGTCGCCGAAGGTCCGGTCGGTCTCGGTGTGTACGCTCGCCAGCGTGCCCACCAGGCGGTTCCCGATCAGGAGCGGGACCACCATCACCCCCCGGGCCGTGGTCTCCTCGTACTTCGCGGACCGGCCCACCCACTCCTGGTAGTTCGGGATGATGAGCGGCTCCCGGGTCTCCGCCACCCGGCCCATGGCTCCCTCACCGGGCCGCATGCGCGTGCCCGTCGAGTCCTCCCCGATGTTGTGGCTCGCGACGATGATCAGCTCCTCGTCCTCCTCCTCGTAGATCGCCAGCTCGCCGCCCGTCACCCCCAGCAGCGACACCGCCCGCTCCAGCACCGCCTGAAGCAGTTTCGCGAGCTCCAGCTCGCTCGACAGGTCCGACAACGTCTCCAGCAGCGCCCGCTGCTCGTTCGCTCGCTGGTGCTCCGCCGTGAACAGTCGCGCGTTCTCGATGGCGATGGCCGCCTGGGGAGCGAACATGTTCAGCAGACGGAGATCCGCATCGCCGAACGTGCGGTCCGCCTCCGTGTGGACGCTCGCCAGCGTGCCCACCAGGCGGTTCCCGATCAGCAGAGGGACCACCATCACCCCCCGGGCCGTGGTCTCCTCGTACTTCGCCGACCGGCCGGCCCACTCCTGGTAGTTCGGGATGATCAGCGGCTCATGCGTTTCGGCCACCCGACCCATGGCACCCTCGCCCGGCCGCATCCGCGTCCCCGTCGAATCCTCTCCGATGTGGTGGCTTGCGACGATGACCAGCTCCTCCGCGTCCGGTTCGTAGATCGCCAGCTCGCCGCCCGTCACGCTCAGCAGCGACACCGCTCGCTCCAGGACACGCTGCAGCAGCTTCGCCAGCTCCAGCTCGCCCGACAGGTCGCCCAGCGTCTCCAGCAACGCCCGGTGCTCCCGGGCATGACGACGCTCCGTCTCCAGCAGCCGCGCCCGACCGATCGCGATGCCCGCCTGCTGGGCCGCCGCGGTCAGGACATCGAAGTCGCTGGCATCGAAGGCGTCAGGGTCGGCGCTCTCGACCACCAGTACCCCGACCAGCTCGTCGCCGTGCTGGACCGGCACGTCGATCTCCGAGCCCGTGCCCAGCGTAGGCACGTACTCCGGCGCCTCGCTCACCCGGGGCGTGTAGTGCAGTGACCGATCGGCCAGAACCTGCTGCGAGATCCCTTCGCCCGGCGGGACCCGCATCCCCCGGTCCGCGCCCTCCCAGCCCACGCTCGCCCGGAGCACCCGGTCCCCCGTCTCCGGCTCGATCAGGAACATGCCCAGGAAGTCGTAGCCGAGCGCCGGGTCGTTCAGTCCGTCGACCACGCTCGCGCACACCTCGTCCTCGTTCTTCGCGGCCGCAATGGCCGTGCTGAGACGCAGGAGGGCCGCCTGGCGAGCGTGGAACGCGTCCAGTGGGTCCGATGTCCGGGGGGGTGGGGCCAAGTCGGGCTCTCGGAGAGGAGTCGTGCGCGTGTGGGGCCCTGACTAGGTAACGAGGCGGGCTCGCGGCCGCAAGGGACTCGTACCGTCGGTCGGGACCCCGGCCCGGGAGCTCCTCGGTTGCCAGGTCTCTGCCCGGGGCGGCTCGAAGGACCGGCAACGTGCTCGCGGATGGAGGCACCCTCGGCAATACCCGCCGACCTCGCCCTCCCGACCGCAGAATGCCCGTGCGGTGGGCGGGACGCTCCCCGGGGGCGGAATCCAACGGGTGGCCGGATCGGGCGAGTCGTCGCATGATTGGGGAGTCCACCGAACGCTGACTCCAGCCGCGAGGGCCGCGATGCCGCGAACCGAGATCATGAGCACGGGATTCCATGTCCCCGAGCGTGTGGTGACGAACCAGGACCTGACCGAGTGGTGGGACACGTCGGACGCGTGGATCCGGGAGCGGACGGGGATCGAGCAGCGGTACTGGGTGAAGGGTGGGGAGGAGGCCGGCTCGGACCTGGCGCTCCGGGCCACCGAGCAGGCTCTCGAGCGCGCCGGCATGGACGTGTCCGAGATCGACTGCATCGTCTACGCGACCCTCAGCCCCGACTTCTACTTCCCCGGCGGCGGCGTATTCCTCCAGCGGAAGCTCGGGCTGACGGACATCCCCGCGCTCGACGTGCGCAACCAGTGCACCGGCTTCATCTACGGCCTCTCCGTGGCCGACGCGTGGATCCGGACCGGCATGTATCGTCGGGTCCTGCTGGTCGGCGCCGAAGTCCATTCCACGGGGATGGACCTCGGACCCGCCGGACGGGACGTGGGTGTCCTGTTCGGTGATGGCGCCGGCGTCGCGATCCTCGGACCCACCGAGGACGACGGCCGGGGCGTGCTCTCCACCCACCTCTTCGCCGATGGCCGGGGTGCCGAGAAGCTCTGGCTCGAGGCGGGCGGAGGAGCCCGGAACCCGCGGCTGTCCCGGGAGGACTTCGACGAAGGCCGGATCTTCCCCGAGATGGAGGGTCGGGAGGTCTTCAAGAACGCCGTGGTCCGGATGCCCGAATCCGTGAGAGTGGCCCTCGAGCACAACGGCCTGGCCACGGAGGACGTGGACCTGGTCATCGCACACCAGGCCAACCTCCGGATCAACGAAATGGTGACCCGACGCCTCGGCCTGTCCGACGACCAGGTCTACAACAACATCCAGCGCTTCGGGAACACCACCGCCGCTACCATCCCCATCGCCATGCACGAGGCCGTGGACAAGGGGCTCCTGGAACGCGGCGACCTCCTGGTCCTCACCGCGTTCGGCAGCGGGTTCACCTGGGCCAGCGCGGCGATCCGGTGGTAGGGCGCAGAGGCTTCCTGGGCCGCCTCGCCGCGCTCCTGACGGCACCCGCGGCCGGCCGCCTGGCCGGGCTCGGTGATCGGTCGACAGGAATCCACGCCGCCACCGCGGGCGTCGCCCCGCAGGGGACAGGCGCCGGAACGGGGCCGGGTCCCGGTGTGCCGGTGGCCCCGTCGCAGGGACGCCCCCAGGAGGCCGGCAGACCACCCGTCGGCGAGCGGAAGTTCACCAGCCCGGCGGTGGAGGCCACCATCCGCAGGGTCAAGGCCGACATCGGCGATCCGGAGCTAACCCGCCTCTTCGAGAACTGCTTCCCGAACACCCTCGATACCACCGTCGAGCACGGCGAGGGGGACGGGCGGCCGGACACCTTCGTCATCACCGGCGACATCGAGGCCATGTGGCTCCGGGACAGCTCCGCCCAGGTCTGGCCCTACGTCTCGCTGGCCGCCGACGACCCGGCCCTCCGCCGCCTCCTCGCCGGTGTGATCCACCGCCAGACCGCGTGCATCCTCATCGACCCGTACGCCAACGCCTTCAACCCCGGCCCCACCGGCACCGGCTGGCAGGACGACCTCACGGAGATGAAGCCGGAGCTGCACGAACGGAAGTGGGAGATCGACTCCCTCTGCTATCCGATCCGCCTCGGCCACGGGTACTGGCGCGCCACCAGCGACGACTCCCCCTTCGACGACGACTGGCACCAGGCCATGCGCCTCGTCCTCCGCACCTTTCGCGAGCAGCAGCGGAAGGACGGGCCGGGCCCCTACCGGTTCATGCGGGAGACGCACCGGGCCACCGACACCCTCGTGAACGGAGGCTATGGTCGGCCCGCCCGGCCCAATGGCCTGATCCGGTCCATGTTCCGGCCGTCCGACGACGCCACCATCTTCCCGTACCTCGTCCCGTCCAATCTCTTCGCCGTCGTCAGCCTCCGGCAGATGGCGGAGATGCTCACGGAGATCCGGGGCGACGGGCCCCTTGCCGCCGACGCCAGCGCGCTGGCCGACGAGGTCGAGACCGCGCTCCTCGCCGAGGCCGTGGTCGTGCACCCGGAGCACGGCCGGGTCTGGGCCTACGAGATCGACGGCTTCGGCAACCGGCTCCTCATGGACGACGCCAACGTCCCCAGCCTCCTGTCGCTCCCCTACCTGG
Organism: uncultured Gemmatimonadaceae bacterium; assembly: GCA_964391035.1. Classification (GTDB taxonomy): domain Bacteria; phylum Gemmatimonadota; class Gemmatimonadetes; order Longimicrobiales; family RSA9; genus JAWVYT01. The sequence continues at coordinate 7,208 of CAYMLW010000147.1, forward strand.
GCTGGCGCGACCCGTCCGATCCCGTCTACCGGACCACCCGGGCCATGGTCCTGAGCCCGTCCAACCCCTACTTCATCCGCGGCGAGCACGCCGAGGGCAACGGTAGCCCGCACACCCCCGACGGCTACATCTGGCCCATGGCCATCACGCTCCGGGCCATGACCAGCACCGACGGCGCGGAAGTCCGCCAGTGCCTGCGCTGGCTCCGCGACACCCACGCCGGCACCGGCTTCATGCACGAGTCCTTCGACCCCGACGACCCGGCCGAGTTCACCCGCTCCTGGTTCGCCTGGGCCAACACGCTGTTCGGCGAGCTGATCCTGACGCTGCACGGCATCCGGCCGGGGCTGCTGCGGTAATCGCGCAAGTGGCTACACGCGGACGGTGCACCCACATCCCAGTTTGGCTCGTTCCGCCATGTTGATCGGCCGCCGGCTATGATCGCCTTCCTGGCGTGGCCCGGAGCGTGGGTCGGCCCCGGTCATGTCTCGACGGGTCAAAATGCAATTCTGGTGCACCGTCCGCGGAAATCACCGGCGCGCGCCGTGGCAACCACTGCCCTCGCCGCCGTAGCCGCCGCGGCATGCACCACCGGTCCCGACCCGACAGACTCCGTCGACCCCTTCATCGGTACCGGCGCCCACGGCCACGTCTACCCCGGCGCCACGGTGCCCCACGGCATGGTCCAACTCAGCCCGGACAATGGCCGTGGCGGGTGGGATTGGGTGGCCGGCTACCACGCCTCCGACAGCGTCGTGGTGGGCTTCAGCCACACCCACCTCAGCGGCACCGGGATCGGCGACCTCGCCGACATCCTCCTGATGCCGGGCGCCATCATCGACTCGACCCCGGTTCCCCCGGAGGGCTCCGCTGCCGGACGCACTGCGCGGCCTCCCGACCTCTCGGGCCCGTGGGGAGACCGGACCGCACGGCCATTCGCGGATCGGTACGACCACGACGACGAGGAGGCCGGGCCGGGGTACTACCGCGTGCGTCTGAAGGACTCGGGGATCGATGTGGAGTTGACCGCCACGACCCGGACGGGCGTGCATCGATACACGTTCCCGGACACGGTGCCCGGCGGCGGCCCCGGGAACCCCGCCCTGCTGGTCGACCTCGGCTATGCCGTGAACTGGGACCGCACCATCGCCGGGTCGCTGCGGCTGCAGGACGACACGCTGCTCGTGGGGACCCGCCGCTCGGCCGGCTGGGCGGCCGACCAGACCGTGCACTTCGCCGTCGCCTTCTCCGAGCCCGTGACGGCCGCAGTGCTCGCCTCCGGCGACCCCGACGACGTCGCCTCACTCCCGCCGGACGACCGGACTGCGGCCGGCCAGATCGTCCGGGCGTTCCTCCGGTTCGGCCCTCTCGACAGGCCGCTGGTCGTCCGGGTCGGCATCTCCCACACCGACCAGGACGGCGCCCTCCGCAACCTCGCCGCCGAGGCGGTGGGCCGCTCGTTCGATGACGTGCGGGAGGCCGCACGGAACGCCTGGCGTGACGAGCTGAGCCGGGTGCGCGTCGTCGGCGGGACGCCAGCCCAGCGACGGCTCTTCTACACGTCCCTCTACCGTGTCCATCTCGGCCCCATCCGTTTCGACGACGTGGACGGCCGGCACCCCGGCGCCGCCCTGCCGCCAGACTCGCCGGTCGCGCCGGGGAGCGGGGCGACCGATCCGGGCGTCCCCGAGCGCTACGCCATCTTCAGCCTCTGGGACACCTTCCGGGCCGAGCACCCGCTCCTGACGCTGGTCTCGCCCGAGCGACAGCCCGGGATCCTGCGCTCCCTCCTCGAGCTCCGGGACGAGCTGGGCCTCCTCCCGGTCTGGTCGCTGCTCGGCAACGAGACCAACACCATGACCGGCTATCACGCGGTGCCCGTCCTGGCCGACCTGGTCCTGAAGGGCTGGGGCGCCGGCCTCGAGGCAGAGGCCCTCGACGCCATGGTCGAGACCGCCATGCAGGAGGGCCGCGACATCGGCGCATACCGCCGCCACGGCTACGTCCCGTCGGACTCGGCCCGGGAGTCGGTGACCAAGACCCTCGAGTACGCCTACGACGACGCCACCCTCGCCCGCGTCGCTCGCCTGCTGGCCGACCGGGCCCGCGACGCTGGCGACGACGCCCGCGCCGACAGCCTCGGCGCCATCGCCGCCCGGTTCGCCGAGCGATCCCGCTTCTGGCTCGCGGTCTTCGACCCCGGGACGGGGTTCATGCGGGGCCGGCTGGCCAACGGCGAATGGCGCCAGCCCTTCGACCCGGTCCACTCCAGCCACCGTGAGGACACGGACTACACCGAAGGCACCGCCTGGCAGCACTCGTGGTTCGTCCCTCACGACCCGGCCGGGCTGATCCGTCGCCTCGGTGGCGACGCCCCGTTCATCGCCCGTCTGGACGCCCTCTTCGCCCAGGACACCGCCATGACCGGCGGGAACGTGTCGCCGGACATCAGCGGCATGCTCGGCCAGTACGCCCAGGGCAACGAGCCCGGCCACCACG
>CAYMLW010000148.1:0-9704 GCA_964391035.1 uncultured Gemmatimonadaceae bacterium
GACGGCCGCACCGCCCGCCGCCCAGCTCTCCCGACTGATGCCCCTCTGGTCGTCCCAGCTCCCGACCCACACCTGTGAGGCCAGGTAGCCGGCCCAGGCTCCAACAGCCGCGCCGCCGAGGGCATGGAGGATCTGGCCGATGGTTCCCGTCGGCCCGTCCCCCTGCGGGTTCGCCTCCGCCGCTCTCTCCAGGGTCGCGGCCGGAGCCTCGAACGTCGGAGGCGCCGGGACCGGCGTCCCGAGCGCAGTGCCCGACTCGACAGTGGCTGGCGCCTCGACGTTGAGCGGCCGCAGCTGCTGCGCGGCGGCGATGGTCGGGGCGATGAGGGCGAGGGCGAGGCTGTGGCGGAAGAGCTGCATGGCGTTCAGGGGTGCCTGGTGCCTAGAGTTCACTCTGTTCAATGGCATCCGACCCCCAGGCGAGGCAAGGGCTGGGCCGGCGAGCCTGCCGGCGCCTTTCACCCTGGGAACGTCGGAGGCGGCGGGTTCGTGACGGATGGGCCCCGGTACCGAGCTCCGGCACCGGGACTCTGTCGACATGCTTCCAATCCCTGCGGGACCGGAAACGTTCCCGGTCCGGCTCAGTAGCTGTGCTCCCCGAGCTTCACCTTGCCCCGGAAGACCCAGTAGATCACCGCAGTGTACGTGGCCACGAACGGCATCCCGATGAACGCGATCAGCCGCATGATCCCCAGTGTCTTCTCCGAGCTGGCCGCGTTGTAGATCGTGAGGTTGTATACCGGGTCGATGCTCGACACCAGCATGTTCGGGAAGATGGCCATCCCGAAGAGGAACGAGAGCGCGGCGATGGCGGCGGCGGAGGACACGAAGGCGGCGAACGGCTGTCCCCGGAAGATCGCCCTCGGCACGTTCGCCACGGCCAGGACACTGAGCACCACGACGCCCCAGGCCAGGGGAATGTCGTGAAGATTCTTCGTGGCGTGGGGCACGGTGACGAGGGTGAAGATCGTGGTCAGGAGGTACGCCACCAGGAAGAGGCCGAAGGTGCGCCACATCCACCCGTGGATCCGTTCCTGGAGCCGGCCCTCCGTCTTCAGGTAGAGGTAGATCGAGCCGTGCATGGCGAAGGTCGCCACCACCATGACGCCCACCAGGATCGGGTACGGGGTCAACAGCCGCAGCGTCCCGCCCACGAACTCGTGCTCCGGCCCCAGCGGTACGCCCATGACCGCGTTGCCCACGGCCACCCCGAGGAGGAAGCTGGCGAGCAGGCTCGCGGCGAAGAAGGACCAGTCCCATACGCCTCGCCACGCCGTGCTCTGCCTCTTGCTCCGGAACTCGAGGGAGACCGCCCGGAAGATCAGGGCAAGGAGGAGGAGCATGAACGCCACGTAGAACCCGCTGAACGCCGCCGCGTACGCAATGGGGAAGGCGGCGAACAGCGCGCCGCCGAAGGTCACGAGCCAGACCTCGTTGCCGTCCCAGAGCGGGCCGATCGAGTTCATCACGATCCGGCGCTCCTCGTCGGTCTTCGCCAGAGGGTGCAGGATCCCGACACCGAGGTCGAAGCCGTCGAGGATCGCGTACCCCGTCAGGAGCACGCCCATCAGGAAGAACCAGAAGGTGTAGATGTCCATTTTCAGTCCTCCTCCTGCGTCATGCTGAACCGCTCTTCCCTGACCCGCCGCGACGCCGCTTCCATGAGGTCGCGCCCGCTGGTCTCGCCCGGCGCGGCGACCGGTTCCGGGCCGTGCTGGATCTCGTCGTTCATCACGGAGACCCAGACCAGGAAGAGGAGCAGGTAGACCACACCGAACCCCATCAGCGAGCCGAGCACCTCGCCCGTCTCGAGGTTCTTCGAGTAGGCGTCGGCCGTGAGGAGCAGGTCCTGGACGACCCACGGTTGGCGCCCCACCTCGGCCGCGATCCACCCGAGCTGGTTCGCCGCGTAGGGGCCCAGCACCGCGAAGACGAAGATCCAGAGCAGCCAGCGCTGCTCGACCAGCGTGTCCCTCCACTGGTACCACAGGCCGACGGCGGTCAACAGGACGAACAGCAGCCCGAGCCCGACCATCAGGTGGAAGCTGTAGAAGGTGATGGCCACGGGCGGCCAGTGCTCCTCCGGGAACTGGTCGAGCCCCGCCACCGGCTCGGCCCGGTCCCGGTGTACCAGGAAGCTGAGCCCGCCCGGGATCGTGAGGTCCGCCTTCACCTCCCGGGCCTCGTGGTCGACCACGCCGAAGACGTGGAGCGGGGCGCCCGCCTCGGGCGTCGTGTACAGCCCCTCCATCGCCGCGAGCTTCGTCGGCTGATGCTCGGCGACGACTCGCCCGTGCACGTCGCCGGTGATCGGCGCCAGCAGCGACGCCGTCAGCCCCAGTACCAGCCCGCCCCCGAAGGTCCGCTTCGCGAACTCCCGGTGCCGGTCGTGCAGGACGTACCAGGCGCCGATGCTCATCACGAAGAAGGAGCCCAGGATGAACGCACCGATCAGGACGTGGCTCAGGCGGACCATGCTCGACGGGTTGAACACCATCGCCCAGAAGTCCGTGATCTCCGCCCGCATTGCCGCGCCCTCGCCCACCAGGTGGAATCCCGCCGGCGTATGCTGCCACGAGTTGGCCACCACGATCCAGACCGCCGAGAACATTCCGCCCAGCGCCACCATGAGGGTAGAGAAGAAGTGCGTCTTCGGAGAGACCCGGTCCCACCCGAACACCAGCACCGCCAGGAACCCGGACTCGAGGAAGAACGCGAAGATGCCCTCCGCCGCGAGGGCGGACCCGAAGACGTCGCCCACGAAGCGGGAGTAGGTCGCCCAGTTCGTCCCGAACTGGAACTCCATGACGATCCCCGTCGCCACTCCCATCGCGAAGTTCACCGCGAAGATCCTCGTCCAGAACTTCGCCGCCGCCTCGTACTCCGGATCCCTCGTCCGCAGGTACTGCCCCTCCAGATAGACCATGATCATCGACAGACCGATGGTCAGCGGCGGGAACAGGTAGTGAAACCCGATCGTGGCGGCGAACTGCAGCCGGGACAGCAGCAGAACATCCATAGCGCGCTCCTGGGGCCACGCCGGATCGGGCGGGAAGGGCTCCGGGATACTAACCGCCGGCTTCCGGCCCCGACAACCCGAATCGTCTCGACTCCACCGCGACGTGCCCATCCGAGTATCCCTCGCGTCGTCGGTGCTCAGGCTCCCGTCGCGTGGTCGCGGTTCCGGAGTTCCGGCGCGTGGTCGCGGTTCCGGAGTTCCGGCGCGTGGTCGCGGGGAAGGGGCAGGCCGCTGGCAGAGCGGGGGTCGCACCGCCATACTCCATGGCATGGATCTCCGCCGCATCACGATCCGACCGCTGCTGGCCTACTACTTCGGCGCCACGCCCCTCTTCTTCCTCCTGGACGTGGCGTGGGACATCAGTGTACGAGCCGCCTTCTTCGACGGGCTGGGTGCTCGCGTCGGCTACTACGCCTTCTGTATCGCCTGCGGCGTCCTCGCCCGGCTCCGGCCGGCCGGCGCTCCGATCATCGCGATCGGCGAGAGCGCCGTCACCATCACGCTCCTCGTGGTCACGTTCATGGCCCCCATCCTCGCCCTGCCCGGCGTCCTCGCCGCGGATCCCTACGCGACGATCTCCGCGCCGACCCCGGAGCGGATCGTCAACTTCGTGCTCGCCGCCGGCGTGGCATGGTGGGCCTTCCAGCGCTGGACACGGGTCCGCCCGTGACGCCCCGAATGGCCGGGGGCTTGCCAAATGGCGCCGGGGCCCTGACTTGTTAGGGACTTCACCGGGGCCGCAGTGCCCCCGTGACCGACCGATTGAGCCGGGGCGCAGCCGCTGATGTTCGACGAGATCCATACCCACTTCCAGGCGGTGGTCGATCTGCGTACCGGCGAGCCGTTCGGGTACGAGGCCTTCAGTCGGGGACCATCGGATGAAGGGGTGTTCGATCCCCGGTCGCTCTTCATGGCTGCCGCGGAGCAGACTCGCCTCGTCGAGCTGGACGTCCGCTGCATGGACGTGGCGATCGAACGGGCCGTGGAGCACGGCCTCCTGACCCACGGCGCCCCGGCGCTGTTCATCAACACGCTCCCCGACACGCTCCACTCGCCCGGGTTCGCCGGCCGGCTCGAAACCATCCTGGAGCAGGCCGACGCCGAGCCGGCCGGGCTCATCCTGGAGGTGAACGACGGATGGCGGATCCGGGACTACGACGTCGTTCGCGCCGTCCTGGAGGATCTCCGGAGCCTCGGCATCCGCACCGCCGTCGACGATGCGGGTGCCGGTCACTCCGGACTCCTGGTCCTGGCGGAGCTCCAACCCGATTTCGTCAAGATCGACAAGACGCTGATCCGGGGGGTGGACAGCCACCCGGCACGCGAGACGATCCTCGAGATGTTCGTCGTCCTGGCCGACCGCCTCGAGGTCGACCTCGTGGCCGAAGGGGTGGAGCACGCCAACGAGCTCGCCGTGATCAGTCGCATGAGCATCGGCTTCGCCCAGGGCTTCCTCATCGGGCGCCCGGTCCCCCGGTTGGCCGTGGACGACGGGTGGAAGGAAACCCACACCGCCCTGGTCCGGTAGCGGCGCCGGGATTCGCCCTGGCACCGCTACCGCGCAGCTTGACTAATCTGGACGTGATAGCCAGTATTCCTTTTATTGGGATCATCCGCGTTTCAATCGCGGGACACCGCGGGAGGTATGGATGTCGTCACGTGCAGAGATGATTGCGGGCTGGCTCGAAGAGCTGACCGTGGAGCAGGAAGAGATCAATGACCTGCTCAAGCACGTGATCCGGCACAGGGCCCGGATCCGTGAGAAGCTCGAGCTCCTCCAGCAGCTGAAGGAGCTGGAGCAGGACACCGCCGCGAAGGGTCGGCCGGAGGTGCCACAGCCCGCGCCCGAGGCGCCCCGTGCGAACGGCCGGTCCGTATCGGATGCGATTCTAGACGACTCGCTGGACGGCGAGATCGAGGCGGCAGCCCGGGAGCTGTTCGGCCAGGCCTCCTGAGGGGTCCTCGCGACCGTCGAAAAAGAGACGACCTCCCCCGCCGGCTCGATCTGGCGTGGGAGGTCGTCGTGTGTCTACGGTCCTGGTGAGCGGTCAGGTCCCGAAGACCAGGTAGGTACGTGTAGCCTGTTCGGCGCCGTCGGGCACACTGTCGGTGGAATCGATGCGAGCGATCCAGACGGGCCAGTCGAAGGTCGTGCGGACCCGCTCGCCGAGGCGCTCGGCCTCGGCGGGGTCCGAGAGGGCGCCGATGCGTACGCGGTAGTAGGTTCGCCCCTCCACCTCGGACTGGTCGATCCAGACGGGCGCGCCCTGTTCCTCGAGAGTCCGCTCCAGCTCCCGGGCGCTGTCCCGGTCGGTGTACGACGCGACCTGGACGGTGTACAGTGCGGGGCCGTGGTCCGCCTTCGAGTGCTCCGCCGGCACCTCGACCGGCTCCATCGCCGCTGTCGCGGCCGGCCGGGCCGGCTGCGGTGTCGCGCTGGTGCTGGCCAGGCGGGTCGAGGCCGGCGCGGAGCGAGGCCGCGGGCTGCGGGCCACCGGCTGGCGCGGCGAGGCCCCTGGGATGGGCTCGCCGAGGGGTGGGGGGTCGCCGTACGAGTCCGGCACGTTCATGACCGGATCCGCGCCCTTGAGGACCTCGGGCATCCGGTGCAGCGGCTGGAACAGACAGCCGTCCGGGCGGATCGGCACGTACAGGGCATCGAGGCGCTCGAGGAGCGGCGCGAACTCGGGCCGCCCATCGAGGATCGCGGGGATCTCCCCATCCGCCCTACGCCGCAGCGTGTCCCACGCGTCCGCGGCGCCGCCGATCAACTCACGCCGCGTGAACACGGGGAGCTGTTCGAGGGTCCCGAGGAAGTACAGGCTCTCGGTGGGGGGCGTCTGGACATCCCCCACGGGCACGAAGGCCAGGGCCCTGGCGGTGCCCGGGACGCCCAACTCGAGGGGGCGGCCCTCGATGTACCACCGCATCTCGGGCGCCACGCGCACGTTCTCGGCGAGCATCGCGGCCGGGACGCGGACGCCGTCGCGGAGCACGACCAGCTCGCCGTCCTCCCGACGATACGCCTGGACCTCGGCGATGCCGTTCGCCGCGGTCGGGTCGACCACGCATGCCAGCATTGGCTGACCAACGCGCTCGAATGGCTGGAAGGCCAGGTCGCAGCCGTCCTGGACGGGCATGAAGACGGTCACTGGCCGGTCTGCTTCCTCGGTCAGTGCCAGGACCGGGAGCCCCTGATGCTGTCCGACCCGGACCAGGTCGTAGTGGTCGAACTGGCGGCGCCCGCCGGTACGGACGTAGACACGGTCACGGACATCGATGGTCTCGTAGGCTTCCGGCAGACCTTCGACGGGTTGGTTGTCGGCAGCATCGCGCGTGGCGGCGGCCAGGTCGCCCAGGAGCTCGTGGATCTCGTGGAAGGGCGCGGGCGGTTCCGCGATGAAGGGATCGGGCGCCTCGCGGACGAGGGTGTTGAACGCCATGACCGATGAGGTCAGCGCTTCCGGCGCCACCGTCCCGATGAGGAGGCCGCGCATGTTCGAGAGCAGTTCGTTCACCGGGGCCCGTGGCGCGCCGGCGGACGTGAAGATATCGGTCAGCACCGGCACGACCTCCGTGGTCCGATGGTCGAGGACCAGGGCCTCGACCAGCGACTCGGCGTTGCCCGATCGGGCCACCGCGTTCGCGTGCCAGCGCACGTCGGCCACGCACAGCGCCGCCATGACCGGAGGCGTCCTCAGCGGCAGAAGGTCCGGAACGCCCGCGATGCCCACGACGGGGGCCTGCTCGGGTACGAGCACCCCGGTCACGTCCGACAGGTTGTTGGTCTGCCCGTGCGCGCTCGTCCAGGGAACGAGGGCGGCCGAGCCGATCAACCCGATTGCGAGTATCCTGTGGGTCATCGTCTCACCTCCCCTGCGGGATAACGGTCGGCCTCATCGAAGCCCACCTTCGAAATTGTAGCCGAAGCCTATGGCAAGGACGAACCGGGGCTGATCATTGGCATCGCCCGCCACGTCCCTGAATCCGGCCGTCACGATCAGGGGGACTCGCCGGAACGGCGCCACGGACGCGCCCAGTCCCAGATCGTGGCCCGACCAGTTCGCGATCAGCCCTACGGAGGGGAGAACCCGCAGAGCCACGCTGCCGAACACTCCAAGCTCATCTCTATCATTAATGATTGCATCGATGCTGCGGAACCGTCCATTGCCCACACCGACCGATGCCACCATTGCCGAGAGCGGCGCGAACGGGTCGTCCCGAAGCTGGAACGTCCGACTCACCACCCCGTACATGCTGCTGCCGCCATCGCCGGGGTCCGGACCCAGCTGGACGGCGTTCTCCCAGCCCGCGGCGATCGCGAACGATGCCGGGAGTCGCCGGTGCACCTCGAAACTGAGGTACACCACCTCGAACAGCGGCGACCGGACGGTCGAGTACGACGTGAGCGCAACATCCAGGCCGACCAGCTCCCGGGGATCCCCCAGTCCGAACCCGACCACGAACGCGGCATCGGAATACCCCGCAAACCGCTCGTCGCCGATCGCCGTTCGGGTCCGCTCCTGATAGGCCACACCGGCATAGAGATCGCCGAAGTCCGCGCCGTAGGCCGTGGGCGTCGCGATCGTGTTCCCCGGCAGCGTGCGCGGCACCCGGTCGTCGCGCTCGGATGCGGGCAGGGGGAGCAGATAGTCGTCCCGTGGCACCTCGACCTCCTGGGCAGACGTGCCCGTCGCCCACGCCACGAGGAGAACGAACACGCCTCCGACCCGCATCACCCGGCTGCGTCTTTCGTGAACCATTATTCGGCTATCGCTCCCGATTGGGGGATCCGGCGCCCGCGCCGTCCCGGAACGTACAGATACAACAACTCCACACCACCGCGCCCCGTTCGGTTCCCGACCCACGATGCATTGCAGGTGGGGGCGCGGCGGCGTGCGAGTCCCAGGCCGTGGAGGCTCGAACCGTGGAATATGTCCGACCGCAGGAAAAAGGTAGCCCCGCCCGCACAACGGAGCAAGGAGCCTTCCGCCTTGCACCGCTGCCGTTCCATCGGGCGGGGGCCGGCCATTCCCACTCTCCCGCGGGTCGCGTTATAATCACGGACGAATATGGCAGCTGAGATACCTACTCAATGGGGCGCAGTGGCCCGCCGGCTCGTGCTGCTGGCGCTACCGGTCCTGCCGGGCGGCCTTGCCGCCGACCAGGCGAGCCCGGAGCTCCCCGGAGCGGGCCTGCGCGTGGTCGTGTCGGTGGGCGAGCGCTGGCTCTGGCTCGTCGACGGCGACGACGTCCTGGTCTCGGTCGCGGCGGCGGTGGGGCGGGCCCGTCCGTTCCGCTCACCCGTCGGCAGGCACACGTTCGAGACGCCGCTGGGCGAGCGTCGGGTCGTGGGCAAACGGACCGATCCCGTGTGGACGCCGCCCGACTGGCACTACTACGAGAAGGCGGCGATCCAGGGTCTCGAGGTCGTGCCGATGGAGCGGGATGTCCGGTACGAGCTGGCCGACGGGACGCACCTGGAGATCCGGGGCGACCAGGTCGGCCGCATCAATCACTTCGGACACTTCTGGCCCTGGCCACCGGGCGGCGAATTGATCTTCGATGGCCGTCTGTACATGCCGCCCATCGGCACGGCCCAGCGGAGGATCCCGGATGCCCTGGGGGACTTTGCCCTCGACCTCGGGAGCGGGTACATGATCCATGGCACCCACGAGGGCAACCGCGGCAGTGTGGGGGATGCGGTCAGCCACGGGTGCGTGCGGCTGGATGCGGAGCCGCTGAAGCGGGTATACGGAGTTGTCGAGGTCGGAACTCCCGTGTTCATTATCGAGTAGTTCGCACAGTCCTTGTCTTTGCGTCCACAGAAGGGTATGTTTTCGGGTACATCTCTCCCCGGTACAACACATTGTCCTGACGCAGGGTCAGTCGGTGGATTCTGTCCGCGTGCTTCAGCGGGCGGCCGTCTGATCGTGTCGTTCGGGCAAGGGGAGAGTGAATGCCCATCTCCGCTGGGCTGCAGGTGGCCCAGGCCCCGGTCATGATCGCCATTGTCGCGTTTGCGATTGCCGTCCTGACGGCGCTGCTCATCACACCACGCGTGACCCGTTTCGCGACGCGCTGGCGTTTCCACGCCGAGCCGTCGGGAGAGCGCCGGGTCCACGAGCAGCCCACGCCGTGGCTCGGCGGCGCCGCGGTCCTGGCCTCCATGCTCATCTCCATGCTCGCCGTCGCAGCGTTCACGTCGGACCTACACGGCTTCGTGGGTCACGAGGTCCACATCATGGGGATCTTCGCTGGCGGCGGCCTGCTGTTCGTGGTCGGCCTGGCCGACGACTTCGTGGAGTTCCGGGCCCAGTGGACCGCCATGGCGCAGCTGGTGGCGGCCATCTGTGTGGTATCGAGCGGTCTGTTGATCGAGACGATCACGTTCGGTATGGACGGTCTCAGCCTCGAGCTGGGCCTGCTGTCCGCGCCCATCACGATCCTCTGGATCATCGGGGTGACGAACGCGTTCAACCTGATCGACGGCCTGGACGGCCTGGCGGCGGGCATCGGCTTCGTCGCGCTGCTGACCACGGCGATCGGGGCGGCCATCCTCGACAACGTGGCCGTGCTGCTGCTGGCGGCGTCGCTCGCGGGCGGGCTGCTCGGGTTCCTTCGCTACAACTACAATCCGGCGCAGATCTTCCTGGGGAATGCCGGCAGCTTCGTGATCGGCTTC
>CAYMLW010000149.1:0-9594 GCA_964391035.1 uncultured Gemmatimonadaceae bacterium
CAGCCGGACCTTCTCGGCCAGCGCCTCGCCGCTGCCGCCCGACAGGTTGACCAGCGCGACCATGTTGAGCCGGTCCATGGCGGCCGCCACCGAGTCCACCCGCTCCGGGTCCAGACGCCAGTGGTGGCTGTGGACGTCGATGACGGGAACGCCGGCCCGGGTCACCGGGTGCTCGGGCACGACCAGCGTGGACCGGGGCGTGTACTCCTCGACCGTGAGGGACGGGGTGGAGTCGGCGTCCTGGGCGGAGGCGGGGATGGCGGTGGCGGGGACCGAGGCGCCGGCGATCGCCATGAACAGGGCGGTGGCCGCGACCCGGGGGAGCCCGGGGACCGGAACGAAGGGTGTCGCAATCATGGTCCGGAAGATGACGCGCCGGCATGTCGAGGGAAAGCGTCGGCTTGCAGCCGCTCGACCCGCCCCGCTACTGTCCCAGAAAGGAGGCGCCGCCATGTCCAGAGCGTTCGTGAGCGAAGACGTCGGCGCCACGCCGGAGCCCGGGTACGGGCTCCCGGATCCCATCTCGGGGAGTTGAGAAGATGACGGTCGCGAAGCGCGTTGTCCCCGCCCTGTTCCTCGGTCTGTCGGCGGTGGCGTCGGTGATGGTCCCGGCCGGGGCCGGCCACGCCCAGGAGGCGGACCGGGCCTGGATCAACGGGACCATCTACACGGTCGATGCGGACTTCAGCACCGCGACGGCCCTCGCCGTGAGGGACGGCCGGTTCGTGTACGTGGGCGACGACACCGGGGTCCAGGCCCATATCGGGCCGAGCACCTTCGTCGTCGATCTCGAGGGCCGGACCATCATCCCCGGACTGCACGACGCCCACGTCCACATCCGGTACGGCGAGCGGGAGCTGTATCCCCGGACCCCCGACATCCGGACCGGGCTGGGCGAGTGGGCGTCGGTGGCGCGGATGCAGGAGGTGATCCGGCACGCCCTGGCCACCGGGGAGGGCATGCGTCCCGGGCCCGAGCCCCGCTGGATCGTACTGAGCGGCTGGATGTCGGATGTCTGGGATCCACCGGTATTCCGGAAGGAGCTCCTCGATGCCGCCGCGCCGGACAACCCGGTGTTCATCAGCCGCTACACCCACGGCAGCGGGGCGAACAGCAAGGCCCTCGAGCTGGCCGGCATCACCCGGGACACGCCCGATCCCCCCGGCGGTCACATCAAGAAGGACGAGACCGGGGAGCCGACCGGCGAGTTCGTCGAGCGGGCCCCGCCGCAGCTGACGCGGCTCATCCCGCCGCTGTCGCCCCTCACCGACTACGAGATCAGCCGCAACCTGGTCGAGGGGACGCAGCTGGCCGTGGCCAGCGGGCTCACGACGATCCACGGCGCGAGCCGGACGGGCTTCGAGGAGGTGCAGCGGCGGATCAAGCTCTACGAGGTGGGGCTGCTCCGGGTCCGGATCAACGAGATGGTGAACGAGGACGCGGCGAGACGGCTGGGCGAGCCGTTGAACCTCGAGGACCGATACTTCGTCCAGTCGGTGAAGGCCTTCGCCGACGGCGCGCTGGGCTCCCGGGGCGCCCTCTTCGTCGAGGAGTACAGCGACTACCCGGGCTTCCACGGCGAGGCGGTGGTGAGCGAAGACGGGCTGGCCGCTCTGGGGACCGAGCTCCTGAACATGGGCTTCAACCTGCGGGTCCACGCCATCGGCGACGGGGGGAACCGGGTGGCCATCAACGCCTTCGAGCGGGCGCTGCGGGCCACGGGCACCGACGGGGCGGACGCCCGCTTCGCCCTCGAGCACGCCCAGATGTTCACCCCCGAGGACGTGGGCCGGCTCCCGGGCCTGGGGATCATCGCCTCGGTGCAGCCGCTCCACGCCACCGAGGACATGCACTTCGCCGAGGCCCGGATGGGGCCGGAGCGCCTGCGCTACGCCTACAACTGGAGCGACCTCCTGGACCTGGGCGTGCCCCTGGCGACGGGCACCGACTACTCGGTCTCGCCCTACAACCCCTTCTTCACGTTGCACGCCGCCGTGACCCGCCAGGACCGGGAAAACCGGCCGCCCGGCGGCTGGATCCCGGGACAGGCCCTGACCCGGGAAGAGGCGCTGCGGGCCGCGACCATGGGCGGCGCCTACGCCATGAAGGCGGAGGACATCCTGGGCTCGATCGAGGTGGGCAAGCTGGCCGACTTCGTGGTGATCCCGGTGGACTACATGACCGTCCCGGCCGAGGACATCTGGAATATCGAGCCGGACATGACCGTCATCGGCGGCGACGTGGTGTTCTCGAAGCCGGTGCGGCAGGGCTCATAGCAGGTCCGTGGCGATCTGTCCCAGCGCCCAGAAGACCACCGCCGCCATGATGCCGATCATGCTGCGCTGGACGTCGACGAACTTCCGCTGGACGATGCCCGCCTTGGCATGGATCCCCCGCATCACCTGTTCCTTCACGTCCTGGAGCGTCAGGTCGAGGAACCGGGACACGTACGCATCATCGGTCAACTGCGCGATGTGCCCGGAATAGAACAGGCTGATGTCCTCGTCCTGGTCGGGGGCCCTGCGCCCGGAGCTGACCAGGCGGGGAAACGCGACGCGCAGCGCCGAGTAGACCGACACGATGGCCGCCGCCAGCGTGAGCACCATCGCGGCCATTGCCAGCGCGCCCCCCGCCGTGATGGAATCCAGCGAGACCTCTTCCAACCCGAATCCCAGGTTGGCCACGGCGGCAATGAGGAGCGCATTGGCGCTGAGGATGATCTGCGCCTTGGTATCGGCGCGGGCAATCTGCTGCTCGAGGTCCATGTACAGCAGATAGAGGAGCCGGGTGAAATCGATACGATTGTCGGCCACCCTCTCCTGCGCGGCGACACGTTCGAACACGTCGACGGCGGATTCCTGATCTCCGGTCCCGGCACCCATCTGCGACACGTCGGCGCTCCTGTTCGCTCCGTCGGGCGGTGAAACGGCAATCCCGGGTCGAGCGGGAAGGGTCCGGTAGGATGGGCGAGTCGGGATCCCCGGGTCAAGGGCGGTGGCAGCGCCGCCGGGAGGGGGCGCCAGGGCACACCCTTTCGGCCGTCCTCCCCGCGCGCCACTTTGCCGGCCGGTGTGCGAGATCCACTCCCGGAGCGAATGCCCATGACCCCATCACGCGAGTCCCCCGGCACCCATGGCCACCCGGGCGTGCCCTCGGACCCTGAACCCGGAGTGGACGGTGGGCACGGCCCCGGACCCGGCACCCGCGCCGTCTGGGCCGGGGAGCCGGACCGGTCGCCGGAAGGCGCGACCGTCCTGCCCCTCTTCCTCGGCGTGACCTACGCGTACGACGACCTGGACGAGTGGCGCGCCGTCGGGGCGGGCGAGCGGCCCGGCCACATCTACTCCCGCAACACGAATCCCACGGTGGAGCTCTTCGAGCGGAAGGTGGCCGCGCTGGAGGGCGCGGAGCGCGCCACGGCCTTCGCCACGGGGATGGCGGCGGTGAGCAATACCCTCTTCGCCCTGCTCGAGCCCGGGCAGCAGGTCGTGTCCGTCCGGGACACCTACGGCGGCACGAGCCGGATCTTCACCGACTTCCTGCCCCGCTGGGCGGTGGACGTCGAGCTGTGCGACACCGGCGATCACGAGGCCATCGAGGCGGCCATCGACCACGCCGCGGACCTGGTCTACCTCGAGACGCCCACCAACCCCACGCTGAAGGTTCTGGACATCCCGAGGCTGGCCCGGCGGGCGAAGGAGGTGGGCGCCCTCGTGGTCGTCGACAACACCTTCGCCACCCCCATCAACCAGCGGCCGCTCGAGCTCGGCGCCGACCTGGTCCTCCACAGCGCCACCAAGTTCCTGGGCGGCCATTCCGACGCCATGGGCGGCGTGGCGGCCGGGTCCCACGAGCTGGTCGAGACCCTGTTCCGGTTCCGGGAGATCAACGGCGCGTCCCTCGACGCCCACTCGGCGTTCCTCCTGGCCCGGGGGCTGCGGACGCTGGAGCTGCGCGTGACGAGACAGAACGAGAACGCCCAGCGCGTGGCCGGGTTCCTGGCGACCCATCCCGCGATCGATTCCGTCTTCTACCCCGGCCTTCCGGACCATCCCCACCACGACGTGGCCCGACGCCAGATGGCCGGCTACGGTGGCGTGCTGGCCTTCTCGCTGAAGGACGACGACCTGGACGCCGTGCGACGGCTCCTGGGCCGGCTCCGACTCGCCCATCGGGCCGCCAGCCTCGGCTCCGTCGGCACCCTCGTCGGGCCGCCGGCCACGACCAGCCACGTCGAGCTGACGCCCGCACAGCGGGCCGCGGCCGGGATCCCGGAGTCGCTGGTGCGCTACTCGGTGGGGATCGAGAACGGGGAGGACCTGGTGGCGGACCTGCGGGCGGCGCTGGGGTGATGCACCGATGCCGGACGCCGGGGCACGGCCCCGGGCATCCCGGCCGGTATGTCTGAGGACGATGCACCATCGTTGCAGATTGACTCATTGACGTATGGTGTGAGGCCCCCTGATCGGTCGGGTGCCCCTGGGGGATTCCTGCGGGAACCCCTGCGGACGGTGCACCAACATTGCAGATTGACCCATTCGCGTATCGGGGGCCAGTGCCCGCGGTCGTGGTCGAGAACTCTGAACGGGTCGTTGATGATTCCATACACGTCATTCCGCGGGTCGAAGTCGCCGGCCGGGACATGAAACGGGATACTGGTGCACCGTCCGCAAGTGAACGCCGCGTCCTCCGCGCCGTCGACATGGACGCGCTGGTCGACGCCCTCGCCGAGCTCATCGCCATCGACAGCACGGGCGGGGACGAGACGCCGGCCCAGGAGTGGATGGCGGCGATCATGGAGGCCCAGGGGCTGGAGCTCGATGTCTGGGAGCTCGACCTCGACGCCCTCCGCCGGGACCCGGCGTACAGCGAGGAGCTCGACCGGGACCGGGCGCTGGGCGTGGTGGGTCGGCTCGGGGCCGGGAGCCCCGACGGACCGGGGGTCGGGCCGGTCCTGGTCCTGAACGGGCACGTGGACGTGGTGCCGGCCGGGGAGCGGCGGCTCTGGTCGGTCCCCCCCTTCGAGGCCACGCTCCGGGGCAGCCGCGTATACGGTCGCGGCTCCGCCGACATGAAGGGCGGGTTGCTGTGCGCCCTTTTCGCGCTCCGGGCCCTCCGGGATGCCGGCGTGGAGCTGGCCGGGTCGGTCCTGGTCCAGAGCGTTGTGGGCGAGGAGGATGGCGGGCTCGGGACGCTGGCGGCCGTGCGCCGCGGTCACACCGGCGATGGCGCCATCGTGCTCGAGCCCACCGGGCTGATCGTGGCCCCCGCCCAGGCCGGCGCGTTCAACTTCCGGGTCACCGTCCCCGGCCGGGCGGCCCACGGCGCGCTCCGGGCCGAGGGCGTCGATCCCATCGACCGGTTCATCCCCCTGTACCGCGGGCTCCAGGAGCTCGAACGGCGACGCAACGCCCGCCCGCGTCACCCGCTGTTCGCCGACCACCCGCTGCCCTACGCTCTCTGCGTGGGGACGGTCCGGGCCGGTGTCTGGGCGTCCACCGTGGCCGAGTCGCTGACGTTCGAGGGGCGGCTGGGGATCGCGCCGGACGAGGACCCGGCCGCCGCCCGGCGGGAGCTCGAGTCGGCGCTCGCCGAGACCGCCGCGGCCGACCCGTGGCTGCGTGACCACCCGCCGGTCCTCGAGTGGTGGGGCGGCCAGTTCGCGCCCGCGGCCACGGACCCGGATGCGCCGATCGTCGGCGCCCTGACGGAAGCCCACGGGCTCGCGGCCGGCCGGCCGCCGGCCGTGGCCGGCATGCCGTACGGCGCCGACATGCGGCTGCTGGCCAATGAGGGAGGGACGCCCACGGTGCTCTACGGCCCGGGTGACGTCTGCCGTGCCCACGCCCCCGACGAGTACATCGAGATCGCGGAGCTGGAGATCGCCACGAAGGCGATCGCCCTCGCGGCCCTCCGCTTCTGCGGCACGGGGTGAGGTCGACGGATCAGCCGTCCCCGGCCGCCGACCGGGTGTGGTGGTCTCCCGGATCGGCGGGCGGTCCAGCGGAGGCGTCGGGTCCGGCTGTGGCGTCGGGTTCGGCTGTGGCGTCGGGTTCGGCTGTGGCGTCGGGTCCGGCTGCTGCTGCGGGTCCGGCTGCTGCTGCGGGTCCTGCTGCGGCCTCGGATCCGGCTGCGGCCTCGGATCCGGCCTCGATGTCGGCGGGGAGGCGGATGGTCACCGTCGTTCCCTGGCCGGGCTCGCTGTCGATGGAGACCGAGCCCCGGTGGCCGGTGATGATCCCGTGGACCACGGCGAGGCCCAGTCCCCGGGAGAGGGCGCGGTCCCGGGTGGTGAAGAAGGGGTCGAAGGCCCTGGCCCGGGTCTCCTCGTTCATGCCGGGGCCGGTGTCCGACACGGCCAGCTCGACCCAGCCGACGGGCTGGAGCGGGCTGGCGCCGGCGTTCGGGAAGGCGGGCCTGGTGCGGGCGGCGACGGTGATGGTGCCGTGGCGGTCGACTGCCCGGACGGCGTTCTCCAGCAGGTGGACCAGCGCCTGCTCGAGCTGTGCCCGGTCCCCGGCGAGGCGGGGAAGGCCCACCGGGATCTCGGCCTCGAGGCGGACGGTTTCCGGCACGGTCGGGCCGACGCGCTCGACCGCGCCCGCGACCAGCGCCTCCGGTCGCACCGGCTCACGGGTGCCGTCAGTGAGCTGCGAGTAGGCGAGGAGCTGTCCGACGAGCTCCCGGGCCCGTCCGCCCGCGTGCTTCACCTCCCGGAGGTTCCGGTGCGCCTCGGACTCTTCGTCCACGTCCTCCAGCGCGAGCTCCGTGAATCCGAGGACCGCGGCCAGCAGGTTGTTGAAGTCGTGGGCGATCCCTCCGGCGAGCCGGCCGACGGCCTCCATGCGCTGGGATCCGGCCAGCTGGTCCCTCAGGAGGCGCTCCTTCCGCTGGGACTCCAGCCGCCGGCTCATCTCGGAGCGCAGCTCGCGGTTGGCCGCCTCGAGGTCCCCGGTCCGCTCCCGCACCCGCTCCTCGAGCCGGTCACGGGCTTCCAGCACGGCCCGATGGGCCTCGGCGAGTTCGGTGATGTCCCTCATCACCACGGCATGGGCGATCATCACGTCCCGGCGATCGCGGATGCCCACCCGGCTGCAGGCCACGGTGCGGCGCTGCTCCGGGCCCGGTCCCGGGACCCTAACGGTCAGCCGTGGCTCCTTCGACGTCAGCACGTCGGACAGGGGGCCCAGCAGCCGCGTCGCGTCGAGGCCCACCACGTCGCCCTCGACCCCGAGGATCTCGCGACCCGCCCGGTTCAGGTCCACGGCCACGCCATCGGGATCGGCGACCATGATGCCCACGTCGATGCTCCCCATGACCCGGTCCCGGGCCACGGGCACGAGGGTCAGCAGCCGCAGGTTCAGCGTCGCGAAGCCGAGGGCGACGGCCGCGGCGGCGAAGCCGAACACGGTCAGGTCCAGGGGCGGCACGGGATTGAACCCGGTGATCCTGACCACGTTGGCCAGGAACGGAGTCAGCATTCCGACCAGGACCAGGATCGCCTGCTTGCGCCACACCCCGCTGGACCGGAGGGCCATGTCGGCGACCAGGATCGCGGCCGCGGCGAGGCAGCCGTACGAGAACGCCACGAAGACCCAGAAGAAGCCGCCGCGGCCGAGGTCCAGGAGAGACCAGCCCGATCCGTGGACCGGGGCGATCTCGGAGAAGACCCACCCGTGGAGGCCGTTCGTCCACACCAATCCGGTCATCACGACGGGGATGGCGGCCGCTGCGGCCATCGTCCAGGAGTTGACGTAGCCCGGGCGTCCCGTGAAGACGAGGGCGAAAGCCAGTGCCGCCGGCGGGATGGCGACCACGCCGAGGTACTGGAACCGGGTCGCGAGCATCATCTGTGCGACGGACGTCGCCTCGAACTCCCACGCGTACGCGGCCGTCCAGACGAGGATCGCGGCGTTGACCACGATGTACGGGACCACCAGGGGGGACCCACGTCGGGCCCAGGCGAGCACCAGCAGGCTCGCACAGAGGACCGCAACGCCGATCAGGATGGGGGTGTAGGGGGTCACTGCGGGCCGCGGCACCGGAAGGGGGAGAGACGCGAGTTCCCGTCAAGATGGGCACGACGGGATCGGCAGGTCAAGGAAGGACGCGGTCCGTGCGTCGGCGCGCTCCCGTGGACCGGCGCGGCGGGGTTCCGGCCTATTTCGCGGTCTCCGGACCTTCCGGCAGCGTCGAGAGCTTGAGGAGCAGCCTGCGGACGGGCTCGGCCTGCTCGCACTCGAGGCAGTCGCGGCCCAGCTCGTAGCAGGGCACGCCGTCGGCCTGCGCCTCCGCGCAGCAGACCCCGAGAGGCAGCAGCCACTCCCGTGCGTGCTCGATTTCAGCGGGGGTCAGTCTCATGACGCGCCTCCTGCGGCTCAGGCCGTTGACGGGTGAGGGCTGTTCCAAGCTAGGTGGCGTCGGGTCGCGCGGGCAATGCATTATCGGCCCCCCTACCTGAATTTCCGGGAAACCCCGTCACGGCGGTCCTGCCTTCCCCCACAGCAATTTCAAGAACGTCCCTACGTCAGTCCGGGCCGGCTCCCGGCAGATTCATGGTGGAGTTCCCGAGTACAGGCGTGCACCGAATCTCAAGGAGTCCCGATGCGTGAGCTCCGCATCCATGGACGCGGGGGGCAGGGGGCGGTGATCGCGAGCAAGGTGCTGGCGGTGGCGCTCTTCCAGGAAGGCCGCTGGGTCCAGTCGTTTCCGGCCTTCGGCGTCGAGCGGCGCGGGGCGCCCGTCACCGCGTTCCTCCGGCTGGACGACGAGCCCATCCGGCTCCGCTGCGAGATCACGGCTCCCGACGACCTGATCATCCTGGACCCGACCCTCGTGGAGGCGGTCGATGTGACGGCGGGACTGAAGGATGGGGGCGGGATCCTGATCAACACGGACCGGCCCCCGTCGTCGTATTTGGAGCTGACCGGGCGCTACCGTGTCGGCACGGTGGACGCGGGCGCCATCGCCACGACCCACGGAATCGGCAGCCGGTCCCAGCCGATCGTGAACACGGCCATCCTGGGCGCGTTCGCGACCTGGTCGGGGCTGGTCAGCCTGGACGCGGTCTGCGCGGCGATCGATGAGGAGGTCCCGGTCCGCCAGGAGGACAACAAGGCGGCGGCCCGGGCGGCGGCGGAAGCGGTGGTGGGAGGGGAGGTGGCCCATGCCTGAGCGGCCCTTCGGAGCGCCCAACGTCTCGATCAGCCACTCGTCGACACTGGACAACCGCACCGGCTCCTGGAAGTACATCCGGCCCCTGTACCGGGACGGCGTGGCCCCGTGCAACCAGGCCTGTCCGGCGGGCGTGGACGTCGAGGGGTACCTGAACCTGCTCCGGCAGGAGCGGATCGACGAGGCCCTCGACCTGCTGACCCGGGAGAACCCGATGCCGGCGGTGACCGGCCGGGTCTGCCACCACCCGTGCGAGATCGGCTGCAACCGGCAGCACTTCGACGAGGCGATCGCGGTCCACTCCATCGAGCGGGCCGTGGGCGACGAGATCCTGGCCCGGGACCACCCGCCCGCGCCGGAGCGCGTATACCAGGAGCGGGTCGCCATCGTCGGCGCGGGACCCGCGGGCCTCGCCGCCGC
>CAYMLW010000150.1:0-9593 GCA_964391035.1 uncultured Gemmatimonadaceae bacterium
GGCGGCGCGGGCGGCGGTGCTGGAGGCCGACTCGCTGCTCGCGGACGCCGCGGCCCGGGACACGGACTGGGCGGAGCCCATGGTCCTGCGCGGCGAGGTGGCCGGGATCCTGTCCCGACTCGGCGGCGGGGGCGTCCGTCAGGACCGGAACGTGGCGCTGCTGCGCCAGGGCATCCGGTACGCGAACGAGGCCCTGGCCCGATCGCCCGGCAGCGCGAGCGCGCTGGCGCTGCGAGGGGCACTGCGGTTCTCCCTCAGCTGGCAGGAGGAGGTCGAGGCGGACGCGCTGCTCCGACAGGCCGAGAGCGACTTCCGCGCGGCGGTGGCCGTGGACCCGGAGGCAGCCCGTGCGTGGGTGGGACTGGCCGACCTGTACCGGTCGCGGGGCGACTTCGCGGAGGCGGCCGTCGCGGCGGAGCGAGGGCTCGAGGCCGACCCGTTCCTGATCCATGCGGACCAGCTCATCGTCTTCACGCTGGGTCATATCTGGCTCGAACTCGAGCAGTTCGACCGGGCGCTCCGGTGGGCCAACGAGGGCCAGCGGCGATACCCGGCCGTGCCGGCCTTCGAGGCGGAGGAGCTGCTGATCCTGGCCGGGGCCGCCGGGGTCGACGCCCATCCCGACTCGGCCTGGAGGCACGTCCGGGCGATCGAGGAGGCGGCCGGGCTCGATCAGTGGCCCCACGGCCACCTCCAGGTCGCGGCGGTCCTGGCCCGGAACGGTCGACCGGACAGCGCCCGTGCCATCGTGCGACAAATCCGCCGACAGCACGAAGCCGACCCGTGGCTCGATTACTACGAGGCCAATGTCATGCTCCAGCTCGGGGAACGAGACTGGACGCTGGACCTCCTCGAGCAGTTCCTGGATCGGCTGCCCCACCGGCGCTCCTACATCGCCCGGGACTGGTGGTGGCGCCCGCTCCGCGACGAACCCCGGTTCCAGGACCTGGTCGCCGGGCCCTAACGCCTGGGCGTGATCACGATCTCCGGGTCCAGCACCCAGACGTTCTCGCCGTCCCAGACGGCCACGGCGTACTTGTAGGTGCCTTCCGGTGCGTTCGCGCCCGTCCGCGCCCGGACGGCCGCCCGGGCGGCGCCGGCGCCCTGGCTCCGGGCCCGGGCCCGGAGCGCCTGGGGCGGGAGCTCGCGGCCGAACAGCGTGGTGTTCCGCTCGACGGCCACGGCGAAGTCGTAGTCGCTTTCCCACTCCAGCTCATCGCCGGGGTGCAGGATCGCGACCCGCGGCGTGACGACGATGCCTGCCCCGGTGAGGCGGATCGTGACGGTCTCGGCGGCCCGGGGCGGGCTCCAGGCGGTGGCCACTGCGAAGAGAGCGACCACGAGCGCGGGTCGCGAGATGCGGGAGAGTGACATCCGGTCCTTCCTTCCTTGGCGAGGGGGACCGCACGGGTCACGGGGGTGACCCTGCGGGTAGAGGTCACCGGAAAGGTGTCCGTGTCGGCTTCACACCACAAGGATCATCCGGATCGGCGCCTCAGCGGCGGTGCCCGTCGTGCTCGGCTCCCTCCACGAACGGGTGGAAGGCGACCCCGAGGGTCAGGGCCATCTGGTTCGCATCGGTGGTCATGGACTCGATGGCGACGGAGCCGTCGGGGCTCCGGCTGATCCCGCCCGCCGGGACGTAGGAGGCCTGGCCGTTCCGCTGGTAGCGGGCGCCGAGGGCGATGGCGACCTGGGCGGAGACGGGGACCCGGAGCTCGCCGCCGCCGGACCAGGCGAAGAGGTCGTCGTGGAAGTTGTTGGTGTTGAACAGGTTCTCCTCGTCGTCCCGCCCCTCGCTCTCCGGGGTCCGGTCCTGGGCCCCGGCAGGCCGGGGCCCGGCCAGGGTCCCCAGCGCGACGAGCAGCAGCGTGGTCAGGGCGACCGGGAGGGGTCCACCGTGAGCCGGACGACGCATGGTCGTTTCTCCTGCGGTGCGAGTCCGATGCGAGATTCTCCTTGACGTAACCGGGGACGTGGTCTAACGTTCCCCCGCGGAAGAGGAAAGAGGCGCCCGAAGGCAGGCAGTCACCCGTGCAGCGAAGCGATCTGGGGCCGTTTGCCCGGGTCGCGTTTTTCTTGGAGTGCACACCGTCAGAAGGAGTCGGGAAGGACATGCGTACGCAGGGCACCGTGAAGTGGTTCAACGACGCCAAGGGCTTCGGCTTCATCGAGCCGGACGACGGGGATCGGGACTGCTTCGTGCATCATTCTTCGATCCAGGGCGAAGGCTTCAAGTCGCTGGATGAGGGCGAGCGGGTCGAGTTCGAGATGGTCGAGGGCCAGAAGGGCCCGGCCGCGGAGAACGTGGCCCGCATGGCCTGACGGACCTCGAGGGAAACGGACGGGGCCGCCCCGGGTACAGAGGGGCGGCCCTTTCTACTTACCGACACACGGAGCAGCCATGGCCAAACAGGAAGGAATCGAGATGGAGGGCGTCGTCACCGACGTGCTCCCCGACCGGATGTACCGCGTCGAGCTGGAGAACGGGCACGAGGTGCTCGCCTACGCGGCCGGCAAGATGTCGAAGTACAAGATCCGGGTGCTCACCGGCGACCGGGTCACGCTGGTCCTCTCTCCGTACGACCTGACTCGCGGCCGGATCGTCTACCGGCACAAGTAGTCCAGGAGCCGGGTCTCCGGCCCGACTCCCTCATCGCCCCGGCGGGCGATCCACGCCCGCGCGCCCGGGGGCATGAATCCCGTGTACAGGACGTTCCGGTGTACCAGACGTCGAGGCGAAGCCCCGTCGCGTCGTACGCTCGCGCCGGAGCCGCGGCCATCGCGACCGGCGAAGCGCAGGCGGTCGAGCGGCTACGGCAGGATGCTGGTCTCCACGAAGTAGGCGCCGCTGCCGAAGCACGCGCCGGCCACCTTGGCGCCCACGCCGTCCACGACCCAGACCACATTGGCCACCGCCGTGCATCCCTCCGGAGCGGGGCGGGTCTCGCTGGAGACCACCGCGCCATCCGGGTCCACCACGGTCTCGGTGATGGTACTGTCGTTGAAGCCGCTCGTGACTACGCCGATGGTGCCATCGGGCAGTCGCCGGAGCGAGAGGCCGATTGGACCACTGCCGACCGTCACGTCGTCCACCGCGACCGGCAGGCCCACGCCGTCCCAGGTGAAGGTCAGGAGGCGGCTCTCCCCGAAGACCGTGACCGCGCACACGAGGGCATCGCCGCCCTCCTCCGTGGCCAGACAGCGCACCCTCCGGGCGTCGTCTCCCAGGTCGGCCGCGCGCTGCGCCCCCTCGCCGGTCCGCGGCAGCAGGTAGAGCCCGCTGTTCTCGTCGGTGGTCACCACCAGCGTCGGGCCGCGTGGATCCGCCGACGTCGTCACCCCCTGGCCATGGGTGTACGCCGAAATCGTGAACTGGCCATCGAAGGCCGCGTACTCCTCACCGGACGGCGTGTACACGTCCGACCCGCTCTCCTTCTGGAAGAACTGGACCCCGCCGTACTCGGGCAGCTGGACGAAGGGCAGCACGTCCGAGACGATGTCGCCCCCCGCCGGGAAGGCGTCGACGGTCGGGCCGTCGAAGGCGAGCACGCCGAACTGGTCGAAGCGGTCGATGGTGTAGCCGTTGGCGCCGTACGCGAAGAGCATGGCGGCGCTGGACGGGTCCCCCGCCGGCGCCTGCGTGATCCCGACCACGCCGAAGAAGGGCCCGGTGCCGGACAGGTCTGTCTGCTGGTGGAGCACGGAGCCGTCCAGCAGGTCGATGACCACGTAGCCCTCGGCGCCGGCAATGGCCAGCGGGTAGCTGCCGCCGAAGGGACCGAACCCGTCGGCCGCCGGCGATGCGGCCGGAAGCCCCGACCCGCCTCCGGCCGCCGATTCGCCTCCTGGAGATCCGCCTTCTGGAGATCCGCCTCCCGGAGATCCGCCTCCCGGAGATCCGCCACCGATCGCGGCCACGGTGAACAGGATGCCGACCCCGTCAGGATCCGTGAGTCCCGATGGAACGGTGTTGACGCCCACCATGACCTCGTCTTCCGGCTCTTCCCTCTCGCTGCCGACGAAGTCCACAATGGCGGTCTCGCCCACGCCGACCGTGGTCTCCTTCGATGTCTCTGTAAAGTCGTACAGGCTGGTGTCGTAGCCGTTGATCCCGACCGTGTAGGTGCCGGCCCGCAGCTCCACCATCTCGTACGTGCCCGCCGCGTCGGTCGTGGTCTCGGCCTCGTCCGGACCGGCCGCCGATACCGTGATGCCCTCGAGACCGGTGCCGGCCGCTTCCACGCTGCCCCCGATACCGGAGCGGCGGACCCGGTGGCCCGAGAAGTCGACGACCGGAGCGTCACCCTCCTTCTCGATCTTGGCCATCTTCGAGGTATCGAGGAAGTTCACGTCTTCCGGAATATTCGAAATCTCCACGAGATGTTCGCCCTCTTTGACATCGTCGAACCCGTATTGGCCATCGCTGTTCGTGGTGGTTTGGTCGGTTCCGTTCAGCGTTACCGTGATCCCCGCCTCCGGCTCGCCGTCGATCGTCACCGTGCCGAGAATCCTGCCTTCGATCGGATCCACGAGTGCGTGGCAGCCGGCTCCGAGGCCCATCAAGCATGCAAGGAGGATCGGAAGTATGCGCTTCGGCTTCATGATGCTCATGTAACGCTGGTCCTTGACACGAGGGGATTCACTGCAGGCCGGGATCATCGACACGGTGCGCGAGGACCGCCTCCCGGGGACGGCCGCATGGGCCGCCTGTCCATAGATAAGGCTGTCAACCCCGGGATACAACCTGTGCCCGGGCTCTGACTACGTAGTGTCTTCCCCGTCATGGGGTTTCCGGCGTAGGGCCTGACCCTACCGCTCATCGGGGATTCCCCCACGTCCAAATACCCGATATCCACCACGATTATTCCCACGTGACCCCGACAGAGACACGCGTGAGGGAAGGTCATATTGGGGCCGACGATCTAGAGAACCTCTATCCGAGGTCGGGGATGAGCACCACGGCAGCGAAGGAAACGAAGCGGACGCGGAAGCCGCGCGTCCTGGAGGTCGAGGAGCACACGATCGAGATCGTGTCGGACCCGGGAGAGGGCGCACAGAAGTGCGGTCAGATCTTCGGGTCGGTCTCGGCGAAGATGGGGAACGGCGTCTGGACGGTGGAGCTGATCCCCGCGGAGATCCAGCCGCCGCCGCGGATCCCTGCGGGGGCGAGCGGGAACCGGATCCGGATCGGGCGTGGCCACATCAGCAACTGGGGCGACAGCACGAATCTGGTGGTTGCGTTCAACGAGCAGGTGCTGTTGAACCGGCATCGAGTGGACGCGCTAGCGGATGACGCGGTGGTGCTCCTGGAGAACATGTGGAAGGAGCACGCGGACGAGACGATCCAGAAGCAGTGGCAGGCGGCGATGAAGGAGGTCTCGTCGAAGAGCTACCGGATCGTCGAGATCCCGATGGACGAGATCTGCAAGACGGTGGTGGAGGATCCCCGGAAGGGGAAGAACATGTTCGCGCTGGGGCTGCTGGCGTGGATCTACGACCGTGACATGCAGGTGATCCGGGACCAGATCGCGTATGCGTTCCGGAAGAAGAAGGCGGAGATCACGGAAAAGAACCACGAGCTGCTGCAGCTGGGCTACGACTGGGCGGGGGAGAACCTGGATTTCCGGGTGGACGTGACGCCGGAGCCGCCGACGCAGCCGATGGTGGTGATGAACGGGAACCAGGCGGTCGCGCTGGGCGGTGCGGCGGCGGGGATGGACCTGGCGGCGATGTACCCGATCACACCGGCCACGTCGGTGTCCCACGAGCTGGGCGAGATGTACGAGCGGATCGGCGGAACGCTGCATCAGGCGGAGGACGAGATCGCGGCGGTGGGGGTGGCGATCGGGGCGTCGTATGCGGGGAAGGTGGCGTGGACGATCACGTCGGGCCCCGGGCTGGCGCTGAAGACGGAGCTCATCGGGCTGGCGATCATGACGGAGACGCCGCTGGTGGTGGTGGACGTGCAGCGGGGCGGTCCGAGCACGGGTCTGCCGACGAAGGTCGAGCAGGGGGACCTGCTGGCGGCGATCTTCGGTCAGCCGGGCGACGCGCCGCACGTGGTGATGGCGGCGGCGACGATCGAGGAGTGCTTCCACGCGATGGTGACGGCTCGCCGGATCGCGGAGACGTTCCGGGCGGTGGTCATCGTGATGACGGACGCGAACCTGGCGACGGGGGTGCAGCCGTTCCCGCGGCCGGATCCGCAGACCAGCTGGATCGCGGGGCCGATCGATCAGTCGCCACTGCCGAAGGAGCTACGGCCGTACGACTGGGATCCGAAGACGGGCTTGAGCCGGCGTTTCATCCCGGGCCAGGAGAACGGGATGCACACCGTGACCGGGCTGGCCCACGACGAGAACAGCAAGGTCGCGTACGCGGCGGAGATCAACCAGCGGGCGTGCGCCATGCGGAGCCGGAAGCTGGCGGTGCTCCAGCAGGCGTTGCAGAAGCCGGAGGTCCACGGCGACGAGGAGGGTGACCTGCTGGTCGTGGGCTGGGGCAGCACGCTGGGCGCCATCGAGGAGGCGGTGGACCGGGCGCGGAAGGAGGGGCTCGAGGTCTCGTCGCTGCACCTGCGCTTCCTGTCCCCCCTCGAGCCGGGCCTGGAGGAGATCTTCGGGCGGTTCGACCGGGTCATGACGGTGGAGATGAACTACAGCGACGACGCGGGTGACCCGTACATCACGGACGAGACTCGCCGGTACGGCCAGCTGGCCTGGCTGCTCCGGGCCCGCACGCTGGTGGATGTGGACTGCTGGACCCGCGTAATCGGTGAGCCGCTCCGGCCCGGTGTGATCCACGAGGCGATCATCAACCGGCTGGTCCGGGACGGCAAGATCGGGTCGAACGGCCGACGAACGAAGCAGGCGAAGGGAGGTGGGGCATGATCGCGACGTGCTCGCTGCTGCATGCCGGAACGGACGACCGGGTGTTCGGGATCGAGGACTACGAGGGGGCGCTGCCGCGCTGGTGTCCCGGCTGCGGCGACATGGCGGTCCTGACGGCCTATCAGAAGCTCCTGACGGAGGAACAGTTGAAGCCGGAGGAGACGGTGTTCGTCTCCGGGATCGGGTGCTCGAGCCGGTTTCCCCACTACATGCGGACCTACGGGTTCCACGGGGCCCACGGGCGGGCGCTGCCGGTGGCGGAAGGCATCAAGTTGCACCGGCCGGAGCTGAATGTCTTCGTGGTCATGGGCGACGGCGACTGTACGTCCATCGGCGCCGGCCACTGGCTGCATTCGCTCCGGTACAACATGGATATGGTGGCGGTGATCCTGGACAACAACATCTACGGGCTGACGAAGATGCAGACGTCGCCCACCACCCCGCAGGGCTACAAGAGCAACACGCAGCCCCGGGGCAGCTACCTGCCGGCGCTGAATCCAATCGAGAACATGCTGGGCTTCACGAACGCGAGCTTCGTAGCGCAGACCGCGGAGTGGATCCCGCAGCACCTGTACGCCACGCTGCAGGCCGCGCACCGGCACAAGGGGCTCGGTTTCGTGCGGATCCTCCAGCGGTGCCCCCAGTACACGGCGCCGCTCTACATGGAGGCGGTGCGGGACCCGAACCAGCTGGAGCTGCTGGTCCACGATGATGGCGTGACGGTGCCGGAGATCCACGACCTCTACAAGAACCATCGGCACCACGACCCGTCGGACATCGACATGGCCCGGGTGATCGCCGAGGAGGAGGGTGGGAAGATCCCGCTCGGCGTGTTCTTCAAGGACGCGTCTCGTCCCGTCTACGAGGAGACACGTCAGCTGCCGAAGTACTCGGCCGAGGAGAAGGTGAAGCGCCTGAACGAGGAGCTTGAGAACTATGCCGTTTGACGAGCTGAGGCGGCGCGCCCTGGAGGCGCTGGAAGACCGTCGAGAGTCGTACCATTCGGCCGTGGCCACGGCCGTGGACGAGGTCCGGGTGCTGCTGGAATCGAACCGGTCCGCGGGCAATGGCAAGCGCGGGGACCGGGCGGCCGCGGAGCTGGGCGTGTTCGCGGCCGGCCGGATCGACACCGAGCAGTTCGAGACGCTCTTCTCCGAACAGCAGACGCTGGATCGGGAGGCGATCGAGCGGATCGACGAGGCGCTGAAGACCCTGACCGGGATCCTGGAGGCCGGGGACGGGCTCCACACCGTGAAGGTGCGGGCCGGCGAGGACCTGCGCGACGCCGTGCGGGACGGGCTGGCGAAGGCCGGTCGGGTATTCGGCGCCGGTCGCGCGGTGGAGAACGCCAGGGCCGGTTCGGCTGCCGCCCCGTACCGTGACGGCTTCAGCCCCGACCGCTGGAACCGGGCCGAGCGCGCCGTCGCCCCGCCGCTGGTGGTGGAGGTCGACGGGGCGGACCTGCGGCCGGCCGGGCTGATCGACTACCTGGATGGCGGGCAGGCCATCGTGCTGCTGGTGAAGAAGCCGGCCCCGCCGGCCGCGCTGGCGCGCCTGGTCTCCCCCGGTGTCCTGGTGGCCCAGGGCACGGGCGCCGATGCCTTCGAGGGGCTCGCCGCGTGGGACGGTCCGGCCGTGGTGGCGGTGGTCCCGGAGGGCGCCGCGGAGTTCCGGTGCCTGCCCCGGGAGGGGGGACCGAGCGAGCTGACGGTCGTGTCGGCGCCGGAGCAGGCGGGCAAGTCCGTCGGCTCGTTGAGCGTGGCCCGGCAGGATTCGGACCTGGCGCTGCTGCGGATGCTGGAGGGCGCCGGAGCGGGCCGGGTGGTGGACGCGGCGGTGGGCGGAGGCGAGGCGCCGGCGGATCCGGCGGACAAGCTGG
This sequence comes from uncultured Gemmatimonadaceae bacterium, assembly GCA_964391035.1. Classification (GTDB taxonomy): domain Bacteria; phylum Gemmatimonadota; class Gemmatimonadetes; order Longimicrobiales; family RSA9; genus JAWVYT01. Next base: position 8,773 of record CAYMLW010000150.1, read on the forward strand.
CCGCGTGGCTGATCCGCCAGGCGACGATCCCGGGGCCGGGGGAGGGCTGAGTCCATGGGCATCGCCCCCGTTCTCGGGTCGGCCGCCATCCTGGGCGGCGTGGGTCTGACCTTCGGCACCCTCATCGCGCTGGCGAACAAGAAGATGAGGGTGTGGGAGGACCCCAGGATCGACGACATCGAGGACATCCTCCCCGGGGCGAACTGTGGCGCGTGCGGCTATGCCGGGTGCCGGGCCTTCGCCGAGGTGGTCATTGCGGGGGAGGAGCCGCCGGCCACGTGCACGGTGATGGGCGAGGGGGAGCGGGAGGACGTGGCCGAGTACCTCGGCGTGTCGGCCGGGGAGGCGAACAAGGTGGTGGCCCGGCTGCTGTGTGCCGGGGGCAGCGATGTCGCCGTGCAGCGGGCCGAGTACTACGGCATTGAGAGCTGCAGCGCCGCCGTGGCGGTGGGCGGGGGCGGGAAGGGGTGCTCGTGGGGCTGTGTCGGCCTGGCCGACTGCGCCGTGGTGTGCGATTTCGATGCCATCACCATGAGCCCCACGGGGCTGCCGGTGGTGGACCCGGAGCTGTGCACGGCGTGCGGCGACTGCGTGGAGGCGTGCCCGCTGGAGCTGTTCGAGCTTCTGCCGATGGACGACCACCTGATCGTCCAGTGCAGGAGCTTGCTCGAGGGCGACGCGGCCACGGAGGTCTGCGCGGTGGCGTGCAACGCGTGCGGCCGGTGCGCCATGGACGCGCCGGACGGCCTCATCGAGATGAAGGACGGCCTGGCCGTCATCGATTATTCGAAGTCCGAGCTGGAAAACAAGGATGCCATCGC
>CAYMLW010000151.1:0-9553 GCA_964391035.1 uncultured Gemmatimonadaceae bacterium
AGATTCGAGGCGGCCTGGGGCGTCGAGCTGCCGGCCAACCCGGGGCTCACCGTCACCGAGATGGTCTGGGCCGCGCTGGAAGACAACATCCGCGCGCTCTACATCATGGGCGAGAACCCCATGGTGTCGGACCCCGACGTGACGCACGTGGAGGAGGCGCTCCGGAAGGTGGACTTCCTGGTGGTCCAGGACCTCTTCCTGACCGAGACCGCCCGGCTGGCGGACGTGGTGCTGCCGGCCACGTCATACGCCGAGCGGGACGGCTGCTACACCAACACCGAGCGGCTGGTGCAGCTCACGGAGCCCGTCATCCGGCCCGTGGGCTCGGCCCGGCGCGACTGGGAGATCCTGTGCGACGTGTCGCGGCGGCTGGGCTACGACATGCGCTACGACGGCACCGAGGCCATCTCCGACGAGATCCGGTCGCTGACACCGTCCTACGCGGGGATCTCGTACGACCGGCTACGGGCGGGCGAGAAGCTGCACTGGCCCTGCCCGGACGAGAGCCACCCCGGCACGCCGATCCTCCACGGCGGGCAGTTCGCTCGCGGCAGGGGCGCGTTCCACCCGGTCGACTACCGGCCGCCGGACGAGACCGCGGGCGGCGACTACCCGCTGACGCTGACCACCGGGCGGGTCCTCGCCCACTTCCACAGCCTCAGCATGACCGGCCGGTCCGAGGGACTCCTGGGGCTGGAGCCGGAGTGCTTCGTGGAGATCAACGCGTCCGACGCCGCCGGGCTGGAGGTCGAGGACGGCGAGTACGTGCGGATCTCCACCCGACGCGGCCAGGTCGAGGCGCGGGCCCGGGTGGGCTCCAGGGTGCCCGGCGGCACGATCTTCATGCCGTTCCACTACGGCGATCAGCCGGCCAACCGGCTGACCAACCCGGCGGTCGACCCGGACGCCAAGATCCCGGAATACAAGGTCTGCGCCGCGCGGGTCGAGAAGATCCGCCAGGGCGCGGTGAGGTGACCCGGGGGTAGCCCGGAGCGGCTCTTCCTGCCAAACTAGGGTAGGAACTTCGGACACCCCCTCTTGACCCTACCCGACATGGCGAGACGTACGGAAGCCGGCCTTCCGGTGCTCCGGATGCGACCGGTACCCAAGGGCCGCACCCTCGACGTCGACGCGCTGGCTGAGGTCCGGGCGCTCCTGGGCGAAGCGCCGCGACGCCGGGACCTCTTGATCGAGCACCTCCACCGGATCCAGGACCACTTCGGCCACGTAGCCGACCGCCACCTCCTCGCCCTGGCCCAGGAGATGGGCCTCACCGCGGCCGAGGTCTACGAGGTCGCCACCTTCTACCACCACTTCGATGTGGTGAAGGACGGGGTCGAGCCCCCGCCCGAGCTGACCATCCGGGTGTGCGACTCCATCGCCTGCGAGATGGCCGGCGCGGCCGAGCTCCTGCAAACGCTGCGGGAGCGGCTGGGCCGGCGAGTACGCGTGGTCCCCGCCCCGTGCATCGGCCGCTGCGACGCCGCTCCGGCAGCCTTCGTCGAGAACCACGTCGTGGAAGCGGCCACGGTCGAGGCCATCGAGGGCTACGTGGCGGAGGCGAGGACGGCAGCCCGGACGCCGGGCTTCCGCCGGATGGACGCCTACGAGGAGGCGGGTGGGTACGACGCATTCCGGCGGTGCGTATCCGGGGAGCTGGCCGTGGACACGGTGATCGACACGCTCCGGGACGCAGGGCTCAAGGGGATGGGTGGCGCCGGGTTCCCGGCGGCGAGGAAGTGGAGCTTCGTGCGCGCGGAGCCGAAGCCCCGGGCCCTCGTCGTCAACACGGACGAAGGGGAGCCGGGCACCTTCAAGGACCGCTCGATCCTGGAGGACGACCCGCACCAGATGCTCGAGGGGACGCTGATCGCGGCATGGGCGGTGGAGGCGGAGACGATCTTCATCTACGTCCGGGACGAGTACCCCGGCTGCCTCACGGCCCTCGAGGCGGCCATCGACGAGCTGGGGTCCGCGCCGCCCGCCGAGCTGCCGGAGATCGTGCTGCGTCGCGGCGCCGGCGCCTACATCTGCGGCGAGGAGACGGCGCTGATCGAGTCGCTCGAAGGGAAACGCGGGGAGCCGCGGCTCCGCCCGCCGTTCCCGGCCCAGCACGGCGTCTTCGGGATGCCGACTCTGGTCCACAACGTGGAGACGCTCTACTGGGTTCCGGAAATCCTGGAGAACGGCGCCGAATGGTTCGCCGACCAGGGGCTGGAGGGCCACACGGGACAGCGCTTCTTCTCCGTGAGCGGCCGGGTGAAGAACCCGGGCGTGTACCTGGCCCCGAACGGCACCACGGTCCGGGAGCTCATCGACCACTACGCCGGCGGGATGGCCGACGGGCACGAGCTGTACGCGTACCTGCCGGGCGGCGCGTCGGGCGGGATCCTGCCCGCCAGCCTCGCCGACATCCCCCTGGATTTCGGCGGCGAGCTGGGTGAGTACGGCTGCTTCGTCGGCTCCGGTGCGGTCATCGTCCTGAGCCACCGGGACAGCGCCCGCGCCGCGGCGCTCAACATCATGCGCTTCTTCGCGCACGAGTCGTGCGGCAAGTGCACGCCGTGCCGGGTCGGCACGGCCAAGGCGGTGGAGCTGCTGGAGCGGCCGGAGCTGGACCGGGTCCTCATGGAGCAGTTGGGCGAGGCCATGGAGGACGCGAGCATCTGCGGGCTCGGCCAGGCGGCGCCGAACGTGATTCGCGGGGTGATGGAGCACTTCCCGGAGGAGCTCGAGGACGGCACACGACGCGCAGCGGACGGCGGACAGCGGGCGGGAGGCGGGTCATGAGCGCAGAGGGGAACGGGAAAGGAACCAGGATCGAAGCACCGGCCACGGGCGCCGGCTCGGAGACGGCCGCCGGGGGCATCCGGTTCACCCTGGACGGCGCCGAGATCGAAGCCCTCGACGGGGAGACCATCCTCCAGGCCGCAGCACGCCACGGCATCGAGATTCCCCACCTGTGCTACACCGAGGGGATGCGGGTGGACGGCAACTGCCGGGCCTGTGTGGTCGAGATCGAGGGAGAGAGGGTGCTGGCGCCGTCGTGCTACCGGACGCCCGCCGAAGGGATGGTGGTGAACACCGGGAACGAGCGCGCCAGGGCGTCGCAGAAGCTGGTCCTCGAGCTGCTGCTGAGCGACCTCCCGGAGCAGCGGTACCGGGAGGACTCCGAGCTCCACTACTGGGCCGACAGCCTCGGGGTCACGAACGGGCGTTTCCCGCAGCGAACCCAGCCGGCGCCGGACGTTTCCCATGCCGGCATCACGGTCCGGCTGGACGCGTGCATCCAGTGCACCCGGTGCGTCCGGGCGTGCCGCGAGGTCCAGGGCAACGACGTGATCGGCTACGCCCATCGCGGACACGACGCCAGGATCGTCTTCGACTTCGACGATCCCATGGGCCAGAGCACGTGCGTGGCGTGCGGCGAGTGCGTCCAGGCCTGCCCGACGGGCGCGCTCATGCCGAAATCCATCGACGAGCCCGGGGTGACGCTCTTCCCGGTCCTGGACCAGTACGCGCCCCTGGAGCTGACGAACGGTGGAGCGTCGGGCGCGGAGGCCGGGTACCCACCCGCGGCGGCGGTGGGGGCTGCGGTGGCCGAACCCCGAACCCCGAACTCCGAACCCCGATCGACCCCCTCCCTCTGCCCCTACTGCGGCGTGGGCTGTCAGGTCACGTACCACGAGAAGGATGGGCGGATCACCCACACCACGGGCCGCGATGGGCCCGCCAACCGGGGTCGCCTTTGCGTGAAGGGCCGGTTCGGCTTCGACTACGTCCACAACGAGCAGCGGCTGACCACGCCGCTGATCCGGAAGCCGGGCGTGCCGAAGCGGGCGGATACGCTGGTGGACCCGCGGGACTGGTCGTCGACGTTCCGCGAGGCGAGCTGGGACGAGGCGCTGGACGTGGCCGCCGCCGGGCTCAGGAAGATCCTGGACGAGCGGGGCGGCAGCGCGCTGGCCGGATTCGGCTCCGCCAAGGGCAGCAACGAGGAGGCCTACCTCTTCCAGAAGCTGATCCGGGCCGGCTTCGGGACCAACAACATCGACCACTGTACGCGGCTCTGCCACGCCTCGAGCGTGGCCGCGCTGCTCGAGATGATCGGCAGCGGCGCCGTCTCGAACCCGTTCGCCGACGTGGAGCACTCGGACGTGTTCATCATCATCGGCGCGAACCCACCGGTGAACCACCCTGTGGCCGCCACGTTCATGAAGAACGCCATCGATCGCGGCGCCCGGCTGATCCTGATGGACCCCCGGGCCACCGAGCTGTCCCGCCTCGCCACTCACTCCCTCCAGTTCAATCCGGGCAGCGACGTGGCCATCCTCAACGCCATGCTCCACACCATCATCACCGAGGACCTCGTGGACCACGAGTTCATCGAGGCCCGCACCACGGGTTGGGAAGAGCTGAAGAAGGGGATCCAGGCGTACAGCCCCGAGGCCATGGAACCCATCTGCGGGATCCCCGCCGACGAGATCCGGGCCGCCGCACGGCTCTACGCCAATGCCGACGCCGCCATGATCTTCTGGGGGATGGGGATCGCCCAGCACACCCACGGCACCGACAACGCCCGCTGCCTCATCAACCTCGCCCTGACCACGGGCCAGATCGGACGCCGCGGCGCGGGGCTCCACCCGCTCCGGGGACAGAACAACGTCCAGGGCGCATCCGACATGGGGCTCATCCCCATCGTCTACCCCGACTACCAGAGCGTCACCGACCCGGACGCCCGGATGTGGTTCCAGGAGTTCTGGGGCGCCGAGCTCGACCCGAACACCGGCCTCACCGTGGTCGAGATCATGAACGCGGCCCTCGATCGCGAGATCCGCGGCATGTACATCATGGGCGAGAACCCGGCCATGTCGGATCCGGACCTCGAGCACGTCCGGGAGGCCCTCGCCACCATGGACTGGCTCGTGGTCCAGGAGATCTTCCTGACCGAGACCGCCTCCTTCGCCGACGTGATCCTGCCCGCCTCCGCCTTCATGGAGAAGACCGGGACCTTCACCAACAGCGACCGGCGGGTCCAGCTCGGCCGCAAGGTCCTCGACCCACCCGGCGATGCCCGCCAGGACCTCTGGATCATCCAGGAGCTGGCCAACCGGATCAACCAGGACTGGAGCTACCGCGGCGCCGACGACGTCTTCGAGGAGATCCGGGAGTGCACCGCCAGCATGGCCGGGATCACCTGGGACCGGCTCGAGCGCGACGGCGCCGTCACCTACCCGTGCCGCAATATCGGCGACCCGGGCACCGAGGTCCTCCACGACGAGGCCTTCCCCACCCCCGACGGACGCGGCTACCTCAAGGTCGTGGACTACACCGAGGCCGCCGAGATCCCCGACGACGAGTACCCCGACGTCCTCATTACCGGACGGATCCTCGAGCACTGGCACACCGGCGCCATGACCCGCCGCGCCCAGGTCCTCGACGCCATCGAGCCCGTCCCCATGGTCTCCATGAACCCGAAGGAGATGCAGCGCCGCCAGCTCGAGGCCGGCGACGCCGTCACCCTCGAGACCCGACGCGGCTCCGTCACCGCCATCGCCCGCCTGGACCCCGCCGTCCCGGAGGGCGCCGTATTCATCCCGTTCTGCTACGTCGAGGCGCCGGCCAACCTCATGACCAACCCGGAGCTGGACCCCGACGGCAAGATCCCCGAGTTCAAGTACTGCGCGGTCCGGGTCACCAGGGGCGGCGTGGTGGACCGGGCCGCCTTCGCGGCCTCAACCACCGGGAACGGGAACGAGAGCGGGGACGTCGAGGCGGACCCGGCCGGGTAACGACCAGTTCGTTGTGCCCGACGCTCCCCTTGACTTCGGTATCAGAAGTTCAGAACTTCTGACAACAGGAGGCTGTCATGATTTCTGAATCCAGTCGCATCGGGAAACGGGGCACCTTTGTGATCCCCGCCAAGCTCAGGCGCCGTTTCGGTCTCAGCGAAGGTACTGCCGTCATCGCTGAGGAAACCGAGCAGGGAATCCTCCTGCGTCCCGCGGTGACCGTTCCTATCGAGTCCTACTCCCCTGAGCGACGCGCTGAGTTCCTGCTTTCCAACGCCATCGACAACGAAGACTACGCGCGAGCTCGTGAGGCGGTGCAGGAGATGGGCATCGATCCCGACTCGATCGAGCACCGCCGCCCGTAGGGTATTCACCCGGTGGATCGCCTCTTCCTGGACGCCAATATCCTCTTTTCCGCTTCCTACCGCGAGGACGCTGGTGTCGCCGTGCTATGGTCTCTGGACAACGTCGCCTTGTTCACCTCCCCCTACGCCATAGAAAAGGCGAAGCGAAACCTCGCCGAACGGGACCGGAAGAAACGCCTCGAGCGACTGATCCAATCGCTCGATCTGGTTCGGGTCGCAACCGCCCCCGACGCGATAAGGCGAGACGTCGAGCTTCCCGATAAGGACTGGCCCATCCTCGGGGGCGCCATCGCGGCCGAAGCGACCCATTTGATCACGGGCGATCTCAAGCACTTCGGGCCCTACTTCGGTCGGACGATCCACGGCATCCTCGTGCTCCCACCTGCTGACTATATCCGCAACACCACTCGCACTTCCTGACGCACTGGCGTCCACCTGGGGCGCGCGTAGCGCGCTGACAGGTGGCAACGCCTCATATCGGGCGCACCGATCCATCGACACTGTTGTAGGTTGGAGCTCCAACGACGTCGCACCAGCCCGCTGGACCTTCGCTCGGACTTCAGAGTTCCGGTTCATGACGCCTTCAGCAGCACTGCGCTTGCTTCGCCGCTCAGCTCTACAGGTAGGAACATCGACTTCGGGAAGAGATAGTCTTCCCCCCAGGTGCAACGCCTCGTTATCTGGCGGGCCCATCCTTCTTCAACTACCAAGAGGCGAGGGTCAGTCCTTCGACCTGCTCGAAGTGAGGATCCCGCATGGCCAAGGAGAGCTCGTGTTGCATGGCCGCTGCAGCGATCCAGATGTCATTCTCAGGAATGGGTCGGCCCTTCGCTCTTAGCGCTGTCTTGATTCGGCCATAGACCTCGGCCGTATCCGCATCGCAATCGAGAACGCGAACGCCACGAGCGAACTCACCGATCTTCCTGAGTTCGTCCTCGGTCCGCTGGGACTTGAACGCCCCGTAGACAGCTCGCCGAGCGTGATGCTACTGATAAAGATCTCGCGTGATCCGGCGATCGCATCTCGGACGTCGGCATCTCCCCGGAAGAGAGAAGCTACGATTCCAGTGTCGAGTAGATACCTACCACTCGTCATCAATGCGCTCGCACCCGTCCTCGATCGCGGCCATCATCTCATCGATAGATTCTTCAGGCAGGATGCCTGCGAATCGGGTCAATTCTGATCCATGAGTACCGCGGGGTTCGCCCGAGCCCAGGGCGCGCACGAAGTCCATGACCCGCTTCTGATCGGCGGTGTCTAATTTCTCCAACTCTCGGAGCACCTCGTCTCGCATCGATGGGCTGATCATACGTTCCTCGCTCTGACGACCTTGCTTACTCAGATCCCTCTAGGGCCCGTTCTGAAGACGCTCCCGTGCTTCCTTGAACAGCGCCGAGGTGGACGTGCTGGGACCTGACTCATCCGCCCGATACCGCCTCTTCATTCAGGCTCTCGAGAAGTCGTCTCGCAAGGCCAGCCCTCCGCTTCATGGAGAGTTGCAGCGCCCCGTCCTTGATTCGCTCAGCAAAGTGGCTCGTGCAAACTTCCTGACTGAATCTAGCAGCCACGACTTGATGATGCCCAGACTCCTTCAGGCCAGATAACGCGTCGGCGTCAAGCTGCGGCCCTGCCGACCGCGACTCCATCAGCGGCTCCTCGGCCTTTCCACCCGCAGGACCGCCTCCCGCGCCCGCCGACAGCTTCAACGCACTGGCGTTCACCTGCGGCGCGCGCAGCGCGCTGTCAGGTGCAACGCCTCGTTATGCACACCTTGCAGTACCCAACGTTGGGTTTTACTCTCGCACATGGTCAAAGTCGACGACGAGGGCGGCTTCAAAGTCTACGTGTACTCCCCTCCGCGGGAGCACCAGCCGCCCGTCCACGTGGAATCCACGAACGGAGGAGAGGTCCTCGTCCGCCTGGGCGACGACGAAACTCCTCCGTCCCTATGGCAGAACCACCACATGAGTGCGCCGGACGCACGAGAAGCCCTCAGGATCGTGGACCAGCACCAGCAACACTTCCTCGCAGAATGGAGCAGGCTCCATGGGTAAGTCCACCGGTGCCAGTGAGACCGAGTTCAATCGGCAGAACGAGGAAGCCATTCGAGCGGCTCGCGAAGCCGATCAGGTAGAGCCTCGAGCTACGTCTGCGACCTACGATCAGGCCCAAGCCCTCGTCCTCGTCCAGCTCCGGAGCGGCTTCGCCTTCGGCTTTCCTCCCGAGCGCGTTCCTGGACTACGCGACGCGACGATGAAGCAGCTCGCCAACGTCCGGATATCTCCGAGTGGGGACGGGCTCCATTGGGACGAAATCGATGTGGACGCATCCCTCACAGGCCTCGTGGCCGATGCCCTGAACCTTCGAGACTGGGCTCCTCGGATCATGGGTCAGGTCCGAAGTGAAGCGAAGGCGAAGGCCGCCAGAAAGAACGGTCTCAAGGGCGGCCGTCCGCGCAGCTCCAGCAAGCGCTCCACTAAATCCAAGAGCGCATCCGAAGAATAGCTTTCCTATCTGACGATCCGCTGCTGTATTCGGTGTACCTAACGCACTGGAGCTAAGCTGCGGCCCCTCCAAGCGCGGCGCCACATCCTCGTCTGCACCTGTCCAGAGGCGATTCCCCCGGCCTCACTCGCCGACAGCTTCAGCTCCTCGTTATGACGCTGACCCGTACGCTCCTACTTGATCACCTCCAGCGGGGTGATTACGTTTGTTATAACAGGAGGAGGTCATGACCAAGGACACTAAGATCCGCGCCATCGGGAATTCCGCTGGTACCACCATTCCCAAGGCGATGCTCGAACGGTACCGCATGGCGGAGGGAGACCGCATCCACCTCGTGGAAACGGACGAAGGGATCCTCATTACTCCTTTCGATCCCGACTTCGCTGAAGCCATGGCTCTCTATGATGAGGGTGCGAAGCAGTACCGCAACGCCATGCGCGAGCTCGCCAAGTGAAGGAGCCAAGGTGGCTCAACGCCACCATGGTTCGCGCGATCCATACGAGTCAGGTCCAGGAGCATGGAGGAGCCTTGGGCCTGAGAGATGAAGGACTCCTCGATTCAGCCCTAAACCGCCCGCGGAACCGGTTTCAATACGAACCCGGGGCTACTCTCATTGACCTTGCAGCGGCCTACGGGTTCGGTCTTGCTCGGAACCATCCCTTCGTCGATGGCAACAAGCGGGTCTCCTTCCAGGCCATGTACGTCTTCCTCGGCTTGAACGGCTTGCGCATAGACGCGGAAGAACCAGAAGTCGTGCGCCTCATCCGTGCTTTGGCCGCTGGCGACCTGCAAGAGCCTCAGCTAGCGGAGTGGCTTCGAGAACATACGTCCTCCCGTTAGACCCAATGCCGTTCACTTAGCGATACGTACGGCGGATGCGGGCCACTTTGT
>CAYMLW010000152.1:0-1413 GCA_964391035.1 uncultured Gemmatimonadaceae bacterium
GATCGCCTCGACCCACCGCCTGGCCGACCCGGACGGCGCCCGCCTGGGCGATGCCGACGGGCACCATGAAGGTGAGGGAGGCCAGGTTGATGGCGACCTGGTGGCCGGCCATCTGGGCGGTCCCGAGCCAGCCCATGAGCAGGGCCACGAGCGCGAATGCGCCCATCTCCGCCTGGAACTGTGCGCCGATGGGGGCGCCGAGACGGAGCATGCGCCAGAGGGGGCGGGGCTCGAGGACCACGCGGCCCGCGGGTCGGAGGTAGGGCCGCAGTCGTCGGAGTGTGAGTGTGCCCAGGACGAGGAGCATGGTCCAGCGGCTGATGGTGGAGGCCCATCCGGTGCCGATCGGGCCGAGGGCCGGGAAGCCGAGCCGGCCGAACACGAGCACCCAGTTGAGCGCCACGTTCACGAGGTTCGCGGCGACGATGGCGATCACGATGGGCCGGACCCGGTCCATGGCCTGGAGCGTCTGCCGGAGCACGACGAAGGCGAAGAAGGCCAGCATCCCCGGGGTGGCGGCGTGGACGTAGCCGGTGGCCAGCGGGATCACGTCCTCGGGCTGGCGGAGCAGCGCGATCAGCGGCTCGACCAGCAGCAGCGGGATGAGCGCGATCAGGGTCAGGACCACGGCCAGGACGAGGCCTCGCTGGACGGCCCGGGCGATGGCCGTCTCGTCCCGGGCCCCCACGGCCTGGGACACCACGGGGTCCAGCCCGAAGAGCACGCCCATCCCGAAGATGGCGATGAAGAAGAAGTAGAGGTTGCCCAGGGCCACCGCGGCCAGGGCGGCGGCGCTGACCCGGCCGACCATGAGCGTGTCCACCACGCCCATGAACATGAGCCCCACCTGCACCGCCACGATGGGCAGTGCCAGGCGGATCAGCGAGCGGAGCTCCTCCCGGGGTGGCAGCGTGTACCAGGGCATTGGGCGGAGAACCTACACCCTCATCGCCGGATCGCCCACCGCCCCGGAGAGGAGAACGGAGACCCGGAACGACGCCCCCCGGTTACCGGTCCCTGGTCGCCGGTCCCTGGTCGCTGGATTCTGGCCGCCCGCCGCCGGTTGCTGCGGGGTGGGGGAGGGAGGCTGATCTCGATCCTCGATCTCGATCTCGGGCCCTGGCATCATCCCGTCTGGCGGGCCACTTTCCAATGCTCACGACCCGTGCATAGATCGACCACCCGAAGATGGGACAGGGGACCATGCGATTGACTCGTTTTCTCTTCGCCCTCGCCCTGGTGGCCATGGCCTTGCCGGCCGCGGCCCAGGAATACGAGGCATCGACCTTCCGCGGACTGGCGCTGCGGGAGATCGGGCCCGCGCTGACCTCCGGTCGGATCTCCGACTTCGCGGTCAACCCGGAGAACCCCTCCGAGTACTACGTGGCCGTGGCCAGCGGCGGCGTGTGGAAG
>CAYMLW010000152.1:1423-9497 GCA_964391035.1 uncultured Gemmatimonadaceae bacterium
GGAAGACCACGAACAACGGGACCACGTTCCGGCCGATCTTCGACAGCCAGGGCTCGTACTCCATCGGCGTCGTGACCCTCGACCCGAACAACCCGCACGTGGTGTGGGTGGGCACGGGCGAGAACAACGCCCAGCGGAGCGTTGCCTACGGCGACGGCGTCTACAAGTCGAAGGACGGTGGCAGGAGCTGGACGAAGGTGGGGCTGGAGAACAGCGAGCACATCGGCGCCATCGTCATCGACCCCCGGGACTCGGAGGTGGTGTTCGTGGCCGCCCAGGGCCCGCTCTGGAGCGCCGGCGGCGACCGGGGGCTGTACAAGACCACGGACGGCGGCGACAGCTGGAACAGGGTGCTCGACATCAGCGAGCACACGGGCGTGACCGACCTGGTCATGGACCCCCGGGACCCGGACGTGCTGATCGCGGCGAGCTGGCAGCGGCGGCGCCACGTCTGGACGCTGGTCTCGGGCGGCCCCGAGTCGGCGCTCTACAGGTCCACTGACGGCGGCCAGACATGGGACAAGCTCAGCCAAGGCCTGCCGGGCGGTGATGTGGGCCGCTATGGCCTCTGCATGTCGCCGGTCGACCCGGACTACGTCTACGCCGTGGTCGAGGCCAAGGGCGATGCCGGTGGCTTCTTCCGGTCCACCGACCGGGGCGCGAGCTGGCGGAAGGTGAACGATTGGACCAGCCGCGGGAACTACTACCAGGAGCTGATCTGCGACCCCGTCGACCGGGACCGTGTGTTCGCCATGGATACCTACACGCGGATCACCACGGACGGCGGCAACACGCTGAACCGGTTCCCGAACCCGAACCGGCACGTGGATGACCACGCCCTCTGGATCGACCCGTCGGACACCGGGCACATGATCATCGGCGGTGACGGGGGGGTCTACGAGACCTTCGACAACGGCGCCACGTGGGACTACAAGGAGAATCTGCCGGTCACCCAGTTCTACAAGGTGGTGGTCGACACCGACGCCCCCTTCTACAACGTCTATGGCGGGACCCAGGACAACTGGTCGCTGGGCGGACCGTCCCGCACGCTGGCCGAGGAGGGCATCAGCAACGAGGACTGGATCGTGACCAACGGCGGCGACGGCTTCGAGAGCGCCGTCGACCCGACGAACCCGAACATCGTGTACGCCCAGAGCCAGTACGGGAACCTGGTGCGGTTCGACAGAGCGAGCGGCGAGGCGACGTACATCCAGCCGCAGCCAACGGAGCCGGGCGAGGCGCTCCGCTGGAACTGGGACGCGCCGCTGCTCATCAGCCCCCACTCCCACACCCGGCTCTACTTCGCGGCCAACAAGGTCTTCCGGAGCGATGACCGGGGTGACAGCTGGACGGCCATCAGTGGCGACCTGAGCCGCCAGATCGACCGGAACGAGCTGCCCGTCATGGGCCGGGTCTGGGGCCCCGACGCCGTGGGCAAGAACGCGTCGACGTCCATCTACGGGAACATCGTCGCGCTGACCGAGAGCCCGGTCCAGGAGGGCCTGATCTACGTCGGCACCGATGACGGCCTGATCCAGGTGACGGAGAACGGGGGCATGGCGTGGACCCGCCACGACGAGTTCCCCGGCGTCCCGGACCGGACCTACGTCAACATGGTGCTGGCCTCGGCCCACGACGCGAACACGGTGTACGCCGCGTTCAACAACCACAAGATGGGCGACTTCCAGCCCTACATCCTGAAGTCGACCAATCGGGGCGACCGGTGGGAGAGCATCAGCGGGGGCCTGCCGGAGCGGGGCAGCGTGTACGCCATCGCCGAGGACCCGGTCGACCCCGACCTGCTCTTCGCGGGTACGGAGTTCGGCGTGTTCTTCACCAGCGACGGCGGCGAGCACTGGACCCGGCTGAGCGGCGGGATCCCGACCATCGCCGTGCGCGACCTGGCCATCCAGGAGCGGGAGACCGACCTGGTGCTGGCCACCTTCGGCCGCGGCTTCTGGATCCTCGACGACTACTCGCCGCTCCGTCACGTGTCGGAGGACGTGCTCGATGAGGACGCCCACATCTTCCCGATCCGGGACGCGCTCCTCTACCTGCCCCGTGAGCGGGGTCGGGAGTACCAGGGCGCGACGTACTTCTGGGCGGACAACCCGCCCTTCGGAGCGGTCATCACCTATCATCTGAAGGAGGGGATCAAGACCCGGGAGCAGCTCCGGCAGGAGGCGGAGCGGGAGGCCCGGGAGGCCGGCGAGCCGGTCGAGTACCCGTCGTTCGAGGAGATGCGCGCCGAGGACCGGGAGGAGGACCCGTACCTGGTCTTCACCATCACCAAAGAGGATGGCGAGATCGTGCGGCGGCTGACGGCCCGGCCCGGGAGCGGGATCCACCGGATCGCGTGGGACCTGCGCTACGCGTCCGAGGCGCCGGTCCAGGCCGGCGGTGACTTCGACCCGTTCGACGACGCCCCCACCGGCCCGCTCGTCGCGCCCGGAACCTACCAGGTCTCCCTGGCCGAGGTGGTCGACGGCGTGCCCAGCGAGGTGACCGGCCCGGTCTCGTTCGAGGTGGTCCCGCTGTACAACGCCACCCTGGCCACCGACGACCGGGACGCCCTGGTCGCGTTCCAACTCGAGGCCGACGCCATCATGGCCCAGGTCCGGACGGCCGGCAACGAGCTCGGCGAGATCGACGAGCGACTGGCCCGGGTGCGCGAGATCGTGAAGCGGTCGGGTGACATACCGCTCGACGTGCTCGCCGACGCCCGCGCCCTCCAGAGTGAGGTCCACGAGCTTCAGCAGGAGCTCCAGGGTGACCGGAGCGTCGCGCGCCGCCAGTTCGAGACGCCGCCGTCCATCAGCCAGCGGGTCGGCATGGTGATGTGGTCGTCCTACGGCGCCACGTCCGCGCCGGGCGGCCAGCAGCGCGAGCAGCTGCGCCTGGCCGAGGAGGCGCTCCTCGAGCTGATGCCCCGGATCGCCGACCTGATGGAGCGGGTCGAGGCGCTGGAAGAGAGCATCGGCGGCTAGCCGGTCGACGGCGGCGGCCACGTCGTACCGACGGCCGGATCGCCCGACACGACAGAGCCTCGATGCCGGAGCCCCCGGGGGACTAGACCCTCCCCGGGGGCTCGCTCCATCCGCCGTCAGCCGTCCGCCGTCAGCCGCCAGCCGTCAGCCATCCGCCGTCAGCCGCCAGCCGTCAGCCGTCAGCCGTCAGCCGTCAGCCGTCAGCCGTCAGCCCGGCCAGATGGCCTTCATGTCCTCCGGCATCTGGTCCCGTACGTGACGGATCTGGCCCTCGCTCAGACGGTCGGTCAGCAGGCCGAGCACCGCCGTCGCGGACTCTCCGAGGTCATGGTCGGGCGTGTGCTGGTCGCCCAGGCTCTCCCGGACCGCGTCGAGGAAGTCCTCGACCGTCTTTCTGTCCTCGTTCGGTGCCAGCGCGGGACGCCAGCCCTCGTAGTAGAACCCACGGGCCAGCATCGGCAGCTCGGCCGCGAAGTGGACGGCCTCCTCCACCGTCAGCCGGTCCCTGACCGCGTGGAGCACGGCCCGCAGGTGCGAGTAGGCCTGCTGCTCGTTTTCGAACGGCCCCCGCTCCCGCAGCGCCTCGAGCCACGCGTGGGTCTCTTCGAGCGTGTGGTTCAGCGCCGTGACGTGTGTCTGGGGCATGTCCAACTCCTCGTTCAATGACTGCCTGACGCGCACGGAACAATCGTGCAGAGAGCATTCCATCGGATCGGGCAGTCCTCGCCCGCCCCCGGGTGACGTCCTGAGCCCGCCGGATCAACGGTCGATTGACGCCACCGGCCCATCACTGCCGTAGCGATCCTTCACCTGGAGGGTCCGGGCGGATCCGCCGGAAGGACGGTCGACGCCATGAGACGAGTCTTCACACATCACCCGGGGCGCACACATCGCCCCGGGCCCCGACGCCTCTACACGTGGCTGGTGTCTGCGCTCCTGGTGGTCCTGGTGCTGTACGGGGGAGGACTGGCCGCGCTGTTGGCGACCCGTGGAAGCTACCTCGACCGCGCTCGCCTGTACATCAGCGTGGACGACAGCCTGGCGTGGCAGGGCCGGACGGGGCTCGGCTATCGCGTATGGACGGCGGGACCCGGGTCGTTCGAGCTGTGGCGCGCCTACCAGTGGGTCCCGGCGATCCGGGAGGCCCGGGGAGTATGGGAGGAAGGACACGACGGTCAACGGTCGGCGACGGGATCTCCCTGACCCGGTCGGCGCTGCTACGACGCGCCTACCGGCGGTCCCTCTCGCTCCCGCGGCGGTTCGGGCTTTCCCACCGCCCTACGATCCGTACCTCAGGCCCTCCCACACCACCAGGTTGCGGACCAGGAGGTCCGTGTTCACCGCGGCACCGGCCAAGTCCACGTACCAGGCCTCCGCGGTATCGATGGGTAGTCGGAGGTCCGTCTCCAGGACCGATTCCCGGTCCACGAACACCTCGACGGCACCGCTGGCATCGACCTGGAGCGCGAGGTGGACCCACCCGTCGCCGGGTAACCGGTCCGGAACCCGACCGTACTCTTGATACCCGTTGCGAAAATACACTTGTAGAGCGGTCGGATCGAACTTCAGGAGCTCGGCCGCGGGGTACTGGACGCCGATGGCGCCCCTCTGGGGCGGGCGGTGGAGTTCGACAGGGAGCCGGCCCGCGTCGGGCGCGTCGGTCAATCCGATGGTGATCCGCTGCTGGGACCGGCGCGTGAGGTCCATCCGGAACTCCACCTCCACGGTGACGCCGCGCCCGATGACGAGGGGCTTCCGGGTCATGATCCCGTCCCAGTAGCGGCCGTCCCCCCGGAGGGCGAGCATGGGGCCCGCCAGGCTCGTCACCACCTCGGGCTCGGGCTCTCCGACCACGGCCCAGCGCGCGGTGTCGAGGCGGGTGAGGGGGTCCGCCAGCAACGGGGCCTGGGGTCCACCGGGTCGGACGGCGACCTGGAGGGTGTCGGCCAGCCAGCCCCGATAGTCGGCCGTGATCCGGGCGTGGCCTTCCCGGTTGGCGTAGAGCACGCCGTCCGGATCGACGAAGGCCACGGCCGGGTCCAGGGAGGTCCAGGCCAGGGGCTCGGGGCGGACCCGGCCATCGCTGAACCGGACCCGGGCCTCGAGGGGCACCCGGGCGCCCACGAGGATCATCCGCCCCGGGTGGATGGCTTCGACCTCCGAGGCCACCGGGCCGATGGCGTCCGGGACCCACAGCAGGTAGTTCACCTCGTCCCCGACCGCGCCCTGAAGTTCCACGTCGATGTGATCGCCAGTGCGGATCTCCTGAATCCGGGGCTGCAGTTCACCATCCACCAGCGCGAGGTAGGCCACGGCCTGGCCATCGGGCGAGCAGGTGGGCCACGTGCCCCGTCCGACGAAACGGATCGAGTCGCTGGCCACATCGAGCAGCACCACCTCCGGCCTCCCTCCCCGCCGGATCTGCGACACCAGGAACCGGCTCCCACCGCACCAGCTGGTCTGGTGCACACCATCGAACGTGAACGTCCGGACCCGCTCGCCTCCGGGGGTGACGACCGCGAGGGAATCCCGGGAGGCGGCGATCCGGAAGGCGATCCTGCGACCGTCGGGGGACCAACGGGGGTAGTCCAGCTTCTCGCGCCCCGCGTAGATGCGTCGCGGCTGGCTGCCATCGGCCCGGGCGACATACAGGTCGAGATCGTAGCGATCGGTGTCCAGGTTCTCCGTCCGGTACACAAGGAAGCGCCCGTCGGGGGATGGCATGCCCAGGTTGTCGTCGCCGGGCGTGCGGATGACCGTCCGGTTGCTGCCGTCGGGGAACGCCCGGGCGATGTACGGTCCGTCCGGGTGTCGCATCTTGCGATACCAGAGAAGCTCGCCGTTGGTGACCCGGAACGGACCCAGGAGCTCGCTCTCCGGATCCGTCGGCGGTGCGCCCTCGACAGGCTCGGCCCGCCAGATCGAGGTGCCGGGCCGGGCGGGGGCGGCCAGCACGGCGTTCGACGTGTGCACGTACAGCGTGCCGCCCCCGTACGGCGGGCCGGAAGGGATGCCCCGGGCGAGGGCGGCCACAGTCGCCGCTGCGAAGACGAGGACGAGGACGGCGGCCAGCGCGCCGCGGCGCAGCCGGCTTGGTGCCCGGGGCGCCGTGAACCGCCGCGTGGCCTCGCCGGCCAGGAGGGGATGGGCGAAGGCGATTGGGCCGTCGTCGTTCGGTCGGATCACGCCCCGCTCCCGGAGCTCCGCGATGGCCTCGTCGGTACGGTCCCCGAGTCCGGCGACCCGGCCCAGCAGGTCCGGATTGCCGGTTCCGCCGCGGGCGGCGAGCGCCGCCGCGATCCGCCCGGCCCCGTCGGACAGGTGGTCCAGTCGACTGAAGAGAACCGCCCGGGCGGCTACGGGGAGCGTGAGGTTCGCCGCCGCGCTCGGGGCCAGCCGGTACCGACCGTCTACGAGGGTGGCATGCCCCTGCGCGCGCAGGGGCTCCACCGCGCTGAACAGGAATCGCGGTACGCCCCCCGTGACCTCGTGGAACCGGTCGCCGAGGCCCGTCCTGGATCCGGCCAGGGACTCCGGGGTCGTCATCGCCTGGAGGATCGCGGTGGACGCGCTGCGGTCCAGCGGTCGCAGCCGAGCGAAGTGGACCACGCCGTGTCGGTCGAGCGCCGCGGCCACGCGCTCCAGGTCGGGTGCCGGAGCCTCGGTCTGCCGGGTGAGGAGGAGGAGCACCGGGTCGTCCTCGAGCTGCCGGATCGCCCGGTGGAGGAGGGCGAGTGAGGCGGAATCGGCCCAGTGGGCGTTCTCCACCACCACGAGGAGCGGCGTCTCGTACGCCACAGCCCCGAGAAGATCCCGGAACGCTTCCGCCAGCGACGCCGCGAAATCGCCGGGCCCCGCACTGGCCGGCTCGCCCGCCGCGAGACTCGGGACCAGCGCCCGGATGAGCCGGTCGGACCCCGCACTGATCCCGGCGGCGCCGGGCATGCTGATCAGATGGCGGGCGAGCTCCGCGGCGACGGCCCAGTCCATGGCCTGCTCGGGCTCCCGGGCCTGTCCCCATACCACGGCGCCACCCCCGACCTCGACCTGACGACGCACCTCTTCCGCCAGGCGCGTCTTCCCGATCCCGGTCTCTCCGGCGACCAGGGCGACCCGGGGTGTGCCCGCTACGACCAGGCGCCACGTCGACAGCAGACTCGCCAGGTCCCGATCCCGGCCGACGAACGGGACGGGTTGCCGTTCACCTCCGGCCCGATGGGCGTTCTTCGCGACCAGGGAATCGAGCCGGGCCGAAAGGGCGGCCAGCTCCGACCCGGCCAGGTCGCCGATCTCGGTCCGGGCCCGCTCCAGTGCGACCGCCGCCTCATCGAGCCTCGAGAGATCCAGGAGCGTCTCGATCAGGGCCGCGTGGCTCGAAGGTCGGTACGGCGCATACGCGACGGCCCCGTGCAGGTCGTCCAGCGCGGCCTCGGATCGGCCGGCGGCCCGGGCCTGGAGTCCGCGCGAAGAGAAGGCGTGCGACAGTCGGGCACGGAGACGGGACCCGGTATCCTCGGCCCACGTCGTCCAGGCCGGCGCGTCCGGGATCGAGAGGTCGACGAGGAACTCGCCCCCGACGAGCGCATGGGCCTCGTCCAGCTCGTCGCGATCCAGGTGGTCCAGGACCGCCTCGTAGTCCGAGCGGACCAGGTCGGGCTTGAGGACGGCCGGATCGCTCTCGGCGAGAATGTCCTCGCCCATGGCCTGGCGGAGACGCCACAGGGCGTGGCGCACGGACTGGCGAGCCCGCGACGGCTCCGATTGCGGCCAGAGCAGTCGGGCCAGCTCGTCCCGGCCGCTCCGCCGTCCGGACAGCGCCAGGTAGACGAGGAGTGCGAGCGGTTTTCCGGCAGGCAGATCCACGGGGGTCCCGTCGGCGTCATGGAGCGCGACGGGTCCGAGGGTCACGAGTCCGAAGGCCATGGCGATGCTTCCGCCTTGCCGATGTCTGCCGCGTTCCGCGCGGCCCGGTGGGGGTTGTGCCCTTCAGTCTCCCCTGCCGTGATCCCCCTGTCAACTATCGGGTACGGTGCCTATCACTACTGTGTCATAAACTGGCTGACCGACTGCCATTCGCCCCGCAGGTG
>CAYMLW010000153.1:0-9462 GCA_964391035.1 uncultured Gemmatimonadaceae bacterium
GGGCGGGGGGTGTGGTGAAGAAGGCGGCCCCGGTCCGGGAGGGGAAGGCGGTGCGATACTCGTCGTGCCAGGCGTCCAGGAGCCGACCGGCGTCCCCGTCCGCGACCAGCGCCCACACGGCGCCGCCGAAGCCCGCGCCGAACGCGGATGCGGCCGTGGCGCCCAGGACGCGGGCGGTGCGGGCCAGGTGGTCGGTCTCCGGCACCTGGTTGCCGAGCAGCGCCTTCGCCGCCGCCTGGGACCGGTCGACGATCGCGCCGAGACGGTCGAGGTCGCCATCGGCCAGGGCGTCGCCGGCCGCCGGAACCAGATCGTCGCTCTCGAGGGCGAAGTGGCGGATCCGGCGGTCGAGATCCGTCCGCTCGTGGGCCCCGCATGCGTCCAGTACGACGTCTCGAAGCCGGTCGATCCCGGCGTCCTCGAGGATCGCGGCCAGATGACGGTGGTCCCCGCCCGTGGCCCCCCGCCACAGCTCGACCGAACGTACGGCCAGGTCGCTCAGGCGATTGTATCGGCTCCTCGCCGCACCGGTCTTCTCGGCCACCACCCCGCTCGCGGCAATGGCGAAGACGTAGCCGGCCGGGACCGGCACCACCCGCTCCCGGTGTACCGGCTCGAAGCGGTACTGGACCAGCGCCCCCGGCTCGGCACAGAGGATGGCGACGTGGTCTTCGGACCCGCCGCGGGTACCCACACCGGCGGGCCGGGCCGGGCCGGGCCCGTCGACGGTTGGGGTGCCGGCGTCCTCGAGCGCCGGGAACGGCGACCCGCACTCGATGGCGCCGAGGTAGCCCGCCAGCGCTTCGCGATCGGGGACCGCCCGGCGGAGGCGGTCGGTGGCCGCCACGTCGCACACGGCGTCCAGGGCGAGGAAGACGGCGGTGACCAGGGCGCTGGAGCTGCTGAGGCCTGCGGCGGGCGGAAGGTCGCTGGCCAGCTCGATCCGACAGCCCCGCAGCCGACCCGGAACATCCCGCGCCAGCCGGCGCACGACGGTCCGGGGATAAACGGACCAGTCGGAGCCGGAGTCGTAGTCGAGGTCGTAGTCGAGGTCGTAGTCGAGGTCGTAGTCGAGGTCGTAGTCGGGGTCGTAGTCGAGGTCGTAGTCGGGGTCGTAGTCGGGGTCGGACGCGGGGCCGGGCTCTGGCGCAGGTCCGGGCGGGTGTGGACGGTCGGTGATGGGGATCCGGACGGTCTGGCTGCGGACGGTGTCGACGACGGTGACGAGGTCGTCAGCGGTCGCGGTCACGTCCACGGTGAAGCCCCGGTCCACGGCGGCCAGGAGGCTGCGGCCGCCGGCGTAGTCGGTGTGTTTGCCGAGGACCTCGATCCGGCCGGGGACGAAGAGGCGGGTCACGGCCGCGGCTCGACGCCCTCGAGCCAGCGCTCGATGTCGGGGATGTCGGCCCGGCGGGAGATGTCGAGCACGCCATCGGCGACGGGCACGACCCGGAAGCGGGTGCCCCGGCGCATGGCGAGGGCCACGGCATCGGCCAGCTCGAGCTCGCCGCGTGACGACGGCTCGGTGTCCCGGCACGCGTCGAAGATGGACGACTCGAAACGCCAGAGCGTCATGCTGACCGGCGACCCCTCGAGCTCCCGGATGGTCGCCGGGTCGGGCTTCTCGACCACCCGGACCATGACCCCATCCGCCACCTCGATCAGCGCGAACGCCGCCACCTGCTCGGGGGTCACGTTCGACCGGGCGACGAGGGCATCGACGTCGTAGCCGGCGAGGCCCGACCCGTCCAGCGCGGCCACGGCCCGGAGCGAGGCCGCGGAGTAGACGTTGTCGCCGTTGATCACGAGGAAGGGATCGGCGCCGACCCGCGGCTCCGCGGCGAGGAGCGCGTGGGCGGAGCCGAGGGGCTCCTCCTGGACGCCGAACCGGACGTCCAGCCGACGGATATCCATTGCCTCGATGGCGCGGCGGACGGGATCCTCCGGTCCGGGCCCGACCACGAAGCAGACCTCGGAGAGCCCGGCCTCCGCCAGCTCATGGAGGACGTAGGCGATGTACGGGTGGCCGTGGATCGGGACGAGCATCTTGAGCCCCCGATCGGCCGCCGCTGCCTGTTCCGGCGTCAGCTCCACCGACCCGTCCGCTGCCCGCATCCGGGTGCCTCGCCCCGCGGCGAGGATGACCGCTCGTGTGGTTGCCATGCCCGTAAGGTATCAGCCGAGACCGTGTCGGTTCGATGTCGCCGAGCACCCGCCCTCCGCCTGAGTTCTCACTGCCGCCGGTAGAGCGTCCTGCCGCCCAACGCCACCGCGCCGATGATGAGGAGGTAGCCGAC
This sequence comes from uncultured Gemmatimonadaceae bacterium, assembly GCA_964391035.1. Taxonomy (GTDB): domain Bacteria; phylum Gemmatimonadota; class Gemmatimonadetes; order Longimicrobiales; family RSA9; genus JAWVYT01. Next base: position 2,298 of record CAYMLW010000153.1, read on the forward strand.
GAGGATGCCGCCGGGTGCGTCATCGAACTCCGAGAAGACCACGGCGGCGCCGCCGAGGGCGGCGAGTGCCGCGATGCCGAGGGCAATGGCGTAGCTGGCGGCAGCGGATCTCATGAGCACTCCAGTCCGCACCTGCCGGTGCGGGGCCGTGCGACTACACGAGTCGTCCCCAGATCCTCGCGAGGGCGACAGCGGCGGACAGGGCCAGGACGCTGAGTGCGGCGGCGAGGAGTGTCTGTCCGTAGAGCCAGTAGCCGGTGGCGAAGAGGGCGGCGTAGACGGCGAGGACGCCGGCGGTCATGGCGAGGATGCCCCGCGGCACGGTCCAGTCCTCTGCGGGGTCGGTCGGGAGGGGGTCGCCCTCCCGTGCGGCGCGAAGCGCAACCTCGCGCCAGCCGGGTCCCCCGGGCCGGGCGATGCGATAGAACCTCCGCAGGGTGACTTCGTCGGTGGAGCGGGTGAGGTAGGTCACGCCGACCCAGGACACGGTGGTGACGAGGACGCCGAGGACGAGCTTGAGGGAGGCGTCCAGGGCGAGCCCGGGGTAGAGGCGGGGCTGGACGACCTCGAGCCAGAGGGCGACGAGGAAGCTGACGACCATGGCGGTGATCTCGCTGTAGGCGTTGATGCGCCACCAGAACCAGCGGAGGATGAAGAGGAGGCCGGTCCCGGCGCCGATCTGGAGGAGGATCTGGAAGGCCTGGAGGGCGTTGCGGAGCCAGAGGGCGAGGGCGGCGGCGAGGACCATGAGGAGGACGGTGGTCGTGCGGCCGACGAAGACGAGAGTCCGCTCGCTGGCGTCGGGGTCCACGAAGCGTCGCCAGAAGTCGTGGACCACATAGCTGGAGCCCCAGTTGAGGTGGGTGGACATGGTGGACATGTAGGCGGCGGCGAGGGAGGCAACGACCAGTCCGAGGAGCCCGGCGGGGAGGAAGGTGAGCATGGCCGGGTAGGCGAGATCGTGGCCGAGGATGGCGTCGCCCACGCCGGGGAAGGCCTGCTGGATCGACTCGACGGTGGGGAACACGACGAGGGAGGCCAGGCCGACCAGGATCCAGGGCCAGGGTCGGAGCGCGTAGTGGGCCACGTTGAAGAGGAGCGTGGCGCCGGTGGCGTCGGTCTCGTCCTTGGCGCTGAGCATCCGCTGGGCGATGTAGCCGCCGCCGCCGGGCTCGGCACCGGGGTACCAGACGCTCCACCACTGGACGGCCAGGGGCACGACGAAGATGGGGAGGAAGGAGGTCGGGTCGGTGAAGTCGGGCAGGATCGAGAGCTTCCCGACGACGGCCTCGCTCGACAGGAGCCCCTCCAGTCCGCCGACCTGCGGGTGTCCGACCGCCACGATGGCGGCCGCCACGGAGCCGACCATGGCGGTGATGAAGAGGAGGAAGTCGGTGAGGAGCACGCCGGTGAGTCCGCCGAGGGCGCTGAAGACCACGGTCACGCCGCCGGCCACCACGAGGGTCAAAACCGGGGACACGCCGAGCATGACCCCGGCGATCTTGATGGCGGCCAGCGAGACGGTCGCCATGATCACGATGTTGAAGAAGACGCCGAGGTAGAGGGCCCGGAAGCCGCGCAGGAATGCGGCGGGGCGGCCGCCGTAGCGGATCTCGTAGAACTCGAGGTCGGTCATGACGCCAGCGCGGCGCCAGAGCTTGGCGTAGACGAAGACGGTGAGCATGCCGGTGAGGAGGAAGGCCCACCACGCCCAGTTCCCCGCCACGCCGTCCTGCCGGACGATGTCGGTGACCAGGTTCGGCGTGTCCGTCGAGAAGGTGGTGGCCACCATGGAGATGCCGAGGAGCCACCACGGCATGTTGCGCCCGGAGAGGAAGAACTCCCGGGTGTTGCGACCGGCCCGCCGCGCGGCCCAGACACCGATCCCGAGGGCGACGACGAAGTACGCGCCGATGATCCACCAGTCGAGTGCGACGAGATTCATGCGTGACAAGCTTCGAGCATCGAGCCTGGCCGGGCAACCTCCGAGCGCCCTTTTCGGCCCGGCAACCTTCGAACTGCTTGACACGGAGAACTCGGAGGAGCACGGAGATCGCGGAGAACGGTTGTCTCTTGTCGGATCCGGCTGGGACGGCCTCGCCGGGGGGCCGTCGGGCTCCACGACGAACGCCACCGCCAGGATCGAAACGGGCGGGTTCTCCGTTCGCTCCGACTCCTTCGAGCCCTCCGTGTCAAGCTGTCGGACCCCCTGGACGCGACGGGTCGTGGCCGGGACCGGCCGATCGGGGACGCCGAGACGCTGTGCGGTCGGAGCGTGCGGCCTCGGCCGATGGCTGTCCGGAACCGGACACTCCCGAACGCCGACCGGACGACCGGTTCTGCCGGATCGTGTTATGGGACAATGACTTAGCTGTGGACGAGCCAGTCGGCACGGGTCTTCCCAGTGATGGTTGCCGGCGAGCCCCGCCACCGGAAACGAGGAATCCGATGCGTCTGCTGTGGGCCGAGATCCGCCATGCCTGGAGAGCGCTGGTGCGGGATCCGGGTCCGTCCGCCACCGTGGTGCTGGTCCTGGGGTTGGGGATCGGGGCGACGGTGTCCGTCTACAGCATCACGGCGGGCGTGGTGCTGCGGCCGCTGCCGTATCCGGACGCGGAGGCGCTGGTCCAGGTCCGGCAGGTCGACCCGGTGGAGGGCTACGAGTACGGCACGTCGGGTCCGACGTACCGGGACTGGCGGGAGTCGGCGATGTCGCTGGAGTCGCTGGCGGTGGCGAGCGGCGGGGAGGTGATCCTGGGCGACGCCGGCGACCCGGTCCGTGTGGGGAGCGCGTCGGTGTCGGCCGATTTCTTCCACGTGCTGCGGGTGCCGTCGATCCTGGGCCGGGTCCTGGTCGAGTCTGATGCGGAGCCCGGCGCGCCGGCGGTGGCGGTGCTGAGCCGCGACCTCTGGCGGCGGCGGTTCGGCGGCGCCGACGACGTGGTGGGCCGCGTGGTGCGGCTCCAGGGCGAGGCGTACGAGGTGGTCGGGGTGGTGGACGGACTGGACCTGCCGCGGGACGCGGAGGTGTGGGTCCCGATCCCGGCCGGCGCCGGGTTCATGGACGTGCGGGGCGCCCACATCCTGACCACGGTCGCCCGGCTGGCGGCGGGGGTGACGCCGTCGATGGCGGAGGCGGAGCTGAACGCGATCGTGGAGCGGATCCCGGACGAGAGCTACGAGGCCCGGGTGGTCCCGCTGAAGGACCAGCTGGTGGGCGACCTCCGGACGCCGATGCTGGTCCTCCTGGGCGCGGTGGTGTTCGTGCTGCTGGTGGCGGCGGCGAACGCGGGCACGCTACTGCTGGCCCGGTCGGCCCGACGGCGCCGGGAGCTGGCCATCCGCGGCGCGCTCGGGGCCGGATCGCGTCGTCTGGCGTCCCAGCTGCTGGCGGAGAGCGGGATCCTGGCGGGTGTGGCCGGAGTGGTGGGCGTGCTGGTGTCGGCGTGGGTCCTGGACGGGCTGGTGGCGCTGGCGCCGGAGGACCTGCCGCGGGCCGGCGAGGTGGGACTGGACGCGGGGGTGCTGGGGTTCGCCGTGGTCGTCTCGCTGGCGACGGGACTGCTCACGGGGCTGGTGCCGACGCTGCAGGCGGCGCGGACGGCACCGATGGTGGGGCTGAAGGAGAGCGGCACGCGCGCGGGCGAGGGGGGCGGCCGTACCCAGCGGGCGTTCGTGGTGGCGGAGGTGGCGCTGAGTGTGGTGCTGCTGGTGGGCGCGGGGCTGCTGGGACGGAGCTTCCACGCCATCGTGTCGACGGACCCGGGCTTCGACGCGGAGCGGATCACGACGTTCGGTTTCGCGCTGCCCGGGTTCCGGTACGGGGAAGAGTGGCAGGTCCGGCGCTATCACGAAGCGCTGCTGGAGGGCGTCCGGGCGCTGCCGGTGGTGTCGTCGGCGAGTCTGGCCCAGAACCTCCCGGTGGGCGGCTCGTACATGGTGACGCCGGCGCTGGTGGAGGGGCGGGAGATCGAGGATCCGCCGCGGGTCCAGATCTCGGCGGTGTCGCCGGGCTTCTTCGAGACCCTGGGGCTCGAGCTGGTCTCGGGCCGGGCGTTCACCGAGGACGACGACGCCGATGCCCGCCCCGTCGCCCTGGTCGACGAGGCCTTCGCCCGGGTCTATTTCGACGGCGAGGACCCGGTCGGGAAGCGGGCCCGGACGTACTTCGGCGAGCCGGTCATGCGGGAGATCGTGGGCGTGGTGAGCAGCACGGTACACGCGTCGCTCACGGAGGCCCGCGAGCCGAAGTTCTACTATCCGGCCGCCCAGTTCCCGCCGTCGAGCGGGCGGCTGGTGGTGAGGTCGGAGGCCCCGGTCGGAGCGCTGATCCCGGCGGTGCGGGAGGTCATCCGGTCGGTCGACCCCGAGGTGCCGCCGACGGACGTGGCCACCATGGGCCAGCTCCTGGCCCGGACCACGGCCGCCCCCCGGTTCTATGCGACGACGCTCACCGTGTTCGCGGCCCTGGCCCTGGTCCTGGCGGTGGCCGGCTTCTTCGGGGTGCTGTCGCAGGCGGTGACCACGCGACGGCGGGAAATCGGGATCCGGATCGCCATCGGCGGCGACCCGGCGGGCGTGCTCCGGATGGTGGTGGGCCAGGGGCTCCGGCTCACGGCGCTGGGTGCGGCGATCGGAGGTGTGGGCGCCCTGGCCGGGGCCCGGCTGCTGCGCGGGCTGCTGTACCAGGTCGAGCCGGCGGACCCTGCGGTGTTCGCAGCCGTGATCGCCCTGATCCTGCTGGTGGCGCTGGTGGCCGCGTGGGTCCCGGCCCGGCGAGCGGCGGCGGTGGATCCCATGGAGGCGCTCCGGGTCGAGTAGGCCCTCCCCCGCCCCGCCGCTCGACATGGGGGAGCCCCACGCCGCCCCGCCGCCGGACCGGGCGACATAGGGGACCCGGGGGACATGGGGGGCCCGGGGACATGGGGACGGTTGCGGCGGACCGCCGGCCGGGCGATCGTTCGGCACGAAGCCCGCAACCGGAAATCGACGGAGCAGACCGTTCATGATATCCCGCGTCGCCCTTCTGGCCGCCGGCCTCCTGGTCGGGGCCGGTCCGCTGATCGCCCAGTCCACCGAGCTCGACACGATCCCCGGCCGGTTCGATTTCGGCAAGATGTGGACATACGAGTACGCGCCGGGCGAGTACTTCACGCGGACGTACGGCTTCGACGCCTCGGCCGGGTGGTTCGACCGGGTGCGACTGAGCGTGCTCCGGGTCCCCGGCTGCTCGGCCTCCTTCGTCTCGCCGAACGGCCTGGTGGCGACCAACCACCACTGTGTGCGCAGCCGGGTGGCCCAGGTCTCGGGGCCAGGCGAGAACCTGCTGGACGAGGGTTTCTACGCCGAGACGCTGGACCAGGAGCGACCGCTGCCCCGCTACTACGCGGACCGGCTGATCGCGGCCGTGGACGTGAGCGACGAGATCTTCGAGGCCATGTACCAGGCGGCCACCCCCGAGGCCCGGAAGATGGCCCGGGAGGCGGCGGTGGCCCGGGTGCGGGACCGGCTGGCCCGAGAGCACGGCGACGACGTCCACGTCGAGGTCCGGGCGCTCTACCACGGCGGCCGGTACTCGGCGTACGTGTTCCGGCGGTTCGACGATGTCCGGCTGGTGGCTGCGGCGGAGCTCCAGCTCGGGTTCTTCGGCGGCGACCCGGACAACTTCACCTACCCGCGCTACGCCCTGGATTTCGCGTTCCTGCGGGTGTACGAGAACGGCGAGCCGTTCCGGAGCGAGCCGCACCTGGGGTGGAGCCTGGACGGTGTGTCGGAGGGCAGCGTGGTCTTCGTGGTGGGCAATCCCGGCCCGACCAGCCGGCTGCTGACCATGGCCCAGCTCGAGATCATGCGGGACGTGGTGACGCCGATCACGGCCCGCGCCCTCGACGACCGACTCGAGGCCATGCGGTCGTTCTACGAGGCGAATCCCGAGGAGGGCGAGGCGCTGGACCTGCGCAACCGGATGTTCTCGTACTCGAACTCGCTGAAGGCGTACTCTGGCCGGCTCGACGCGCTGCGGACGCCGGAGATCTGGACCCGGAAACGGCTGGCGGAGGAGGCGTTCCGGGACAGCATCGCCTCCGACCCGGCGCTCCGGGAGCGGTACGCGGATGTCTTCGATGAGATCGCCGCGATCCAGGCGGAGAAGGCGGAGCTGGCCGACCGCTACGGCGCGTTCCGGCTGCTCACGAGCACCATCGGCTCGCCGGCGGTGCTGCGGAGGGGGCTGCGGGCGGTGCCGCTGCTGGAGGCCCGGGCGGCCGGAGACCCGGCGGCGGACTCCCTGGCGGAGGCGCTGGCGGCGGTGCCCGACCTGCCGGACGCGTTGGAGCACGCGATCCTGGCCGTCCAGCTCGGCGACTTCCTCCGCTACCTGGGCGCGGAGCACGACATCACGCGGGTGGCGCTCCAGGGTCTGGCGCCGGAGGAAGCGGCCGCGGCCATGATCGGGGCGAGCGCACTGGCGGACCGGGCCGGGGTAGAGGCGGCGCTGGCGGGTGGCGGCCTGGACCAGGACATCGCCGTGCGGGTGGCCCGGGCGGTGTTCCCGGTGTGGCAGGCCTTCGCCGGGGAGTGGAACCGCCTGTCGGCGGCCGAGGCCGAGCTGGCCGGGGAGCTGGGCCGGGCCCGGTTCGAGGTCTACGGGACGCGGGTGCCGCCGGACGCGACGTCGTCGCCCCGGATCACAGACGGCGTGGTCCTCCCGTACGAGTACAACGGGACACGGGCGCCGGTGTACACCACCTTCTACGGGCTGTACGACCACTACCACTCCTACGGCGCCGACTCGGAATGGAACCTGCCCGACCACTGGCTGCCGCCGCCCCCGGGGCTCGACCTCGAGACGCCGCTCAACTTCATCTCGACAGCGGACACCTACGGCGGGAACTCGGGCTCGCCGGCCATCACGTGGGACCACGAGATGGTCGGGCTCAACTTCGACCGCAATATCGAGGGGCTGAGCCGCGACTTCATCTACCTCCCGGAGCGGGGCCGGAACATCATGGTCGATGTCCGGGCCATCACCGAGGCCCTCGACGACGTGTACGACGCCGACCGCGTGGTCGAGGAGCTGATCACCGGGCGGCTCGTGGAGCGGGAGACCGACGCGGACGACAGCGTCCGGTAGCCCTTCCCACCCCGCACCCGACACGGGTGCGCC
>CAYMLW010000154.1:0-9296 GCA_964391035.1 uncultured Gemmatimonadaceae bacterium
CGGGACCCATCATCCCGGACTGACCCTGCATCATGCCCATGCCCCGGCTGCTGTCCGCCCGGGCGCCGTGATGACCCTGCGCCATCGCGGGGGCCGCCGCCAACATGATCGCTACCAGTGCTGCAAATGTCTTTCTCATGATTCCGTCCCTTTCCTCTGGAGGTTATTCGCGCCGCAGCTCATCGAGCTTGCGACGATACGTCTCTTCATCGATCTCGTCGCGGGCGTATCGCTCCCGCAGCACGCTTTCGGCTCGATCCTTGCCATTCCGGCCGCCGCCCTCTCGCCTCCCGGGCCACCGACCGTCGGCGATGGCCCAGATCGCGACGATCAGGACCACCAGGATCAGCGTCCATCCGAACATCATACCCCAGCCTCCCCAGCTCATGTGATCGCCCATCCAGGAGCCCGACCCCTGAACCGTCGTCAACGCTGCAATCATGCTCATTCGGTTCCCCCCTCCACGCGGTTCAGCACCCTCACCAGTCTGGACCGCACTTCTGCTGCCAGCGGCTCGAGAGTCTCCCCGCCGGCCACACCGAGCTGGACCACCGGGTCCACAGCTTCCACCACCGTCGTGCCGTCATGCCCCTCCTGCACCACGACGTTACACGGCAGCAGAAGCCCGATGTCGCCGTCCGCTTCCAGCGCTTTGTGGGCCAGAGGAGGGTTGCATGCCCCGAGGATTTCGTAGCGTCGGAAGTCCTCGTCCAGCTTCTCCTTCAGCGTGGCCTTCACGTCGATCTCCGTCAGCACGCCGAAGCCTTCCTCCTGCAAGGCGTCGCGCACCCGACGGTCCACTTCGTCGTAGTCCAGCTCCAGCGTCCGCTTCATGGCGTACCGTGTGCTCGTCTCCGTCATGGTCATCTCCCTTTTGTTTGCCTGTTCGACCATATAGTAATGCAAGGGCCATGAAGTCACGGTGAAACGCACATGAAGAGCGATTCATCGGTCGGTGCCCCTCTTGCAGTGGCCCCACCGAACGTCAATCGTGGGCCGACGTGCCTTCCGACTGATCGAGCGGACACGTCCCGCAACCGAACCCGATCTTCTTCTTCCAGCAGCCGCCGCTGCCACACTCCCGGGGCCCGCGCTCCCGCTTGATGAGCGGGAACACCAGGAACAGTGCCACGAGTATCGCGATCGCTACCACCGTGCTCATCGGTTCGTCTCTTCCTCCGCTGCGTCCGGCCCCGGCGTGATCATCGCCTCGATTTGCTCGGTCAGAAGCGCATCCGTCACCGGCCCGACGTGTTTGTAGGCAATCCTGCCGGTCGGATCGATGAAATAGGTCTCGGGCACGCCGTAGACGCCGAAGTCGATGGCCGCCCGCGTGTTCGAGTCCATGAGGTTGGTCCAGCCACCTCCCCGGCGAGCCATGTACTCCCGTGCGTTGCTCCGGCTGTCCTGGTAGACGATTCCGACGAACCGGACGGGAGCCCCCGCCTCCTCGTACCGCTGCCAGGCCCGGACCAGCGCCGGGTGCTCCTGCCGGCAGGCGAGGCACCACGACGCCCAGAAGTTGACGACGACGGCAGTGCCCTGCAGATCGGCCAGCGCCAGGCTATCGCCCGGCGTTTCCAGGGTTTCCAACGCGAACTCCGGCGCCGGCTGGCCGATCAGCGGACTCGGAATCTCCCGAGCGTCACGGGTCATCCCGAAGCCGAGCAGCGCGATGAAGAGCCCGCTGACCAGGACCCCCGCCGCCACGCGTCGGGCACTGCTCACGCGCGGCTCCTGCGCCGGTCGGAAGTGCCGCAGCCGTCGACGCCGCAGGTGGCCTGCGGCTTCTGCCGCTCTCCTCCACCGGCGAAGCGGACGACGACCCACAGCAGCAGGCCTATTCCCAGGAGCAGACCCCAGCCGATCAGATATTCCATGCGAACCTCCTGCCCGTTGTAAGAGCACGGTTGTCTCTTCGTGCTGTAAAGTGGCGAGGCGGCCGTTAACCCGCGGTGAAACAGGAATGAAATCGCCTTCATCCAACGAGCCGATGAGAGACGCTTCATGGAGATCTAACCACGGTTTCATGGGGCGCCCACAACTTTGACCGTCGTAGCCACCCGGGAGGGGATTTGTCCGCCTCGAACACAGGTCACGACGAGGTCCGCTCGACGTGCCATGCGCCGACGTCCCGGCGTTCGGACACGAAGCGGTTGGGCGACGTATTCAACCGGGGGGTCTGGAAGGAGAACCCCGTGCTGGTCCAGGCGCTGGGCCTCTGCCCTGCCCTGGCGGTGACGAACACCGTGGCCAACAGCCTGGCCATGGGGCTGGCCACGTTCTTCGTGCTCACGAGCTCGAGTGTCGGCGTGTCCGCCCTCAAGAGCGTGATCCCCGATGAGGTCCGGATTTCGGCCTACGTGCTCATCATCGGCACGTTCGTCACGGTGGTGGAGATCTTCATGAACGCCACCGTCCCCGAAATCCACAGGGCGCTCGGCCCGTTCATCTTCCTGATCGTCACGAACTGCATGATCCTGGGTCGGCACGAGGCCTTCGCAGCGAGGCAGCCCGTCTTCGCGTCGCTGGTGGACGCCGCGGGCACCGGCGTCGGTTTCTTCCTGGCGCTGCTGCTCATGGGCACGATCCGGGAGGTGTTGGGAGCCGGTACGGTCCTGGGTCTGCCTCTCCTCGGACCCCGATTCGAGCCGTGGGTGGTCATGGCGCTGCCCCCCGGCGGATTCTTCACCATCGGGTTCATCTTGCTGGGGATCAACGCGTGGCAGGACCGTGGCACCGTCCGGAAGCCGGCGATCCGCCGCTGGCCGCACGGTGTCGCGTCACGGACCCGCAGAGAGGCCGCCTGATGCTCGACATCGGCGATCTCCTCTGGATCCTGCTTTCCGCCATGGTGGTGAACAACTTCACCCTCACCTACTTCCTGGGACTGTGCCCGTTCCTGGGCGTGTCAGGGAGGGTCTCCACGGCGCTGCGCATGGGTGCGGCCAACATCTTCGTGCTCCTCATCACGGCGGTGGCCGCGTGGTTCCTGAATACGTTCCTGCTGCAATCGTTTCCCTACCTGCGACTCCTCTCGTTCATCGTCGTGATCGCGTCCACCGTGCAGGTCGTGGAGATGGCGTTCAGGAAGCTCGCACCGACGCTGTTCCGGGAGCTCGGGATCTTCCTGCCCCTGATCACCACGAACTGCGCCATCCTCGGCCTGGCTATCTTCCAGACCAACAGGGGCTACGGCTTCGTGGAGGGCATCGTCTTCGCCCTCGGCGCGGGACTGGGCCTCACTCTTGCCCTGTTCCTCATGGCGTCGATACGGGAGCGTGTGGAGCTCTCGACGGTGCCGGACCTCGCGAGGGGCCTGGCACTGAACTTCTTCATCGCCGGCTTCCTGTCCCTCGCCTTCATGGGGTTCGCGGGGCTCCTGAGCACGTAGCCGCCGTGCGGTTGGCCGTGCGCGACGAATTGCGGGTCCGTTCCTGTGCTCTTATCGTTTATGGGATGAAACGACGCCCCCGCGTGATTGCCGGCTGCCTGACCCTCATGGCGCTCACCTTTTCCGTCGCACAGACGATGGTGGCGTCGACGTGTGCGCCCGAGGCGGTGTCGGAGACGTTCGCCGCGGCCGAGACCGGCCCAGCGCCTGGGAGTGATTGCCCGTTGATGGGCCCCCACGATCCGGGGCCCGACGGGGACGAAACCGACGGACGCCACTGTCCCTTCGCCCCGGCGGCGGCCGAGACCTGCAGCGCCATCCCTTTGATGGCATCGCCGTCAGTGGTGGTCACCTTCGATCAGCCCATGACCGTGCCCGGCGACATCTGGCTCCCCACCGGCGTCGATCTCCCGTTCGAGAAGAGCCTCTTCCGCCCTCCCAGGGCGTAACCCCGTAAACCGGGCCGACCCTCGTCGGCTCGATCCCAAACAACAGAAGCAGCAATCGAGCGCCCCGGAAGGGGGTCTCGTCCATTCCGACGTTCGGGGTCCGGGGCGCGTGTATCCAACGTGGCCGGATCGGCCGAGCCTCGGGGGTCGCAGTGATCACCACCCTGGAGGATGTTCATGGATGGCAGGAGAGAGAGCGCACTCGTCGCGATGGTCCCGGCCTTGGTGTTCGGGCTGGCGCTCGACGTCGGCGCGCAGCAGGCCTCGCTTTCGGAATTCCTCACGGAGGCGGAAGACAACAACCCGAAGCTGGTGGCCGCGCGGAGCGCGGCGGAAGCGGCGGCGGCACGGGTGCCACAGGCCGGTGCGCTGCCGGACCCGGCGCTGGGGCTCGGCGTCATGAACGTCCCGGTGGCGAGTCCGAGCCTGGGGCGGGACAGGATGACCATGACCACGGTCCAGCTGGGCGGACGGCTTCCCTGGCCGGGGAAGCTGGCGCTGGCCGAGAACGCTGCGCGGCTCGGCGCCGAGGCCGCGGAGTGGGAGGTGGAACGGGTCCGCCAGAGGGTTCGAAGCGAGGTGAAGTCGGCCTACTACCGGGTCTACTTCCTGGACCGTGCCCTCGAGGTGACCGGCCGCAACGAGCGGCTGGTTGCCGACTTCGCCGGGCTCACCTCGGCGCAGTACGCCGTCGGGACGGGCGCGCAGCCGGACGTCCTGAAGGCGCAGGTCGAGCGCACTCGGCTCCAGGACCAGGTGGTGGCATTGCGGGAACGGCGGACGAGCGCGGTGGCCCGGCTCAACGCTCTCGCGACCCGCGCGACGGACGCCGCGATCCCGGCGGCCGAGCTCCCCGCATCGATCCGGGCCGCCGCAGTCGCGGGCGACACCTCCAGCGTCCGCTTCGCCGCCGCATCCCTCGCCGACGTCATCCCGGAGGCCGGCACGGGAGTGGTGCCGGGGATCCCGACCGTCGCGGAGCTCCAGCGGCTGGCCGCGGAGCACAACCCGGCGCTGCGCGCCCATGCGCTCCGGGTGGCGGCGCAGGAGCGCAGGCTGATGCTCGCCCGGAAGGCCACGCTGCCCGACGTGAGCCTTTCCCTCGGCTACAGCCGTCGGGCCGACTTCGGCGACCTGTTCAACGTCGTGATCTCGGTCCCGGTGCCGGTCTTCGCCGGTCGCAAGCAGGGGCAGGCGGTGATCGAGCAGACGGCGCGGCTGGCCGAACGGCGCGCAACGTACGACGCCCGATTGAACGAGCTGGAAGCGGAGATTGCGGCGCTCGCCGCCGAGCTGCGCCGCGCCCGTGATCAGCTCGTACTCCTCGACCAGGGGATTCTGCCCCAGGCGCGGACGTCCCTCGCATCCGCCACGGCGTCCTACCGGGTCGGCCGCGTGGATTTCCTCACGCTCCTGGATGCGCAGGTCACCTTGTACCAGAAGGAGCTCGACTATCACCGGCTTCTCGCCGACTTCGCGACGAACCTGGCCGCGCTGGAGCGCGCCGTGGGCACGGAGGTGCTGAAATGACGACACGGAACAGGACGCTGTACATCGGGGGCGCTGTGCTCGTGGCCACCCTCACCTTCGTAGCCGGCCTGGCGCTGGGTACCCGCCCGCCACAGGAGCCGCCGTTGCAGCCGCAGCCGACCGCGGGCATGGACGCGGCGCCGGACACGGGCACGCCGGGGATGGGCGGAATGGACATGGGCGGGATGTCCATGGACGGCTCGATCCGCCTCAGCCAGGGTGAGCTGCGCACGTTCGGGGTGACCTTCGGGACCGCCGAGGTGCGACCGCTGTCGAAGACGATCCGGACCACCGGGATGGTGGAGTTCGACGAGCGGCGGATGGCGTACGTGTCGCCGAAATTCGGCGGCTGGGTCGAGAGGCTGCACGTCGACTTCACCGGTCAGCCGGTCCGTCGGGGTGAGCCGCTCCTCGAGGTCTACTCACCGGAGCTCGTCACGGCACAGGAGGAGCTGCTCCTGGCCGCGCGGATGGCAGAGTCGGTGGGCGACAGCCCCGTCGGGCAGGTGGCCGAAGGGGCCACGGACCTGCTCGATTCGGCCCGGCGCCGGCTCGCGTACTGGGACCTGTCGGGGGCGCAGATCGAGCGTCTGCTCGAGACCAGGGAGGTGCGCAAGACGATGACCCTCCACGCCCCCGTCTCCGGGATCGTCATGGAGAAGGATGTCTTCGAGGGGCAGGCCTTCCGGCCGGGACAGAACCTGTACATGATCGCCGACCTGTCGAGCGTGTGGGTGAACGCGGAGATCTTCGAGTCCGACGCCGCGCTCGTCCGCGAGGGCATGTCCGCGACGCTGTCGATCCCGGCGCTGCCGGGCCGCACGTTGACCGGCCGGATCGAATACGTCTACCCGACGGTGGGCGAGAGCACCCTTTCAGCCGTGGACGCCGGCCTGACGCGTCGCATCGAGCGGGAGATGATGGCGCTGCGGGAGGCGGTGGCCAGCGATGCCGCGACCGTGCAGGACGTGGAGCGGCGCGGGGCCACAGTGCTGGGCAGCCTGGACGAAGCGGAGCGCGTGGGGGACGGGTCGGGCCTGACGGCGGGTGTGGTATTCCTCAGCTCGCTGGTGATCCTGCTGCGGGAGGGGCTGGAAGCGATTCTCATCCTCGCCGCGATTTCGGCATTCATGATCAAGACCGGCCGGCGCAACGCTCTGCGCTACGTGCACGCCGGCTGGATCGGGGCGCTGGCCCTCGGGGGCGCGACCTGGGCCGTGTCCACGTGGCTCCTCTCGATCGGCGGTGCCACGCGCGAGCTGACCGAGGGACTTACGGCCCTGTTCGCCGCGCTCATGCTCTTCTACGTGGGGTTCTGGATGCACAACAAGGTGAGCGCCCGCCGGTGGAACGAGTACGTTCGAGAGCACGTCGGCAAGGCCCTCGACGGAGGGACGCCGTGGCTGCTGGCGCTGTTATCGTTCGTCGCCGTGTACCGGGAGGTGTTCGAGACGGTACTGTTCTATCAGGCGCTCTGGGCACAGACCGAGGGTGCCGGCCAGAGCTTCATTCTCGCCGGCGGCGCCGCGGCTGCCGTGCTGCTGTCGGTGTCGGCGTGGCTGATCTTCAAGGCGGGCGTGCGCCTGCCGCTGCAGCAGTTCTTCGGGGCCAGCGCCGCGGTCATGATCACCCTCGCCATGATCCTGGCCGGAAAAGGGATCGCAGCCTTGCAGGAGGCCGGCCGGCTGCCCAGCAGCCCGCTCGAGTTCCTGCCCCGGATCGATCTGCTCGGTCTCTACCCCAACTGGCAGACCGTAGGGGTCCAGCTGGCTATGATCGCCGTCGCCTTCGTGCTGGTGATGCACAATCGGCGTGTCGAGCCCGCCCGCGCGTGAACCGCAGTGGCGTCGTGGAGATCAGCGGCATCGAGACGCTGCACCCGGGCGGGTTTGCGCTCACGCGCAGGACGACTCCCAGCGGGGTCGCGAGGGTAAGCTCGGCAGGGGGAGGGGCCCGTCAGCGAACGGGGGCGGACGCGCTGATCCGCGTCCACGCGGCGTCCAGGATCATACCGAGCAGCTCAGCATGGTTGTTGCCGTCGTACTGGGCCATGGCGGCCATCCGGCCCGTTCCGCTCCAGTCTGGATTCGGATTGGCGTCGAGGAGCCTGATCTCTCCATCGGTGGACGTGCGGAAGTCGAACCGTGCGTAGTCCCGGCATTCCAGCCTCACGAAGAGCCGTTCTGCCCGCCTCTGAATATCCCTGAGGACGTCGTCGTGGAGTTGCGCCGCTCGGAGCTGAACGTCGGAGTACCGGGTTTCAGGGTGTGTACTGGACTTGAACGGCAGGATCCTGGGTAGCTCGGCGGGAAGGTTGGTGTAATCGACTTCGAGCGGCGACAACGCGGTGAAACCGGTGGCGCGGTTGCCGATCAGGGTGATGGCGTACTCCGGACCCGGGAGGTACTCCTGCCACAGGAGACTCGCCCTGGGCATGTTCGACCGGAGCCAGGCGAAGTGTCTCGCGGCCTCCCCCGGCGACTGGACCACGGACTGGGGGAAGATCCCGACGCCCCCATCGCCATGTACGGGCTTGATGAGCGCGGGATAGAACGCTTGAGCCTCAGACGGAGTGGCCCCCGGCTCCAGGTATATGCTCCGGGGCACCGGAACGTCGAGGGTAGCCGCCACCCGTTCCACCACGTGCTTGTCGTGACAGAGGACGATGCCCCGGGGCCCTGCCCCGGTGTACGGAATGTCGAGGAGCTCCAGGAGGGCGGGGA
Organism: uncultured Gemmatimonadaceae bacterium; assembly: GCA_964391035.1. GTDB lineage: Bacteria > Gemmatimonadota > Gemmatimonadetes > Longimicrobiales > RSA9 > JAWVYT01. The sequence goes on from CAYMLW010000154.1 coordinate 8,097, forward strand.
GGTGAGGTTCCCCGGCCGGGGTGTACTGGAGCCCCGTATCACAGAGATTGAGGACCAGGTCCGGCGAGTCCATCAACAGCCGCTCAAGCAGCGGCTCGTCTTCCGAGGGGAACTCGAACCGGTACTTGGGGAGCGTCCGCAACGCCTCGACCATCTGCTCGTGAAGCGACCGCTGGTCGACGGCATAGCCGGCGCTCCACTTCGTGACATCCTCTCTGTTGTGGCCGCCCGTCACCACCAGCACGCGCGTACGCATGGTCGTCACCCCCGACCGTTGAAATACTGACCCCTCCGGGCCGCGTTCGACGATCGGCAAAAGCGGCTCCGTGGAAGCGGTTCTCGGTTCGTCCACGGGAACATAATCCGCCCCCGATGAAGAAATGGTGGGATCCGCATTAACTTCCATTGAGATCCGGCCCCCAGCGCCGCCGCGGGACGAGCTACTCGCTCGCCCAGGCGTTGTATAGCCGGGCAACCGCCCAGGCGACCACGTAGCCGACGATGGCGCCCTCGATCATGCCCCCGATAGTTCCTCCGATGGTCGGTGCGAAGAAGAGGTGCCACTGCTCCATCATGTCCACGGCCCCCTCGTAGATACCGAGGGCCCCGAACACGCCCAGGAGGAGCATGATGGCGGCCGAGATGGCGGCCGCTGCGGCCGCGAGCGCCGTTGCGTCGAGCAACGCCGTGCGGGAACCGTTACTGCCATTGTCACTGGTGTGGTTCATGTTGCATTCTCTCTCTGTGAAGGTGCGCCGCTCCAGTACCTCGTTGCTGCCGGAAATCCCGGTCGTTCTCGGCCACGGCCTGTGGTCCGACGCCCGCATCTTCCGGTCCATGGTCCGGGCCCTGGGAGACGGAGTTCGTGTGGTTCCCGTCGACCTTCCCGGTCACGGGCAGAGGGCGGGCGACCCCCCGGCTCGTGCGATGGCGGCCCTGGCCCGGGCCCTCCTGGACGCGGTTCCCGGCCCCGGCCCGGTCGTGCTGGGCGGGATCAGCATGGGCGCGATCGCCGCGTTGCACGCCGCACTTCTCTCGCCGGCCAGGGTCGCGGGGCTGGTGCTCTTCGCGGGGACTCCCTTCGCCGAACCGACGCCGCGACGTCTGCTGTACCACGCCCTTGCCCACATATACGGGGTCGTGGGACCCGTGGCGCCGCTGCGTTGGGGTGTGCGGCGCGTGGCGTTCGGCCCTGACTTC
>CAYMLW010000155.1:0-9269 GCA_964391035.1 uncultured Gemmatimonadaceae bacterium
GCCGGATCATGTAGGGATGCATGGCGAAGCCGTGGCGGGCATCGGGGTAGAGGATCAGGTCGAAGTTCTCGTTGGCTTCGATCAACGCCTGCACCACGAGGAGTGTGTTGTAGGGCGGAACGTTGTCGTCCATCATCCCGTGGGCCAGGAGCAGCTTGCCCTCGAGATTGTGGGCCACGAGCTGGTTCGCCTGGGTGTCGTAGCTGGTGCCACTGCCCGTCCGCTCCTCCAGCAGCCCCTGCCACTTCTCACCCCAGTCGTCCTCGTAGTTCCGGTTGTCGTGGTTCCCCGCCTGGCTGACGGCGACCTTGTAGAACTCCGGATACCGGAAGATGGCACCTGCCGAGGCGAAGCCGCCGCCACTGTGGCCCCAGACGCCGACCCGGTCCAGGTCGAGCCACCGGAAGCGCTCCCCGAGCTGCCGGATCCCGGCGATCTGGTCGGGCAGTCCATTGTCGCCCATGTTCCCGTAATACGCCTCGTGGAAGCTCCGCGACCGCTGCGGCGTGCCCATGGCGTCCAGCGCCACGACCGCGAACCCCAGCTCGGCCATGGCCTGGTGGTCACGGCGTGCCGCGGAGAACGAGCGAGCTCCGACGCTACCGCTCTGCGGTCCCGGATAGATGTAGTTGATCACCGGGTACGCGACCGCCGAGTCGAAGTTCGTGGGCCGGTACAGGAGCCCGTACAGGTCCGTGACGCCGTCCCGGGCCTTCACGGTGAAGGACATCGGCGGTCGCCAGCCCGTCGCCAGGAGCGCGGTCGCGTCCGCCCGCTCCAACTCCATGACTACCTCGCCCGTCCACGCGTCCCGGATCGCCGCGATCGGCGGCCTCGTGGGCGTCGACCAGCGGTCCAGGAAGGACCGACCGTCCGGTGATAGCATGACATCGTGATGCGCGCTGTCGGGCGTGAGGAGCGTGACGTCGCCGTCGTCGAGGTCGACACGGTACAGGTAGTGGAAGTATGGGTCGCCGGGCTCCCGCTCGTTGCCCGTGAACCAGGCCGTGCGCGACTCGGGATCGACCCGTAGGACCTGGAGGACGTTCCAATCGCCCTCCGTGATCGGGTGTTTCGGGGCGCCCGTCGCCAGGTCGTGAAGGTAGAGGTGGCTCCAGTTGCTCTTGCGAGAGAACCAGATCACTTCGTTCGACTCCGGGAGGAATCGCCAGTTGTAGGTCCGGTATCCCGACTCATAGAACGTCGGAACAACCTCTTCCAGTACCGTTTCCACGGCTCCGGTTACCGCGTCCGCGACCCGGAGCGTGGCCCGCTTGTGGTCCCGCGACGACGACACGAACGCGAGCTGCGACCCGTCCGCCGACCACTCGACATCCGTGAACGTGCCGCCGCAGTATACGTGGTCGCAGACCGTCGACCGATGCGGATCCGGCGACATGTCCAGGCGTATGATCTGCGGCCGGAGATCCGCCGGTCCCCCCGACCCGGCCTCCGGCCCCAGATCGATGACGAGCCGCTTGATCCGGAAGATCACCGAGTCTTCCGGAAGCGGGTACCGCCACGCGTCCAACTCCGGGTGCCCGACTTTGGTCGACACCAGGTACATCTCGCCCACTCCCCGGGAATCGTGCCGGAACGTGGCGATCCGCCGGGAGTCTGGCGACCATCGGAGCACCGGACGCTCGCTCCGCGCCCAGCCAGCGTTGTTGGTCCCGTAGCCGTAGTGCTCGACGCCGTCCGTCGTGAGAGCGATCTCCTCGCCGGTATCGACGATACGAAGCCACAGGTCGTGCCCCCGGATGAATGCCCCCATGCGGCCATCAGGCGACACCACCATGGCCCGGGATTGGGGCGCCCCAGGTCGACCGACCCGTTCCGCAGCGCCCGTATCGCTCTCCCCTTCCGTGACCCGCTCCCTCGAGCCGGTTGCCGGGTCGACGACCACCCGCACCATGCCCGAATCGGTCAGGGCTCGGTATTCGAGGCGCCCGTCACTGTGCCACTGGGGTCGCTCGACCTCGTGCAGCACCAGACCGTCCACACGCTGGGCAAGGAAACGCTCGGCACGCTGGTAGTCCTGCTCCGTGAGGGCTTCGGGTTTGAACGGAAGGGGCGCCGTGCCATGAGCGCTTCCGGTGGCCACGGGCATCGGCCCCGTAGTTCCGGAGTGAGCGCCGCAGGCGGCACTACCGAGCACAGCGAGGATCGCGGCCAGACGGACGGGTCGGTTGAGGACGTTGCCTGGGTGAGCGAAAAGCATGGCAGTCTCCCGACAGGTTGAACATGGGGGGAGAAGATGAACGCTGGAGTGTGGCCCGGCAACGGAACCTGTCGCTCGGCCCGTCGCCCGGCTGCTGCTTCGGGCGTTGCGTTTCGGCCACGATGCGGACCGGGCGCCCGAGAGGAGGGTATGCGTACAAGCCGGATCGCCACGACTACTGGGAATGAACACGAGGAGCGAGCGCCGTGGATCACGAGGTCGAGCAACTCTCCGAGATGATCGCGTACCAGACCGGATCGGTCGTGAGTCGCAAGATCATGGGAGGCAAGAAGGGGAACGTAACCCTGTTCGCGTTCGATGCCGGTGAGGGCCTCACGGAACACACTTCGCCGTATGCTGCTCGAGTGGTGGTCCTGGATGGCGTGGCCGAGATCCGCATTGCCGACGACGTGGTGACAGTGCGCTCGGGCGAAACCGTCGTGCTGCCGCCAGCGGTGCCGCATGCACTCGACGCCCATGACCGGTTCAAGATGCTATTGATCATGCTCAAGGAGGGTGCGGAAGTGACGGGCGAGACGTGAACTCGAGGAGAGGCCCACACCATACCGTCCACCTCCCAACCTCATCTACACCTGTCCCCGGGAACTGTTGGGACATACGGGGATCGGCCCGAAGCACTGTCGTAGCTCCCTACCGCCAGTGCCGCCCCGGAGTGCCAACAGTTCCTGCTGACAGGAGCCGACAGGTTCGGATGGCATAGGGAATGGACAGTGCGGGCGAGTCCACGAGGTGGTGATTCGTCTACACGTCGCCGGATCGGCGGCCCTCGTATCCCACCCTGGCCGGATCGGGCCATCGGCAGATGGCCTATCGATTCTATGCGGTTACGTGATGGAGGTCGGAGCGGTACTTCTGGGCGAAGGTCCCGCCCACGGAACATGTCGGGTTCCGGCCTTCACGGCCGATCCGCACCTTCGAGGGAGACGAGCAGCGACCATCGTGTCAGACCGGGTCCCGTGTCCAGGGCGTGGAACCACAGCATGTATCGCGTGAGGTAGCGGGTCGCGACGCCGTGGAACGGGACCAGCCAGAGCCGGAATCGTCGGACGTAAGCGGGGATGAAGCCTGCCTGCGTGAGCTCGGATCGGCCGGGCGTAGGCGTGCGATACTGGATACCGAGGCGTCGCGCCCCGATGGAGACTGGCGAGTACGGGCCGAGGCCGCCGACGAGTACGCTGTCGGGGAGCAAGTGGTCCGTCAGCGTCGCTACGACGTCGTGTGGCCGGAGTCGTTGGCTGCCGAGAACAGCGTGACGAAACTGGCGGGCCCCGTTCAACGCAATCAGGACCCAGACGTGCTCCGGTGGCGGGTCCTGCGAGCTCGAACGGCCCTTCTGGTTGTATCGGAACGGAGCGTCCCCGACGGCCACCACGCCCCGGAACCGCTCCTGGGGGATCGTCTCGATGGCGGCCAGGACCCGGTGCCGCCACCGGAACACGGTGTCCTTGTCGAGGCCGAGCCGTCGGGCCGTGGAGCGTATGGTCCGGACCTCCGCCATGTCCCCGGTGAACGCCGGCCAGCACTCGATGCGCTTCAGGTAATAGAGCGGTGTCCCGGTGAAGGTACTGAACGTTCGCTCGCACTCGACGCAGCGGTAGCGTTGGCGTCCGGCGAAGGTTCCCCATCGATGGACGCGTTCGTGGCCGCAGTAGTGGCAGCGTCGAGCCGAAGGACCGGGACCGAGGGGTGCTGGCATGGTCTACGATCGCGCGGGTCTCGGGGCAACGGAATGGCTGGTTGGGACGGCAGCACGGCCAGGTCGAGCTGGAGTCGGCAGCCCGGGCTGTTGACGCCGTCGCCGTCGATAGCGACGATCTCCCCTCGCACTGCACACTGACTTCAGGCACCCTGGCCTCCGCTGAAGCTCCCGGTATCGACCCTCCGGCTCCCGTCCCTGGACCGGGAAATCCTTGCCCTCGCGCTCCCCGCTCTGGGCGCGCTGGCCGCCGACCCGCTGGTGTCCATGGTGGACACGGCGTTCGTCGGACGGCTGGGCGTTCTGCCCCTCGGCGCTCTCGGCGTGAATGCGTCGATCTTCTCCATGGCCTTCGTCGTGTTCAATTTCCTGGCCTACGGGACGACACCGATGGTGGCCCGGGCCGCAGGACGCGGCAACCGGGAGCGGGCCGGCCGGCTGGCGGTCGAGGCGCTCACCCTCGCCGTTCTGGCCGGCCTGGTCGCACTCGTCGCGCTCCAGGCGCTCGCCCATCCGATCCTCCGGGTCATGGGCGCTACCGGCGAGCTGCGGGAGCCGGCGCTCCTGTACCTCAGGATCCGGGCGCTGGCCGGCCCTGCGGTCCTCCTGATCACGGCCGGCCACGGCGTGTTCCGTGGCTGGCACGACACGCGGACGCCTCTGGTCGTCACACTCGGACTCAACGCGGTGAACCTGGTGCTGGACCCCCTGCTCATCTTCGGCCTGGGTTGGGGGCTGGCCGGGGCGGCCATCGCCACCGTTGTGGCCCAGTGGGCCGGCGCCGTCACGTTCCTCTGGTTGATCCTCGTCAGACGACGCAGCGCCCTCGGCGTCACCCTCGCGCTCCCCCGACTCCGGGACCTGCTTCCGTTCCTCCAGGTCGGAGGCGCGCTCCTGGTCCGGACGACAGCACTGATCGGGGTCATGACCGTGGCCACGGCGGTCGCGACCCGGGTCGGGACCCTGGCCGTCGCGGCCCACCAGGTGGCGTCTCAGCTCTGGCTTCTCCTGGCCCTGGTGGTCGACGCCCTGGCCGTGGCCGCCCAGGCGATGGTGGCCCGATACCGGGGCCAGGAGGTGGGAGAGTCGTGTAGCGCCCCGGTGCCGGCAGAGGGAGCACAGCCGATCACAGCCCGGCAGGCGTCGGATCGACTGCTGGCGTGGGGGCTCGGAGTCGGACTGCTCCTGGCCGGCGTATTCGTCCTCCTGCGTCCGTGGCTGCCCCGGCTCTTCACCAATGAGCCCACCGCCATCGCCCGGGTCGACATGCTGCTGCCCTTCGTCATCTGGATGCAGCCGCTGAACGCCCTGGTCTTCGTCTGGGACGGGATCTTCATGGGCGCGGAGGCGTTCCGATTTCTGGCCCGCCAGATGGTGGTCTCGGCCGCGGCGGCACTGGCCGTTCTGCTGGCCGTGGTTCCCTTCGGTTGGGGACTCCAGGGCGTATGGTGGGGGATCGTCACCGTGATGGTGGCTCGTCTCGTGACCCTGGCCTCCCGATACTACGGGCTGGTCGGCCGCCGGGTCCCGGCGTAGCGACGGGACTGCCGGAACGGCGCCGGAATCCGTACTTTGGACGCATCCGCGTTCCCAGACCCCGAGATATGAGACCGCTACTTCTGACGACGACGTTCCTGGCCGCGGTGTCCACGTCGGCTCCCCGGACGGTTGCGGGCGCCACTCCGGACGCCGTCGGCTCCCCGGCATCGACGACGCCGCCGGTCCGGATCATGGATCCGGGCACGCCCATCGGCTCGCCGGTCGCGACGATGAGGACCGCGGACGTTCCCGGTCCGGTGACCCTCGCTGCCGGGCTTCCGGCTCCTGAGGAAATTCGGGATACCGTACCGGAGCTGGGCAGCGTCATCTTCGTCCACCCCGACGGGGCCGGGGTCGCACAGTGGAGCGCGGGGCGGCTCATGACGGTGGGGCCGGACGGTCGCATGGCCTGGGATCGGCTCGAGCGGATCGGGATCTACCGGGGCCATCAGACCAACTCCCTGGCTTCCAGCTCGAATGCCGGGGCCACGGCCCATGCCTACGGCGTCAAAGTGCCCTACGACGCGTTCGGCACCGACGGTGCGGACTCGCTCGTGGCGCTATCCGGGAAACCGTACAGTGTGCTCCAGGAGGCGCGTCGCGCGGGCCTCACGACTGCCCTCATCAACAGCGGCCACATAGCCGAGCCGGGCACGGCGGTGTTCGCGAGCAGCGCGCGGAGTCGGGCCGACGTGGAGCGGATCACCCTGGGCCTCCTCGAGACGGGCGTGGACATCATCCTGGGTGGCGGCGAGGTCCTGCTTCTGCCGGCCGGCCAGGTGGGGCGGTTCGGCCATTCGGGGCTGCGTCGCGATGGCCGGAACCTGATCCGGATGGCCCGCGACCTGGGGTACACGGTGGTCTACACCCGGGACGACCTCATGCGACTCCCGGACAGCACCGACCGGGTCCTCGGCGTCTTCGCCCCCGGCCACACCTTCAATGCCCGGGCGGAGGAGGCCCTGCGGGCCCTCGGCCTGCCCCAGTACTGGCCCGACGCCCCTACCGTCGGCGAGATGACCGCCAAGGCGCTCCGCATGCTCGCCGCCCGGGAACCGCGCTTCCTGCTCGTCGTCGAGGAGGAGGGCACGGACAACTTCGGCAACGTGAACAACGCCGCCGGCACTCTCGAGGCCCTCCGACGGGCCGACGACGCCCTCGCTGCGGCACTCGCCCACGTCGACCGTGATCCCCGGACTCTGCTCCTCACCACGGCCGATAGCGATGCCGGTGGCATGGAGGTCCGGGCCGTTCGCGACCCCGCCGAATTCGACCTGCCCCTACCGGAGCACACCCGGAACGGCGCGCCCCTCGACGGCCGGACCGGGACCGCCAGCATCCCCTTCGTCGCAGAGCCCGACGCCGAGGGACGACGTCTGTACTTCGGGATCGCCTGGGCCGCCGCAGACGATGTCATGGGCGGTATCGTCGCCCGTGCCCACGGGCTCAATGCCGAATGGCTGCCCAGGAACGTCGACAACACCGACATCTACCGGATGCTCTACGCCACCCTCTTCGGGGAGTGGCTCCCGTGACCCTGCCATAGCTCCATCCGACGGACCTTCATGGCCACTCACCGGTACCAACACGTCTAGGTCGACTGCCCACCCCCACCCGGAGGCGGAGTGAGCCAGAGCAAGGAAAAGCGCAAGAAGCGGCGCGAGTTGCGCCTCATCCAGCAGGAAGCCACGTGGCTGCAGAAGGCGGTGTTCGCCTTCGGCAAGGCCGAGGATGTCCGTGAGAAGATCGCCGACCTCAACGAGACCGAGCCGGAGCCCCTCACCGTAGAGATCGGCAACCGCGAGATCGATATCGACGACGTCTCCGAGGCCCTCGAGGAACGCGTCCAGAGCACCCTCGACATGCTCCGCGAGCGTCGCGGCATGGTCCCCAGGACCTGACCGGATCCGGACCAGCGCCCTACTCGATCGGGATCGATGTCGGAGGAGGCCCGGATGAACGGTGTCGAGGCGGAGGCCCTGGAGTCCTGATGCGGAGCGGGCGCTGGTCCCGGGGCGTGCTCGCGGGGAGCCTGGCGGGTCTGGTCGCATGTTCGGGGCTCGGCTCTCAGGGCCCGACGCCGCCGGACTACCTCTCCCACGCCGTCGGCGACCCCCGCAGCCGGACCTGCCGGTTCATCGACGCCCCCGGATCGCTCCCCTCCTTCACGGCCCTCGCCCGGCCCGGGACCCGGGGGACCCTGGCCCTCGTCGGAAGCGACATGGCCGTCGGAGACAGCGTCGAGCTCTCCGCCCGCTACGACGACACCGGCCGCCTGGCCTGGGTCCGCGCCATCCGCTCATCGATCCCCGCCTCCCGCTATGCCCGTCTCGAGCAGCGGCTGCTGTCCGCGCTGAACCCCGAGGGCCCCGCCGACTGGGGCTTCCGGATCTGGGTCGTGGGCGGCGACGTGGTGGGCCTGACCCCGTCCGTCCGATGCCCCGCGGAGCTGCGGGCCGGCGTCCACGACCTCGTCTCCTCTCCGGTCGCCTCCTCCCGTCGCCTCGAGACCCGCCGGATCCGCGGCCGGCCGTACCGGGCGTGGATCTCACTGGACGAGCGCGGCCGGGTGACCGGCATGCGGATGGACGCGACCAGCGGACACAGGATCGAGGACGAGTTCCTCACCCAGTACCTGCTGAGCCTGACCTTCGACCCCCAGCTCCACGACGGCATTCCCGTCCCCGCCGTCATCCGCCAGACCATCTACGTCCCGGACGCAGGGTTCTGACCCCTGGTGTGTCCCGGCCCCCGGTGTTCGGCCCCCGGTCTTGAGCCAGTCGCCCACTCCCGCGAGAATACAGGGCTATGAGTGGAATCGACGAACGGGAGATCGAGCGGCGGCGGACGTTCGCCATCATCAGCCATCCGGACGCGGGAAAGACCACGCTGACGGAGAAGCTGCTGCTGTACGGCGGTGCCATCCACCTGGCGGGGTCGGTGAAGGCCCGGCGTGCACAGCGTCACGCCACGTCGGACTGGATGGAGCTCGAAAAGGAGCGGGGCATCAGCGTGACGTCGAGTGTGCTCCAGTTCGAGTACGAGGGCTATCGGATCAACCTGCTGGACACGCCCGGGCATCAGGACTTTTCGGAGGACACGTACCGAACGCTGGTGGCGGCGGACAGCGCGATCATGCTGCTGGACAACCGGAAGGGTGTGGAGGAGCAGACGCGGAAGCTGTTCGAGGTCTGCAAGCTGCGACGGATCCCGATCTTCACCTTCGTCAACAAGAGCGACCGCGCGGGCGCGAACCCGCTCCAGCTCATCGACGATGTCGAGAGCGACCTGGGCATCACCTGCTACCCCGTCACCTGGCCGATCCATCATGGGAACGACTTCCTCGGCGTCTACGACCGCGTCGAGGACGTGGTCCGTCTGTTCGAGAAGGGCGAGGACCACGGCGCGAAGCGGGCGCGAGTGGTGGAGGGTGGGCTGGACGACCCCGTCGTCGCCGAGCGGGTGCCCGAGGACGTGCTGAACCGGGTCCGGGAGGAACTCGAGCTGCTGGAGCTGGCCGGCGCCGAGTTCGACGCCGACGCGGTCCAGTCCGGCGAGCTCTCGCCCACTTTCTTCGGCAGCGCGCTCACGAACTTCGGCGTCGAGCCGCTGCTCCGGCACTTCCTGGAGCACTCGCCGCGCCCGGCGCCCCGGGAGACGGAGGACGGCGAGGAGATCACGCCGTGGCGGCCGGAGTTCACGGGCTTTGTGTTCAAGATCCAGGCGAACATGGACCCCCGGCACCGGGACCGGATCGCCTTCGTCCGGATCTGCAGTGGCCGATTCGAGCCG
>CAYMLW010000156.1:0-637 GCA_964391035.1 uncultured Gemmatimonadaceae bacterium
AAGACCAGGTACACCGCCACGTACGGCTCCGGATGGCTGCCAACCACCGGGTGGGCGTCGCCCAGCTCGTCCGCGCCGTGCACCGCCAGGATGTTGTCCGGCAACGCACCGTCGTGCGAGAACTCGATCACGCCCTCGGCGTCCAGGCAGGTTCCGAGCTCCACCAGCAGCTCCATCAAGTCGTCCTGAACGCCGCCGTAATTGAAGTCGGCCTCGTGGCAGACGCCGCAGACGTCCTCCGACACCCGCCAGTTGTGGCCCAGCTCGCCGCCCGGCAGGGGCTGCGGATCCAGGCCGCGACTCGCGAGCTCCTCGCCCACGCCCATGTGGCACCCCGTACAGGCGATGTCCTCGTGGGGGATGAACGGGCCCGTGGTCCCGACACCGAACTCGATCGACTCCTCGAGGTACGTCGAGAAGACGTTCGCCTGGGTACCGAAGTGCAGACCGTAGTGCGAGCTGGTGATCGCGAACATGTCCGTCACCGCCGCGTCGTAGCTCGGGTATGGCGCCCGGTCACGGCCCTGGTGACAGTTGGCGCACAGGTTCGAGCCCGGGTTCTCGCCCTCACCAAAGTCCACGGTCTCGCCGGTTATCCGCAGCGTTACGGGGTCGGACGTGGTTAGCGCGTAGTCGT
>CAYMLW010000156.1:647-9250 GCA_964391035.1 uncultured Gemmatimonadaceae bacterium
CGAACGTCGTGTGGATCTGGTGACAGGTCCGGCAGTTCATCGACGCCACGCCGAGAGACCAGTCCGGGTCCTCGCCCGTGAACTGGGCGACGAAGCCCTGGTCCGTGTGACAGGCCACGCAGGAACCGCCCGCGTAGGACGGGCCCCGGATCTCGAACGTGCCGAATGCGTGCGGCGACATCGAGAACTGCTGCTCGATGGCCACGATCGTGGCGTCCGAGTGATGACAGTCCGAGCACGTCGCCAGCGCATCCTCACCCGGAGGCCCCTGAGGCCCCTGGGGACCCACGGGCCCCTCCGGGCCCTGCTGGCCCTGCGGCCCTACCGGACCCTCCGGCCCCTCACACGCCGTCGTAGCGAATGCGAGGAACACGGCCCCGAATAGTAGGGGTAGTTTCTTCCTCATGTGTTCCGCCTCCCTTACGGGTTCTGCGAAGAAATGAATCCTGGATTCTTCCTTCCCGCTCCCATCGTGATCCGCCTCGCAAGCGCTCCTGAACGGCTTCGTCAACCTCGGGCTGAGGGCACTGACCCCCTCCCGCCTTGCGGCGAGTGCTCACGCCCTGGGTTCGGGACATCCTGATATTAGGTTCTCCTCTCCCGTGGCGCCATGCGGGATCAATCGATTGTTCTGGTGGGGGAAGTCCCTACACGCCAACAACTTAACCCCCGTTAAACGAAACGCCCGATGGTCGATCCGACCATGACCAGAAGACACGGGGCGACGGGTCGATCGAAGTGGGTTCGATCGGGGCGCAATAACGAGGCCGTGGTCAGAAGATCTGCCAGGAGAGGCCGACGAGCCAGAAGACGTCGTGCTGCTGCTCGTCCCAGTACTCGCTGATGGCGTCGCGGGCGACCAGATCGACGGTGAGGCCGCGGATGTCGAGGGTGAATCCGCCGCCGACATTGACGACGAAGGTGGCGCCGTCCCGGGGCAGCTCGAGGGTGCGTGGCGGACGGTCGATGACACTGGTGTCGAAGGAGTAGTGTTTGGCGCCGAGGCCGGCGGTGACGTAGGGCTGGATCCCGAAGGGGAGCCGGAAGCGGGTGGGGAGCCCGAGGTCGAGGGTCGTGAGGGTGAGGGTGGCGGGGAGCCAGTGGTACACGCTGCTGATGGTGGGCTGGGTGTTGCCGCTGGTCGAGTTCAGGATCTTGTGTCCGAGGCGCACCTCGCCTCCCAGCGTCCGGAGCACCTCTCCGCGGATCCAGAGTCCGGTGTCTTCCACCTCGACCTCGACGGTCAGGCCGGCGGCGGTGGACTCGAGGATCGCCGCTTCGGTCCACTCGAGGGGGTCGACCCCGAGGTGGGCGAACTCCTCGTAGAACCATCCTGCGGGCGTGACCATGCCGAGCCGGGGCGTCAGGCGCAGGTCGAGGTCCGGCTGTCCCGTAGCGGGGCCCGGGCAGAGGAGGAAGAGTGCCAGGGCGGCCGTGACGAGGCGTGGGCTCATGGTCTCCCGGTCAGGGTGTCATCCAGCGAGTGCCGCCCGGAACGCCTGCGGGCTACTCGGTGTCGGCCATGGGGGCCACGAGACGTTCCTCGAGTCGGGCCCGAGCCCGGCCGTTGGACGAGCCGGACGGGCCCTTCTCCTGCCGGATGTCGGAGAGCAGGTAGTCGATGACGTCGCCGGCGGTGTAGCCGAGCCGGCCCCGGGTGAAGCGCTCGATCCGCTCGAGGTCGTCGCCGCTGGTGACGATGGGCCGCTCCGGCCCGTCCTTCCGCATCTGGGGGTGGCCGATGTCGGCCATCAGGGCATTGCACAGGCACTTCCGGCCCACCGTGTCCTCCTCGGCGCCCCCCTTCTTGATGTACGTCTTCACGGGTTCGGCGGCACAGCGGTAGTCGATCCGGCCGTCATCCCGCTTGTACGCCGTCCGGAGGTACCCCAGGTCACAGACCCGGGACCGGTTCTGGTACGGCTCCGGCTGCGAGTTCGTCCCCTGGATCTGGACCACCTTGAAGGGGAAGCCGGTGGGGGAGGCCCGGAGGTCGGTCTTGATGTCGACGTCGTCGTGCCGGACCTGCATCAGCACCTTCTTCTTGATGACGGGATCGATGCCGCTCTCGTCCGCGTAGGCGAACAGCGTACCGACCTGGACGCCGGCGGCCCCGGCCTCCAGTGCCTCCTTCAGGTGCCCGGGCGACCCGGTGCCGCCCGCCAGCCAGAACGGGAGGCCGATCTCGACCATCGCCTCCAGGTCCACGATGTCCCGCTCTCCGTACACAGGCTCCCCGCGCTCGTTGGTCTGGAGCTGCCCCCGGGGCGGGGCGTTGTGCCCACCGGCGGTGGGCCCCTCCACAACGAAGCCGTCCACCCGGCCGTTCGCTTTCCGCGCGAGCATCGAGGCCAGCGTGTGGGACGAGACGATGGGGAGGAACTTCGGCCGCTTCAGGGTGGGGGCGCCGTCGTCGAAATGGGTCCCGGGGTCGAATGTGAGGTGCTCGGACTCTCCGCGACCGAGCCCCTCGACGAAGAACTTCATCTTCGCCTTCCGGCCCTCGGCGAACGCGTCCAGCGCTCCGGGGATCTCCTTCGGGATCCCGGCGCCCATGAGGACGTAGTCGACGCCGGCCATCATGGCGCCGTAGAGGGTGGCGAGGTTCGGCATCTCGACCTTCGTCAGCAGGTTGATGCCGACGGGGCCGTCGTGTCCCTCCTTGGCCAGGTAGACCTCTGCGAAGCTGGCCAGCATGGTGATCTGTTCCCGGGCCTTCGACACGGTCTGGCGCCACATGGAGAGCAGCTTGTACGGAGTCCCCTCCTCGCGGCCGCCCGGCAGGAAGTAGTCCTTGAAAGCGTGGGCGCTGACGTCCGGGAGCGGGAACCCGTCCATGGCCTTGCGCAGGTGGCCGCCCGGGTCGCCGTCCTGGAGCCGCCGGACGAAGAGGGAGTCGATGCAGGTTCCCGACACCACGCCCATCTGTCCCCGGGACGCCACCGCCCGGGCGAGGTTCCAGTTGGATACGCCGATGCCCATACCGCCCTGGATGATCGGCGGAACCGCCGGAGCGTGAGCTGCTGTCATTTGCCTGCGCAGGTAGGGGACTCGTCCGAACTCGACTGTGGGTATTGCCCCTGACGATAACTGCAAGCCGGCCACGGAACAATGCGAAAGCCGTGCCCGGCCCGCGCGTGTCAGGGGCACGGGCGAGCGGGCACGACGTCCGAGAAGTGGACGGTCCGTGCGGCCCCAAGGGCCTCTTTCGATATTCGATCTTCGTCGCTGGCGCGCCCGCGGAGCGAGTGTTCGAAGCCGCGGGACGCTTCGCTCGCGCGGCCCCGCTACGGGGGATTCGATCGCCGCCCGTGGTGACGCACGCTCGGCCAGGGAGCGGAGCGACCGACGCGGATCGGGAGCCCGAAGGGCGAGCCGATGCTCGACGCTAGCGCCCGGCGTCCTGCTCCGGAACGGGGGTCATCCCGGGCGAATCCTGGGCGCCCTGTCCCGTGGGCGGGTGGCCGGGCGGCATGTCTCCCGGGGTGGGGTGGCCGGGCGGCAGGCCCACCCGCGCCGTGGTGTCGGTGGCGGCATCGTGCATGCGTGCGAGCCCGGGGCTGCGGGCCTCCGCCTTCTCCAGCGCTTCCTGCGCCGCGTCCTGGTTGCCCAGCGCGCTCTCCGCCATGTACAGCCCGAACCACGCCACGCCCAGCTCCGGGTTCTCGTCCGTCGCCTCCCGGAAGATCTCAGCCGCCCGTTCGTAGTCCTCCTCGGCGTACGCGGTGTTCCCCGCGTCGATCTGCTCCTGGAGCTCGGCGGACCAGTTGGCCCGGCCCTGGGGCCGCCCCTGCTCTTCCGTGCCCAGCTCGACTCGCTCGGCCTCCGGCTCCCCAGCGCACGCCGCCAGCCCCAGCAGGGCCGAAACGATCCACCACTTCCCGTATCTCACGCTCCTACTCCTCATCTCGATGGTTGTGAATCCGGTCATCCGATCGGATCATCGACGTGACAGGCGAAACAGATCGCCGGGTTCTTCTCGTACGCCCGCTGCGGGTCGAAGTCCGACCCGTGGGGGCTGATCTTGAACGCGCCGAGCACCGAATGGCACTGGATGCAGTCCGACTGCTGGTGGCAGCTCGCGCAGCTCTCCAGGGCGTGACGCGCCGGCCGGCCGTGGCGCAGGAGCCAGTTCGGCTCCGCGTCATGGTACCCCCGACCGAGGGCTCCGGTCGAGCCCATCCCCGCCTGCTGGTGACAGCCCCGGCAGAACGCGGCGGTCTCGTGGCAGCTGCTGCACTCGAGCTGGCGGCCCCATGCCTCCGCCGAGTGCCGGGCCAGATAGTTCGGCGGATGGAAGGTCGGGCCCGCCAGCGCCGCGGGGAGCGCCGCCTGGACCGAGGCGGCCTCGTGACAGTCGCTGCACTCCGTTCGCGTGTGGCACGATGTGCACGACGACGGGTCTGCCGCCGCCTGCGCCCCGTGTTCCATCGAGAACGACGCCAGCTGGTGCGACGTCGGTACCTTGGGCTCGAGCAGCACGCCCGGCGCCCGGACCTCGGCCGCCGCCGGCAGCGCCGCCGCCATTGCCGGCAGCGACACGGTATGGCAGGCGGCGCAGTCGTTCCGGGTGTGGCAGGTGGAGCAGCTCTCCATGCCCGCCAGCTCGCCGTGGTTGTCCAGGAACCCTGTGGCTTCGTGGGACGGGGGCGCGAAGTAGTGGGCGGCGAAGCGCGGCAGCTCGAGGGATGCCGGTGCCCGGGGCAGCTCGGCGATGGCCGGCACGGCGTCGGCGTCCACGTGACAGCTCGTGCAGCGCTCCTGGGTGTGACAGGTGGCGCAACGGGCGGTCCCGGCTTCCGCGAGGGTGCCGTGCAGTTCGGTCAGGAAGTCGCCGCGTACGTGGTCGGCCGGGTACGGCAGCGACGCGATCCACTCGCCGCCCAGCTCGGTCTCCGCTGCGGGCGCATGGCAGGTCGCGCACGGCGCGTCGACCAGGTGCTGCTCGGCGGGATGGCCGTGACAGGAAAAGCATTGCTCGAGGACCAGCACCCGCTCGATCTGCATCGGCTGACCGCCCTCGGGCACGTGGCACGCCTGACAGCGGAGCGGCGCGTCGCCCTCCCGCTCGATGGCGGCGATGTGGGCCGGGTGGGTGAACTGGATGGCATCCGGCTCGCCCACCTCGGGTGGCTGCCACCGGACCGGGTCCATCTCCACTCCGTCGTGACAGCGGGCGCAGAGCTCCGCCTCCGGGTAAAAAGCGGCAAGGTCCCCCTCGGGCACGCCCTCGTGGCAGCCGATGCAGAGCGGGAAGAGCCCCGCGTGCTCTTCGTGGGGGAACTCCGGCTCCGGCGCGCTCCTGGCGGTGATCACCACGCCCAGCGTGGCGACCACGACCACCGCTGCAGCCAAGGCCAGTCCCCGCTTCACGGCCGCCCCTTCATTCCCGGGTCCTCGCCGAAGGGGATGGTCAGGATGGTGTGGGCCCGGACCTGACCGAAGTCGGCATGGAGGCCCCGGTCATCCAGCGACTGGGCGTACGCGTCGACGCCGGCCCGCAGCCGCATGCGCCACGGCAGCGCCACCTCCCCACCCACGCCCCCGCCCCACACCGTGTTGTCCCCGACCCGGAACTGCTCGATCTGCTGGAACGCGCTGCCCCGGACCGTTACCGCCCACGCCTCCGACGGCGCGAACCGGACGTACATGTCGCCGGAGCTCAGGAAGGCACCGAGTCCCGTTTCCAGCCGGTACTCCGCCGAGGCCAGCCACGGGCCGCCCGACCAGCGGGCGCCGAGCCCGAACCGCCGGGAGCGGTCGGTGATCGGCGGCCCGATCACCGAGATCTCCGGATCGCCGTACGTCCGCCACCCCGCCGACGCCCATACCGTCAGCGGCCGGAAGCGCAGCAGCGTGGCCTCGACCTCCGCCTCCTCGTACTCCGTGGGCGAGAAGAAGCCCCAGATGGTGGACAGCTCGAAGTAGGGCACGTAGCGCCGCCCCGTCACCTCGACCCACCCCCAGTCGCCGGGGAGCCGGCCCTGGAGTGTGACGTGGCCCTTCCCGACCCGGCCGAACGCGAAGTCGTAGTCCAGCGAACCATGGACCCGGAAGGAGCCCGGCAGGTCCGACCGCACATCCACCGATGCCCGCTCCGAGAGGAGCCCGATCCGGTCCGCCCAGATCTCCCGCTGGTATCGCACGCCGACCGTGGCCCCACCCCGCGGGGCCAGCTCCACGAACGCGCCGTACAGCCACGCGTCCTGGTCAAGGACGAAGTCCTCGATGGCCGCCAGCGCCTCGTGCCGCGGCTCGCTCAGTCCCCGGGCCAGGCTCCGACCGCCGTACGCCTGGGCCCGCACACCGGGGCGCGGGAAGAGCGTCAGCTCCACCCCGTCGAAGCCGGCGAACCCGAGTCCGGACAGCGTGCGCTGGCGACCCGCCCGGACCCGGTAGTCCGACCGCTGGAGCTCGGCATACGCCAGGATGGCGTCGAACTCGTCGCTGGCGGTGGGCCAGGACAGGTCGTTCCCCAGATCGCCCCGGGCACGCACCAGGACGGTGGCGCTGAGCCCCTGGACCCCGAGACCCCAGGCGGTGGCGGAGATGTCCTGGGTGGCGACCACGGCCTCGGCCACGTCGGCCGGGAGGTAGCGGACGCACCGGTCGGTGTGGGCGAGGCAGAAGACTCTACTCCCGTGATGGAGATAGGTGCCGTCCACCTCCACCACGTCGGCCCGGTCCACGGTATCGAGCTGGATCGGCCGCAGCGTCAGGTAGCGGAGGTTGGTGACGGCCGTTCCCCGGACCCCCTGCGCCGCGAGGGACGACGATGCCACCGCGAGCGCCAGCAGCGCCAGCGCGGCCCCTCCCGCCCGCCTCACGCCCTGCCTCGCTCTCGTCGCGGCTCCCACGAGTCCCTCAGCGCTCCTGTCCGTCGTCCCAGCCCGCCGCCCATCCCGTGTAGGTCAGGCTCGCCGCCGCCGGATACTCGGCCCGCAGCGCCGCCAGCGCGGCGTCCACGATCGACCCCACGAGCGCCGGATTGTGGGTGAGCGCCGCCGCCAGGGTCCTGCGGGCACCGGCATCGCTCACCGGGAGACCATCCCCGCTCAGCGCGACGGTCATGGTGAAGTACGCCCCTTCCGCTACGGTGAACCGGAAGTCATCCGGGTCGATCTCGCCGCCGGGGGCCCTCCCGTTCGGGTCGATCCGCGACAGCATTCCCACCAGCGTTCGCATCCGGGGCAGCAGCTCCGACGTCGCCGCCTGCAGCAGCGCGGCCGTTTCCTCCCCGCTGGCATGACACTCGGCACAGCCCCTGAAATCCCGGACCTCGGCGCTCATCGCGCAGCTCTGCGTCTCCGTGGGCAGTCCCGTCGCCGGGTCCACGCACGGGATCGCCAGGAACCGGTGCCCCGTCGAGAAGAACTCCTGGCCCGTCGCCTCGTCCACGGTGCTGTAGCCCACCGCGTGACAGCTCGCGCACAGTCGCTCGGCCTCGGTGTGCGCGTGCGTGATCTGGCCCGGTACGAGGCCGCTGCCCGGCGGGAACCAGCCCGCCGCACCCGCCAGCAGCCCGGCGTCCGGGGCGTGGGTCCGCAGGTACTCCTGCCGGCCGTCGGTGTCCGGCCGGGGATACCGGTCGTGGCACGCGGCGCACAGGTGCTCCGCCACGCTCGTGTTCGTGATCGGGAGCCGGAGCTGTGCCTCGTTGTCGGAGCCGTGGGGGTCGTGACATACGGCGCACGTGATGCCGGCATAGTGGTCCGACCCCAGCAGCTCGTCCTTCTCCAGGTAGTCCGTCGTAACCCCGAGCCGGAGCAGTCCGCCCTCGCCGCTGTGACACGAGAAGCAGCCGTCCGCCTCGCTACCGCCCACGTTCGGGTCGGCATGGGCCGAGAGCTCCCACTCCTCGACGAACGGATGGTGCGTGCCCCGGTGACACTCGCCGCAGCCGGAGCCCAGGTCGACCCCGGTCTCGATCGGGGCCAGCGGCACGTTGGCCGCGCCCGGGGCCAGCACGTGCGCCAGCCCGGGGCCGTGGCAGGACTCGCACTGGACATCCAGGTAGCGGCCCTCATCGCCCTGGTACGCTACGTGCCCGCCCACCGCCTCGCCAGGCGACGGCTCGGCCACCACGTTGCCCAGCGAGTTGACCGTGTGACAGGCCTCGCAGAATGCCTGGGCGTGGTCGCTCGACTGGAGCCCGTCCCACGCGTGCGCGTGTTCCGTGATCTCCCACCGGGCCTGCACGTCGACGTGACAGGCGCCGCAGAAGGTCAGCTTGTCGTCCGACGACGGATCGGCGTAGCCGACGAACCCGCCGGCCGCCGCCGCGACCTGCTGGTAGATGGGCCGCTCATCGAACACCACGTCCTCTTCCACGCACGACCCCAGCGCAACCGATCCAGCCACCAGCAGCAGCACCCGCGCGGTGCGCTTCCCGATCCCTGTCATTCGACCCCCGTTGGCCTCCAGAGATGGGGACACCCGCACGCGTGCGGAGCGCCCCCATTTCATGCACCCGAAAGAGGGCCCTGCGCCCACTGGAAGTCAAGTCGGGACCGTTCCGGGATTGGCGTCCGGGATTGCCCCACGGAAGAGGCTGGCGGCTGGCGGCTGGCGGCTGGCGGCTGGCGGCTGACGGCTGGCGGCTG
>CAYMLW010000157.1:0-9241 GCA_964391035.1 uncultured Gemmatimonadaceae bacterium
TACCGGGGCCGTGTCCCCGGCGTCGAACAGGATCAGCTGCGTGCCTTCCTCGGCGGTGGCGAAGTGGGAGACGCCCACGCCGATGAGGCGGGCGCCCGTCCGGCGCCGGCGCCGGAGTGTGGCCAGCAGCTCGCGGGCGATGCCCAGGATGGCCCGGTCGGACTCCAGCGGCTGGTCCAGGGTGCGGCTGGCGGTGCGGGTGCGGAAGTCGCCGTCCTTGATCTTGACCGTGACGGTCCGGGCCCTGAGCCCCTGACGCCGGAGGTCGGAGGCCACGCGGATCGTGAGGGCCATGAGCTCGCGATCGAGCTCGGCGTCGCCGGTGAGGTCCCGGGGGAAGGTCTCCTCCCGTGACATGGACTTGGCCTCCGGCCGTGGCTCGACCACGGCGCTGCCCTGTCCCCGGATCCGCTCATACAGCCACGCGCCGCGGCCCGGGCCGAGCATCCGCTCCAGCTCCGATTCCTGCAGCGGGAGGGCATCCGCGACGTCCACCAGCCCCATGCTCCGGAGCCGCTCCGCCAGCACGGGGCCGACCCCGGGGATGTCTCGCAGCTCGAAGCCCCGCATGAACCCGAGGACATCGTCGGGGACGACGACGTGCACACCCGCCGGCTTCGCCCGGTCCGCCGCCAGCTTGGCCACCAGCCGGGTCGGGCCGCCGCCGAGAGAGACGGTGATGTCCGTCTCGGCCTTCACGGTCTCCTGGATCCGGCGGGCCGTGGCGGCCAGCGACTCGTGGTGGTAGAGGGCCTCCGTGCCGGTCAGGTCGAGATACGCCTCGTCGATGGACGCCGCCTCCACGAGCGGGGTGAAGCGCTCGAGGACCGACCGGACCTCCCGACTCTTCTCGCCACACAGCTTCCGCGGCACCGGCACCACCGTCGCGGCCGGACAGAGCCGCAGCGCCTGGGCCGTGGGCATGGCGCTCCGGCAGCCGTAGGCCCGGGTCTCGTACGACGCCGACGTCACCACCCCCCGGCCCTCCGGCGTGCCGCCCACCAGCAGCAGCGGCTCCCGGCCCGCCCCCTCCGGGTCGGCCAGTCGGGCGCACTGGACGAAGAACTGATCACAGTCGAGGAGCAGGAGACGGCGCATGGTGGGAAGCTAGCGGCTGGCGGCTGACGGCACACGGCTGACGGCTGGCGGCTGGCGGCTGGCGGCTGACGGCTGGCGGCGCATGGCTGGGTCCGTCGCTGTCTCCGGAGGTTGGGACGGCTATCTTGCGTGGGTGAAGCCTCCCTCCGACAGCAGGAGTGATGGTCATGCGCCGGACCATTCCGATCCTCACGATCTCTATCGCATTCATGACGGGCGGCTGTGCCACCGGCCCGGCGGTGGACCCGATTCCCCACCCCACCCCCGACCCGGCCCCTGCCCCAGCCGAGGCGGCGGCGGCCTTCATCGACAGCGCCGAGGCCGTACTCATGGAGCTGTCGGAGAAGGCGGGGCGTGCGCAGTGGGTGCAGTCCAACTTCATCACGTACGACACGGAGATCCTGGCGGCGGAGGCGACGGAGGCGTACCTCGGCGCGGCGGTGGAGCTGGCGAGCGCCGCGGCGCAGCACGCCGACGTGGAGGGGCTGGACCCGGTCGTCGCCCGAAAGCTCCGGATCCTCCGGGGCGGGCTGACCATGCCGGCGCCGGCGGATCCGGCGAAGACGGCGGAGGTGACCCGGATCCAGACGGGGATGGAGAGTCGATACGCCCGTGGCGAGTACTGCACGGACGACGGCGAGTGCTGGAGTCTCGGCGAGATGTCGGAGCTGCTCGCGACGCAGCGGGACGAGGCGCTGCTCCGGGAGATCTGGACGGGCTGGCGGACGGTGTCGCCGCCGATGCGGGACGAGTTCCAGCGGTTCGTGGAGCTGGGGAACGTGGGCGCCCGGGAGCTGGGCTTCGGGGGGTCGGCCGCCGGCTCCAGGCCATGATGGAGATGGGCCTGGCCCAGCCGTGGCCCGATGCCCTCGAGGCGCTGACCGGCCAACGGCAGATGGACGCGAGCGCGATCCTCGACTACTTCGCCCCGCTCAAGGAGTGGCTGGACGAGCACAACGAGGGCCGGATCTGCGGCTGGTAGCTAAACACTGTGCGGACGCGAAAGAGGGTGGCCCCGGCGGACCGCGAACCCGCGGCGCCTGCGAACCACCCTCCACCGTGTCGCGGCGCCCACTCCCCCGGGCGCCAGGGCCTTCAGGTGGGCCGGTGACGAGCGGCCTAGAAGAGCCCGTGGATCGTGCCGTCCGGGTCGACGCTCATCTTCTCGGCGGCCGGTGAGCCGCTGAGCCCCGGCATCGTCATGATGTCGCCGGTCTTGGCCACCACGAACCCGGCGCCGGCGGACGGCGTGACCTCGCGGACCGTGATCCGGAAGCCCTCCGGCCGACCGAGCTTGGTCGGGTCATCGGAGAAGGAGTACTGGGTCTTCGCCATGCAGATCGGAACCTCCTTCATGCCGATCTCCTCGAGCTGGTCGATCTGTTTGCTGGCCGACGGCAGGAAGTCCACGCCGTCCGCGCCATAGATCCCCGTGGCGATGGCGTCCATCTTCTCCCGCAGCCCGCCCTCCAGGCCGTACAGCGGCTGGAAGTCGGCCTCGCCGGAATCGGCGACCTCGACCACCGCGTCGGCCAGCTCCAGACAGCCCGGGCCGCCCTGGCCCCAGGGGTCCGCCTCGACGGCCCGCACGCCCCACGACTCCGCCGCCTCCAGCACAGCGGCGACCTCGGCGTCGGTGTCCGCGCTGAACCGGTTCAGGGCGACCACCGGCGGGACGCCATGCTTCTTCACGTTCTCCACGTGGGCCTGGAGATTCTCGACGCCGCGCTTCAGCGCGTCGACGTTCTCCTGCGCGAGCTCACCCTTGGGCACGCCGCCGTGCATCTTCATGGCCCGGATCGTGGCGACGACCACGGCCACTGCCGGCTTCAGGCCGCCCGCCCGACACTTGATGTTGAAGAACTTCTCCGCGCCGAGGTCGGCGCCGAAGCCGGCCTCGGTGACCGCGTAGTCGCCGAGCTGGAGGGCCGTCCGCGTGGCCACCAGCGAATTGCAGCCGTGGGCGATGTTCCCGAACGGGCCGGCGTGGATCAGCGTGGGCGTGCCGCCCAGCGTCTGGACCAGGTTCGGGTTCATGGCGTCCTTCATGAGCAGCGTCATGGCGCCGGCGGCCTTCAGGTCACGGGCCCGGATGGGCTCCTTGTCGCGGGTGAACCCGACGATGATGTCGCCGAAGCGCTTCTCGAGGTCCTCGAGGTCGGAGGCCAGGGCGAAGATCGCCTGGATCTCCGACGCGGCCGTGATGACGAAACTGTCCTCGCGGGTGGTGCCGCCGTTGATGCCGCCGCAGCCGATGACGATATTCCGCAGCGCCCGGTCGTTCATGTCCACGGTCCGGGGCCATGTGATGCGCCGGGCGTCGATGCCCAGCGAGTTCGGCCGCCAGAGGTGGTTGTCGAGCATCGCCGACAGCAGGTTGTGCGCGCTGCTGATGGCGTGGAAGTCGCCGGTGAAGTGCAGGTTCAGGTCGGCCATCGGGACCACCTGGGAGTAGCCGCCACCGGCGGCGCCGCCCTTGATCCCGAACACCGGGCCCAGGCTGGGCTCCCGGAGCGCAAGCATCGGGTTCTTCTCCCGCATCGTGAGGGCATCGGCCAGCCCCACGGCCGTGGTCGACTTGCCCTCGCCCGCCGGCGTCGGGTTGATCCCCGCCACCAGGATCAGCCTGGCACGGGGCGGCGAGTCCGTCCGGGAGATGTCCAGCGGGATCTTGGCCTTGTAGCGGCCGTAGGGGATGATGTCGTCGGCCGAGAGGCCGATCTTCTGCGCGATCTCCGTGATCGGCTGGAGCTCGGCTTCCTGGGCGATCTGGATATCCGTCTTCATCGGGCTTTCCTTCCCGTCTGCTGACTGGTTCTCGGCCGCCCGCGGCGCGGCGCGGATGGCTACCATCGCCGCGCCTGTCGGGGCGGCGGCCCGGGCCCACACGTGCGAGCCGCAGGGGGCGGTAGCGTGCCCCTCCGCCCCCCCGGTGTCAAGTCGGGAAATCCGGGTCTAGCCGACCGTGGCCGGCTGGAAGCCGGTGAGACCGGGCGCCGTTCGGGCATCCAACTCCCCGTCCTCGCGCGTCGCCACGGGCGTCGCGAGGACGGCGATCTTCGACTCCGCCAGGACCCTGCGAGCGACGCGCCCGACCACGACGCGCCCGTTGCAGATGTAGCCATCGCTACCGATGGCCACCAGATCGGCCTCCAGCTCCCGGGCGGCCACCATGAGCTCCTCCGCGGCCGGGCCCGGACGCCGATGGTAGACCACGTTGGAGGCGCCCCGCTCCCGCAGGTCCGCGGCGACCTCCTCGAAGGCGGCGTCCACGGCATCTTCGTAACAGGGCTCCCAGCCCCACACGGAGGCGGCGGGGAAGTCCAGCGCGGGCTGGATGTGGACGAGATGGATGGTGCCGGCGTCGCCCATGAGGTCCACTACCAGGTGCGCGGCGCGGACCGAGGCTGGGCGGAAGTCGACGCCGACCACGGCCACCTCCGGGAGCGTGCCGGCCCGGGCCACCAGCACGGGCTTCTCGGCGAGGTGGAGCAGCTCCACGGCGGTGGCATTGCCATCGGGATGCTTCGGGTCGACGCCGAGGACCACCAGGCGGGCGGAGACGTCCCGTGCCGTGGTACAGATGGCGGGCGCGGGCCGGCCGAGCCGGACGTGGACCGGCCAGGAGACGACCCCGACGCTGTCGCGGACGTGCTTTCGTACCCGCTCCGCGACGCCACGGGCATGGGCCTGCTCGAGCTCGTCCCGGTGCGGCAGCGGCATCGGCAGATCGCTGAGCGGCTCCACCACGGAGACGACCTCGACGGGAACGGCCCGGGCGGCGGAGTATGCGGCGGCCCATTCCAGGGCACTGGCCGCCGTACGACCGCCGTCGGTGGCCACGAGCAATGGCTCCATGTGCTTCTCCCTGCTTGACGCCCTTCCCGGCATTCCCAGGAGCACGTTCATGATAGTCGGTGGTGGTGGACCGACCTGTCGGGAGATTGTGGAAAACCGGGTGGGGTGATGGAGGAAAAGGGTGTCGGGAGCGTTGGGGACGGGCGAAACCGCGCGCTACGGGCTCCCGCCGGCGTCGTGGTCGATCGATCGGCGGAGCTCGGTGAGCTCGTGGTGGAGCCGCCCGACGAGGATCCGGGTGGCTCTCAGGTCGTGGTTGGTCTCGACCAGCATGAGGGCGAGATCGCCGCCGGCCCAGAGGAACGCGGCGAAGACCAGGAGCCGGGTCGCATCGACGAGGAGCCCCGCCAGCGCAGCGGTGCCGCTCGCCACGATGCCGAGGGAGACCTCGGCGACAAGCAGGAGGAGGAGCAGGACTGCGAGGACCTTGAAGAGCCGGGCGATGTAGCGGAGCGCCCCGAACGGTTCGACGTCGGACTCGCGGACGCGGGCGTCGGCCGGCAGGGACGGATCATCGGCGGTGGTGCGACGTTCGGGGCTCGGCTGTTCGGTCATGGTCTCCTCTCGCTACCAGCGGGCGCGATACCCGCGGGTGTCGATGTGTACGAATCCGGAATGGGCGCCGGCGCGCGGGCCGTAGACTCCGATGCCGCCCACGTACGCCGGGTGGGCCTGCTCGACCCGGTCGGCGGCCGCGGCGATGACCCTGGCATCGGCGATGGTCACACGGCCATCGCCGGTCAGGTCGTCCATGCGGCCGTCGCCGTCATTGTCGACATAGAAGTCGAGGGCGTCGCCGTACATGTGGCGGGAGACGGAACCCCGGCCGGCCGTGCTGCCGCCATGGGCGTTGTAGTAGGGCGTGCGGAAGCCGCTGATCACGCCGATCTCGTCGACCGGGTGGCCACTCCGCTCCAGCTCCTGGATGGTCAGCTCGACCTTGTCCAGCAACTCGGGTGTGATGGCGACGTATTTGGGCCACACGCTTCGCTGTCCCTTGGTCAGGAAGTCGCCCAGCGTCAGGTGCCGGCTGACCCGCACGTCCCGGTTCCCGGGAGTGACCGCAATGAGTCCAGTGGGCGGGTCGTACTGCGGGGTCCGGAGACGTCCCGGCCGCTCGGCCCGGGTCGGCCAGCTGCCGATCAGGTAGTCGCCGAGACGGCCGTTCTCGATCAGGTCGGTGGGCACCGGGTCCAGCAGTGTCACGTCGGCGATTCGGCGCACCTCGCTCCGCAGGCGCAGCAGAAGAGAGTGGACGCCCGACCGGGAGTCAGCGGCGAACCGCGGGTCGGGCCGGCGTTCGAGACGTACACCGGCCGGAAGGCTGTCGAGGCCCAGGGCACCGGCGAGGGACGTCGTGTCGCCCGGCTCCAGGATGAGGGCCCGGACCGCGCCGCTCCGACCGCCCCAATCCGCCGGGTCCACGAAGTCCAGGAACCGGTCGAGGACGTGGGCCGCGGGCGGCGCCTCGGTCGAGGCCAGGGGACTGGTGGCGAGCTCGCCGGTGACGCCGAGGGGCTCGCGGTTCGCGGCGACGTCGGCCACCACCCAGCCCCACCCACCCGTGAAAAGGACGAGGACCAGGGTGAGCGCTGCGTTCAGTGCCCGCTCCTGACCGGGGCCGAGCCCGGGCGTGTCGAACCGGGCCACGAGTCGCTCGAACCGGGTGCGTCGCTGATCCGATGGCATCGTCCTGGCGTCTGTTCATTATCCATGCCGACACGTCGATGCCGACGGGACACGGCTCTTGCCATGAACCCGGGGGACCCGCACCTTCGGTGACCTCGGCGGTGGTGGATCCGAGGCCTTCCAACGAGCACGACGGGGA
The DNA here is from genome assembly GCA_964391035.1 of uncultured Gemmatimonadaceae bacterium. Taxonomy (GTDB): domain Bacteria; phylum Gemmatimonadota; class Gemmatimonadetes; order Longimicrobiales; family RSA9; genus JAWVYT01. The sequence goes on from CAYMLW010000157.1 coordinate 6,785, forward strand.
CCCATGACACCGGGCACATCAGACCGGGACCGGCTCCGGGACCTGCTCCGCGAGCGATCCGTGCTGCGGGGCGACTTCGTGCTCGCCAGCGGTGTGCGCTCCGCATACTACATCGACGCACGCCTCACCACCATGTCGGGAGAGGGGCAGCGTCTGATCGGGCGCGTCGGACTCGATGCCCTCGATGCCGCCGACTGGGCACCGACCGCCGTCGGGGGGCTCACGCTCGGGGCCGACCCGGTCTCCTACGCCCTCGCCCACGCCGCAGCGCTGGTCGGGCGGACCCTCGACGCCTTCACGGTCCGCAAGGAGGCGAAGGGCCATGGCACCGGCCGACGGCTCGAGGGCTGTTTCCCCCAGGGCGGTGACATTGTCGTGATCGAGGATGTCGTGACGACCGGGGACAGCGCGCTGCGAGCGATCCAGGCCGTGGAAGAGGCCGGCGGTCGGGTCCTCGGGGTCATCACGCTCGTGGATCGGGAGGAGCGGGGTCGCGAGCGACTCGAACAGGCCGGCTACCCCCTCGTCGCCCTGTACACCGCTTCCGCCCTCCTCGTCGGCTAGCGCTAGCCGTCCGTCGGGGAACGCCACTGGACGGGGTACGCCTCGAAGAGCAGCGGATCCAGCACTTCCAACTCCGCGCGGACGATCGCCACCGCCTGGCGCTCCGACCCGGCGAGCTCGAGGGCCCGCTCCTCGACCTCGTCGATCGATTGACCCTCCTGAAAGCCGAGAGCGTCGATCCATCCGGCGACGCGCCGGACCCAGCGGTCCCGGATCGCCGCTCGCTGCCACTCCGACGGCCCGATCCCGCGCCGCTCGGCTTCCGCATGCATGGCGTGGGATCGGGACGCGCTGTTCAACAGATCGAGAGCCCGCGCCCGGTCGAGGGGGAAATCCGGACGGCTGGCGGGCGGCAGCGTGTGCACGTATGACGCAAGCTCCTGTCCTGTCAGCGGAGGAATGCCGAGGGAGTCGGGCCACCGGACGAGGACCGCGGCCGATGCCCCCTCGGGCCAGGAGGCAACGGCGGCGGTGTCGATCTTGCCTGCGGCGAGAACCGTCGCCGCCCAGGCACCCGCCTCGCCCAAGGCCCGGGGCAGATTCATGACCTGCTCGAGAACCTCTTCCCGGACCTCCTCGAAGGGAATCCGGCGCCGCGCCTCGAGGCGGAGGACATGAAACCCGAACTCGGTCTCGACGACACCGCTGATCTCACCCTCCTCCAACGCTGACGCCGCGTCCCAGAACTCCGGGACCCAGCTCCGCTCCCGGCCGGGCTGGAGCAGGCCGCCTCGCTCCTCGGCGCCCGGCTCGTCCGAGTACTCGGCGGCAAGCATCTCGAAGGGCTCACCGGCCCGGGCCCGCTCGAGGGCCTCCTCCGCCCGGCCCCTGGCCGAGTCCCGGTGCGACTCCGCGCGCCACCGCTCCGAAAGCACGACCAGGTGGCGGACGACCAGCTCATGGCGTGGATTTGCGCGGTAGACGCGCCGGAGCTCGGCCTCCTGTACACCCTCGACATCAGCAGCCAGCTCCAACGCCAGGCGCTGGATCCGGAGAGACCGGATATCACGCTGGACATGAGGCGCGATCATGTCGCCGAGAGAGCCCCCGGCCACGGCAAGGCCGAACGCGGTCATCCGGGGCAAGCGTTCGCCGGATCCCGGATCGAGCGCCTCGACCTCGGCCGCCGAGTAGTCGGCGGGTCCGACCTGGAGAACGGGAGGAGGACCGGAGCAACCCCATAGGAACGCGAGCAGCAACACCGGCCTTCGCACCCTCGCTACTCGAGCAGGCGTAACGGCATGATCAGACAGAGGTACTCACCCTCCTCCGAATCGGTCGGTTCGATCGTGGCAGCCCGCTCGGGTGCCTTGAAGGAGATCCGGACCTCGTCCGAGGGCATGAACCGCAGGACCTCGAGCAGGTAATTGGCGTTGAAACCGATGTCCAGCGGCTCGCCGTCGTAGGACACTTCCAGCTCTTCGTGGGCCTCGCCCAGATCGGGGGTCTCCACCGAGAGACGCAGCGCGGAGCCCACGAACGAAAGCCGGACCCGGTGCGTCTGCTCACTCGCCACGACGGCCATTCGGCGCAGCGACCGCGTGAGCGTCTCCTTGTCGGCGATGGCGATCCGATCATTGTCCCGCGGAATCACCTGTTCGTAATTCGGATATGGTCCCTCGATGAGTCGGGTGAAGACCCGCGTCCCATCCTTCCGGAATCCCAGGTGGTTCTCGCTTCTGGCGACCTGGATGGCCTCCTCCTCCTCGAATAGCCGCTGCACCTGCCCGAGCGCCTTCGGTGGGACGATCAGATCGGCATGGGGCGCCTCGGCCGAATCCGCCGGGACCGTCAGCTTGGCGAGCCGGTGACCGTTCGTGGCCACCATCCGCATCTCGTGGTCCGCCAGCTGCCAGAGCACACCGTTCAGGATCGGCCGGCTCTCCTCCGTAG
>CAYMLW010000158.1:0-9156 GCA_964391035.1 uncultured Gemmatimonadaceae bacterium
GGGGGTCGGTGTCCGGCAGCGGGTGGGGGGCGAGGTCGCGCACCAGGTCGAAGGCGGCGGAGTCCAGGTGGAGCCGGTCCCGCTCGACGAGCCGGAGCGCGGTGACCGCCGCGACGCTCTTCGACACGCTCGCGACGCGGAAGAGAGATGTGGGCTGGACGACGGCGCCCTCCGCCGTGTCGGCCAGCCCGTAGCCCCGGGCGAGGAGGAGGCGTCCATCCCTCGCCACCGCCACCGCGCCGCCGGGGAGGCCGGCGTCTTCCAGGAGTGCGGGGAGAATGCTGTCGTAGTGGGCGAGCTCCGGTACGCGGGTCCCGCTGCCGGGGTGGATCGTGACCGGGATGGTGTCGGCGGCCTGGTCGGTGGCCGCGATCACGGTCGCGACACCGGCATCCCGGGCCAGCAGACCCTTGGCCGCGTCGATGCCCGCCACCGCCGGATCGCTCGAGGTCCAGGCCAGGGCGGACGGGTCGACCGCGGCACCGATCTCATCCACCACGGTCAGCGGGACGGTGTCCCCCGTGAGGGCGAACACCGGGGCCGGCGAGATCGTGAGGCTGGGCGTCGCCGGGCGCACGACCACGATGGCCGTGTCGGCGGGTGTCGAGGACGCCACGGTCGCCATGACGTGGACCCAGCCTGGCGCCACGGCGGTGACCAGGCCCTCCGCGACCCGGGCCACGGCCGTGTCCGTCGCGCTCCAGGTGATCTCGGCATCCTCGATCCGGTTGCCGAACACGTCCGTCACCTCGGCCGTCAGGCGGACCGTGTCCCCGGCCTCGAAGACCCGGGCGCTGTCCGGTGAGACGGTCACGCGTGCGGCGGGGCCCGGGACCGCCACCGCCGTGAAGGCGACCGGGTCGAAGCCCCCGTGCCGGGCGACCACCGCCTGCGCCCCGATCGTTTCCCCCAGCGTCCAACGGGCCGAGGCGTGCCCCTCCCTGTCCGTATGCGACCGCGCCGGCTCGACCGTGCCGGTTCCCTCAGCGACGGACCACGTCACCTCCATGCCGCCGACCCCCGCGCCGTCCGCGTCGCGGATGGCCACCACGAGGGCATCGCCGAGGGGCACACCCGCGGGCCCCGTCTGACGGTCGCCGTCCACGACCTCGATGGAAGCCGGGACGGGTGGCTCGGCGACGTCGCAGCCTGCGCAGAACACGGCGCACGCGGCGATGAACCCCTTCGGGATCCGACGGAGGTGAGACCCGAGAGACGCCAGCGGCCCGCCCGGTGGGTCGGGGCGGCGAGGGTGGCGAGGGGCCCGCGTCACCGGCTGCCGAAGATGGGCACCGGCACCGCGCTGCACCGCTGCTGCTCCTCGGCGGGGCAGCCCGAGATAACATCGGTGATGCGGCGGGGGTTGGTGCGCCCGAGCTGGCCGGCCCCGTTGTAGCCCCAGCAGCGGATCCGGCCGTCGCCGGCGGTAGCGCAGCTGTGGAGCCAGCCGGCGTTGAGATCGGCGAGCTGGACATCGCTATGGACCTTGTTTGGCCGGGACCGTCGTGGACGCCCGGCGTTGTCCCCGATCTGGCGGTAGCCGTTCCAGCCCCAGCAGTAGGACAGCCCGTCCGGGGCCACGCCGCAGGTGTGGGCGCCGCCGGCGGCGATCTCGTCGAAGGAGTAGCGATCGTCCACCCGGGTCGGTGTGCCCCGGGTCGCGCGGCTGCCGTCCCCCAGCTGCGACTGGGAGTTGTCGCCCCAGCAGTAGGCCGCGCCGTCGGCCTCGAGGGCGCAGGTGTGCTCGTCGCCGGCCGAGATGGTGACGAAGGCGTGGCCGCCCGCGACCCGGGTCGGCTCCGCGGCGTCGCGGCTGGAGCCGATGCCCAGCTGGCGGTGCTCGTTGCCGCCCCAGCAGTAGGCGGCGCCCTCCATCGTGACACCGCAGGTGTGGCGGAGACCGGCCGAGAGCATGGCGAAGCGCAGGTCGCCGGCCACGGGCCGGGGCGTCGGGGCGGCCTCGGCCACGCCGGTGCCGAGCTGGCCGGCGCCGTTCTCGCCCCAGCAGAAGGCGCGGCCGTCGTCGGTCAGGGCGCACGAGTGGTTGCGTCCGAGGGCGAGCTGGCTGAAGAGCTCTTGGGTGACCGCCCGCGTCGGGCTCGACGTGCCGTCGTCCTCGGCGCCGATCCCCAGCTGGCCCTCGAGGTTCCGTCCCCAGCAGTAGGCCAGCCCCCCGGTGAGGCCGCAGCTGTGCTCGCCCCCGGCGGCCACAGCGGAATAGCGCAGACCGCCCGTCACCGGGATGGCCCGGAAATGGCACGGCTCGTCGCCGCATTCGTCGGTCGCCTCGCCGCCGCCCAGCTGGCCATGGTTGTCGAGGCCCCAGCAGTAGGCCGGCCCGTCCTCCACCCAGCCGCAGCTGTGCAGCCGACCGGCCGAGACGCCGTCCAGGTCGAGCTGGATCACCGTTACCGTGGCCAGCCCCCTGGAGGACTCCTTCCGGGCCACGATGGCCGTCGTCCCCGTGTCGAGGGCCAGCACCTCGCCCAGCGGGTTCACGAATGCGATGGCGCTGCCGTACGACGTCCAGTCCACCGACCGGGGCTCGACCGACCGGCCCGAGCCCTCGTACGTCACCGTGAAGACCCCCAGGTCCTCGAGGAGCAGGACCATGGAGTCCGGACTCAGGCTCAGCGGGCCCTCCTCGGGGGAGAACAGATCCCCCGTGCACGACGCCATCACGGTGACGATCAGGCCGACGAACAGAGCGGTGCGGATGGACATGGGCCCCGGTGGGACAACTTCGGTGAGGGACGCGTTCACGCTAGATTCAACGGAAGGTGTCCGGGATCGATCGAGAAATCAAGACGACCCGGCCCCCGATCACTCGTGGCCGGGGGCGTCCCGCCCGGCGGTGGTGGGCTCCGATCACCCCACCGGCGGAGGGGTTGTGAAGGCGGTCTCAACCTGACCGACCGGGCGAAGATACGGAGCCGCTGTGCGGGTTGCGTCGGTTTCGGGGGCTCGGTATTATAGCGCCCGCCAACTCTGACGGTCGAGTTCGAGCGACGAGAGCTTCGAGGAGCCACTTGGCCCGACCTGCCTACAGTCGGATCGCATCAGACGTACGTCTTGGAAGCGACGTGACGATCCATGCATTCGTGAACCTCTACGGATGCGAGATCGGGGATGGCACACGGATCGGGCCCTTCGTGGAGATCCAGAAGGGCGCCGTGATCGGACGGCGGTGCAAGATCTCGAGTCACAGCTTCGTGTGCGAGGGAGTAGAGATCGGGGACGGAGTGTTCGTCGGTCACGGGGTGATGTTCACCAATGACCGCTATCCACGCGCTACAGGGGAGGACGGCGAGCCATTGAAGGACGGGGAGTGGGTTCTGGAACGGACCGTCGTTCGCCGTGGCACGTCCGTCGGATCGGGTGCGGTGATTCTGCCGGGAATCGAGATCGGGGAAGACGCCATGATCGGAGCGGGCGCCGTGGTGACGCGGGACGTCCCGGCGGGCGCCATCGTGGCGGGGGTCCCGGCCCGGGTGGTGCGGGGCGCCGACGCCCACGACGCCGGTGACGAGTGAAAGTGTCGCTTCCGGAGCGCGTGCCCAGCCAACCGCGCGAGCGGGAGCCACCCCTGCGCGCTGAGCCCGGGGAGCCGCCCGATCTCCCGGTCGTGACCTCGCGTCTGAAGCGAGCGCTCGACGTCATGGGCGCCGCTTTCGGGCTGGTCGTCCTGGCCCCGCTGTTCCTCCTGATCGCCGTCCTGATCCGGCTCGACAGCCGGGGCCCCGTGCTGTTCCGCCAGGAGCGGGCCGGGCTCTACGGCCGTCCCTTCCAGATGCTCAAGTTCCGCACGATGCACCACGGCGCGAGCGATGAGAAGCATCGCGAGTACGTGCGCGGGCTGGTGAACGGCGAGCGGGAGCAGCGGGACGACCGCACGGGCGTGTACAAGCTGGGTCCGGACGAGCGGACCACGCGGATGGGCCTCTTCCTCCGGAGCACGTCCCTCGACGAGCTGCCGCAGCTGGTCAACGTGCTGAAGGGCGAGATGAGCCTGGTCGGCCCGCGTCCGGCCATCGCCTACGAGGTCGAGCTGTACGACGACTGGCAGCGGCAGCGGCTGGACTGCAGGCCCGGCCTGACGGGCCTGTGGCAGGTGTCCGGCAGGAACCTCCTGACCTACCGCCAGATGTGCGATCTCGACGTCCGCTACATCCACGAGTGGTCATTCCTGAAGGATGTGCGTATCCTTCTCAAGACCGTTCCCGTCGTACTGACGAACTCCGGCGGTGCGCAGTAAGCAGTCCGAACAAAACAAGGACGTGATGGCCACGATAAATGTAGGGATCCTGGGGGCCGGGTACTGGGGGCCGAAGCTGGCTCGCAACTTCGCCCAGCACGAGGGCGCAGAGCTGGTCGGCGTGGCGGACATACTGGAGGAGCGGGCGCAGCGGACCGCGGCGGAGTACGGCGCGTCGTATTCGACGAACGACCCGGAGCGGGTGCTGAACGACCCCGGGGTGGACCTGGTGGTGGTGTGCACGCCCGCCTGGACGCACTTCGAACTGGCGAAGACCGCGCTGGAGCAGGGCAAGCACGTCCTGGTCATGAAGCCGCTGACCACGAACGCGGCGGAGGGCGAGGAACTCTGCCGGATCGCCGAGGAGCGGGACCTGATCCTGGCGGTGGACCACACCTTCATCTTCACCGGCGCCGTCCAGAAGATGCGGTCGCTGATCCAGCCGGGTGAGCTGGGCGAACTCTACTACTTCGATTCGGTACGGATCAATCTGGGCCTGTTCCAGAGCGATGTGAACGTGCTCTGGGACCTGGCGCCCCACGACATCTCGATCATGGACTACCTGATCGGCTCGGCCCCGGACGATGTGGCCGCCGTAGGGATGAGCCATGGCGGGAGCCCGACCGAGAACATCGCCTACCTGACCATGCGCTACGACGACGAGATCCTGGCGCACGTGCACGTGAACTGGCTGGCACCGGCCAAGATCCGGCGGACCATCGTCGGCGGCAGCAAGAAGATGCTGGTCTACGACGACATGGAGCCCAGCGAGAAGATCCGGGTGTACGACAAGGGCGTGTCGTTCATGAGCGAGCCCTCGGACGAGTCGAACCAGGAGTACAAGCTACTCGTGAACTACCGGTCCGGCGACGTGACGGTGCCCCAGGTCAGCACCCGGGAGGCGCTGGCCGTCGAGGTCGAGAACGTGGTCGACGCCATCCGGGGACGGGCCGAGCTGATGGTGGACGGGCGGGCCGGGGTCCGGGTCGTCCGGATCCTCGAGGCGGCCGCCCGGTCGATCCCCCAGGGAGGGGTTCCGGTGAGTCTCTACGATGCGGTATCGGCGTAAGGGCGGCGGAGGGAACGACTCCCGGCTTCGCATCTGGATCGACCTGGACAACACGCCCCATCCCAGCTTCTTCCGACCCATTGTCGAGGAGCTGCGTGCCCGCGGCAACGATGTGACCGTCACCGCCCGGGCCGATGGCCAGACCGTGGAGCTCGCCCGGCTCTACGGGATGCCGCCACGCGTCATCGGCGGCGGCCGCGGACGCTCCCTGACGACCAAGGCCGCCGCCACGCTCTGGCGCGCAACCCGCCTCGCCGCTTTCGGCCTCGGCCGCGGCTTCGACCTCGCCGTCAGCCACGGCTCCCGGCCGCTGGTCCTCGCCGCCTGGCCGCTCCGCGTGCCCGTCGTCACGCTCTACGACTACGAGGGCGTCGCCGCAGGCCTTTTCCACCGGTTCTCCGACCGCGTCCTGGTCCCGGAGCCGGTCCTCGCCGGGATCCCGGCCGGCCAGCGGGACCGGGTGGTGGGCTATCCGGGACCGAAGGAAGAGGTCTACCTGGCCGACTTCGAGCCCGAGCCGGGGGTCCGCGAGCGCATCGGCGTGACCGACGAGCAGATCCTCGTGGTCCTCAGGCCCGAAGCCGATGCGGCACACTACCATCCCCGGGACCGCCAGCCCCTCCTCGAGGCCGTGGCCGACCGCCTCGCCACCGATTCCCGGGTCCACGTCGCCCTGGTCCCCCGGAGCGGCGCTCAGCGCCGGGAGGTCGGCGCGATCCTCGACGACCGCGGCATCGACTGGGACGTCCCCGCCACGGTCGACGGCCGGCAGCTCGTCTGGGCCGCCGACCTCGTGATCGGAGGCGGCGGTACCATGACGCGCGAGGCCGCCGTCCTCGGCGTACCCGCCTGCTCTGTCTTCCAGGGCCCGACCGGCGCCGTGGACCGTTCCCTCGAGGCCGACGGACGGCTCCGCCTCCTCCGCCGGGTCGACGATGCCGCAGGGATCCCCCTTCAACGACGCCCCGACCACCCGGCGCCAGCCACCCCGGACCGGACGCCGCTCCGCTTCGTCGTGGACGAGATCTGCGCCGCCGCAGGAGCGTAGCCACCGAAACGGGGATGCCGCCGAGATCGAGGATCGAGGACCCCCGACCCCCCCGGTCGTTGGATGCTTCATCGGGGTCCGGGTTCATCTCCCGGGTCGTCGCGGGGGCCCGGAGATGTTATAGTGTTTTGCTCGACCTTTCACACGCAGAGCAGAACACCAGATGCCAATAACCACAGCCGATGCGGGACCGGTCCCCTTCGTCGACCTGCGACCTCAGCACGAAGAGATCCGGGCCGATCTCGAAGCGGCATTTTCCCGTATCCTCGACAACTCCTCATTCGTCGGTGGGCCCATCGTCGCGTCCTTCGAAGACGCCTTCGCCCGCTTCTGCGGCACCGAGCACGCCGTTGGCGTTGGCAGCGGAACCGACGCCCTCCGGATCGCCTACCAGGCCGTGGGCGTTCGGCCGGAAGACGCCATCGTCACCGTGAGCCACACCTTCATCGCCACCGCCGAGGCGGCCACCCAGTTCGGTGCCCTCCCCCTCATGGTGGACATCGATGCCGACTCCCAGACCCTGAGCCCCGCCGCCGTCGAACGGCTACTGGCCGACGAGTGCGACCGGGGGGACGACGGCGTCGTGCACCGGGCCAGCGGCCGGCGTGTCGCGGCCATCGTCCCGGTCCACCTCTACGGCCAGAGCGCGGCCATGGGGCCGTTGCTGGATATTGCCGCCGAATACGATATTCCACTGGTCGAGGACGCCGCGCAGGCCCACGGCGCGACGTACCGGTTCCCGGACGGCACGGAGAAGGTGTGTGGGAGCATGGGCCGGGCGGCGATCTTCTCGTTCTATCCGGGGAAGAACCTGGGCGCGATCGGGGAGGCGGGCGCGGTGGTGACGAGTGACGGGGATCTGGCGGGCTACGCGCGTCGTCTTCGTGATCACGGGCAGGCGGAGAAGTACATTCACGACACGGCGATCGGCTCGAATGCGCGTCTGGACGCGATCCAGGCGGCGGCGCTGGAGCTGAAGCTGGCGCGTCTGGGGGATTGGAACGAGGGGCGTCGCCGGGTGGCGCGGGTGTACGACGAGCGGTTCGCGGGTGCGTCGTCGTTCCGTCCGCCCCTGGAGATGGACTATGCGCGGCATGTGTACCACCTGTACGTGATCCGGACGCCGGAGCGGGATCGGATCCGGGAGGAGCTGGGCGCGGAAGGCATCGCGACGGGACTGCACTACCCGATTCCGATCCACCTCCAGCAGGCGTACGCGGGGTTGGGACTGGGGCGGGGCTCGCTGCCGGTGACGGAGGAGGCGGCGGACCAGTGTCTGTCGCTGCCGATGTTCCCGCACATGACGGAGGAGCAGGCGGCGCGGGTGGCCGACCGGGTGCTGGACGTCGCCGGGGGATGAGGCGGAGGAAGTCGACGGGGCGGATCCTGGTGGTGGGCCCGCTGCCACCCCCGCCGTTCGGGATCGCGACATCGATCGGCTACCTGCAGGAGCTTGCGGAGCGGGATGACCTGCCGCTGGTCTTTCTGGACATCGCGGACCGTCGGGGGCTGGCGAATATCGGGCTGCTGGAGCTCGGGAACGTGTTCCTGGCGCTCCGGCACGGCCTCGAGTTCGTGTGGCTGCTGGTCCGGCGCCGTCCCCGGGTGGTGTACGCCAGCCTGTCGCAGGGCCGGCTGGGGTTCCTCCGGGACTGCCTCTTTCTGACGCCGGCGCGTCTGACCGGCCGGAAGGTCGTGATCCACCTTCATGGCGGGTTCTTCCGGCGGTTCTACGACGCCCAGCCGTGGTGGTTCCGGGCGCTGATGCGGTGGCAGCTCCGGGGCGCGGATCGGATCATCGTGCTGGGCGAGCGGTTCCGCGGGCTGTTCGACGGTGTGGTGCCGCGGGAGCGGGTCCGGGTGATCCCGAACGGGGTGCCGGTGGGGCCCCGCCCGGCCGCCCCGCCAGCGGGGGAAACCGAGGACGACCACGACCACGACCGTGAAGAGCTCACCGTTCTGTATCTCGGGGCCGTGTGTGAGAACAAGGGAGTGCTGGACCTGCTGGACGCGATGGGCGAGGTCCGGGAGCGAGTGCCAGGGGTGCGGCTGACGCTGGCGGGGGAGAGCTATCCGTGGGAGGAGGATGCGATCCGGGCGGCAATCGAGGGGAACGGGCTGAGCGAGGTCGTCGAGCGGCCTGGCGTGGTGCGGGGTGAGGCGAAATCCGAGGCCTTTCGTGCGGCGGACGTGTTCGTGTTCCCGAGCCGGAACCCGGTGGGCGAGGGCCAGCCGTTCGTGCTCCTCGAGGCCATGGCGGCGGCGCTCCCGGTCGTGACGACGGACATGGGTACGGCCGCGGACACGGTGGTGGATGGGGAGACGGGGCTGGTGGTACCGCCGGCGGATCCATCGGCCATGGCGGCGGCGGTGGTCCGACTGCTGGCGTCGCCGTTGCTGCGGAAGGAGATGGGCGAGGCGGGGTACGAGCGGGTCCGGCAGGAGTACTCCCTCGAGCGGTGGCGAGATGCGATGTTCGAGGTCTTCGAAGAGGTCACCGGAGGCTGAGCCGTGGCCGGTCGACTGGACGGGGCATCGAAGGGTTGGGGCGTGATCGTCGGTTCCGGGCAGCGGTCCATGAGCCCCGGCACGCTGGCCGCCGGTCTCCTCGGCGCGTTGGTCCTGTCGTTCCTGCTGGCGCGCTACCCGCTCTTTGCCGGCGGCGCGGCGATCGGGGGCATCCTCCTCTTCCTGTTCGTCTGGCGGCCGCTGATCATGCTGGCGGCCCTGTTCGCCCTCGGGCCGCTGGACCTCTCGTTCATCACCGGCGGGCTGAAGGCGCTG
>CAYMLW010000159.1:0-9116 GCA_964391035.1 uncultured Gemmatimonadaceae bacterium
GACCGCCGCGGCCGCTCCCTCCACGTCCGCGGCTCCGTCGTCGACCCCCGGAATCACGTGGTTATGAAGATCGGTCCACACGGCGGCGTCGACGCGGCTCGTGGGTCACATCCCAGCCAGCGACTGGGCCTCGGGGCTCTCCGGGTACTCCGTCAGGAGCCGCTCCCGCGTCTCCTCCTCCTCGGTCTCCCACTCCAGGATGCCGTAGATCTCGACGAGTCGGGCCAGGGCCCGGGGAGCCCAGCGGGTCTGCGGATACCGGGCCACGACATCGTCGTAGTAGATGATCGCGGAATCGTACGCCCGCCGCCCCTGGTACCAGTCCCCCGTCTCGAATGTCTTCCGGGCGAGCTTCGACCACATGGCCGCGACGATCTCTTCGGCCGGCTCTCTGAACTCGCTGTCCGGGAAGAGGTCGATGAGGTCCTGGCAGTGGCTGATCGCGGACCGGGTGTACTCCTGGTCGAGCTCCGGGTCCGGGGACAGCTCCTCGTAGGAGCGGCAGGCCATGAAACGGGCGTCATCGGCCAGTCCGGTCCGGCCCAGGTCGCCGGCCAGACGGGAGAACGCCGCCGCCGCCGTCACGAACTCCTTCCGGTTGAAGTGGGCCTGGGCCACGAATATGCGTGCCTGGTAGACCTGCGGATCGGCGCCCGCCACGATGGCGTACCGGTCGAAGTACCGGATGGCGTCGGCCCACTCCTCCTCGTTGTACGCCGCCACACCCCGCAGCCAGAGGTCCTCCGCCGTCAGCTCGGTCAGCGGCTGCTGCTTCGGTCCGCATGCACCCACCAGCGCCAGAACGCCAGCCAGGATGAGTAGCACGCCCCGCCGGGCTCGCGGCCTGTGTCGTATTCTATTCAAGACTTCCGGATCCCCTCGATCGTATCCGCCAGATGCTCCGCGAGCGGAAGTGCACAGGTGAAGGCCGGTGACACGGCGTTCAGCACGTGGCACGATCCGCCGTCGGCTTCGTACACGAAATCGTCCTCAAGTTTCCACCGCCGGGTATCGACCAGCTGCGCCCGGATCCCCGGCCGGCCCGGCTCCCACGCCTCCGGTCCGGGCAATCCGTCCACGAGACGGGCGGCCTGCCGCACCAGTGCGGCCGCCGACCGGAGCCGCGCCTCCCGGCCCGCGAGTCGACGCAGCCCGGAATTGTGGCGACTCGCGAGGAGTCGCGCCAGGTGTATGGCCGTTACCAGCGCTTCGCCGACCCCCGCGTCCAGCGGGCGGTAGTGCTCCCGTCCCAGGACGGGCGTGGCCGTGGGCCCCAGCCAGACGGCGCCGTCCACCGCCACGGTCAGGTGCACGCCAAGGAACGGGTACCGGAGGTCCGGGACCGGGTACACGTGCCGTGAGACATGGACGGGGACCCGTGCCCGGAGGTAGCGGCCCATGAACGGCATGATCCGGTGCCGACTCCCGAACCCGAATGCCCGGGCCACCCGGTCGGCGTGGGCGCCAGCGGCGTTCAGGACGAACCCGACGGCCCACCGCCCCCGGTTCGTCTCCACGACCCGGGACCCGGATCGCCAGGCCTCGAAGCGCTCCCCGAGCCTGACCTCGACGCCTGCCTCCCGCGCGTCCGCGGCCAGCGCCGTGACCACCTCGACGGGATCCACGGACGAGGTGTTCGGCGAGTAGAGCGCCCGTTCGGCGACCCGGATCGAGGGCTCCAGTGCCCGGGCTTCGTGCCGGTCCACGAGCTCGAGGTCCACGCCGTTCGCCCGGCCGCGCTCGTAGAGGGTGTCCAGCGCCGCCTGCTCGCCCGCGTCGGTCGCGACGATCAGCTTGCCGCAGCGCCGGATGGCGAGACCGCGGGCCTGACAGTAGTCGGTGAGACGGGCGTTCCCGTCCCGGGCGAGGCGCGCCTTCAGGGAGCCGGGCGGGTAGTACAGGCCGGCGTGCAGCACGCCGCTGTTCCGTCCGCTGGCGTGGCGGGCCACCGCCCGCTCCTTCTCCAGCACGACGACGCGGCTGCCCGGCGCGCGCCGTTTCCACTCCAGAGCCGCCGCGATCCCCACGATGCCGCCGCCGACGATGAGGAGATCCGCGGTCTCCATGGCTCAGTCCGCTGGCGGCTCGGGCCGGGTCACTTCGCCGAAACGGATCTCGTCGATACGCTCCTGGGCACGCTCCACGAGCCGGCCCGCGCGCGTCGGATTGCGCTCCAGCAGCTGCCGGTACGCCGCCAGCGCCTCGTCCGGCAGCCCGATCTCGAGCAGCAGCTCGCCGCGCTCGAACCAGGCTCGGTCCAGCCGGTTCTCCGGCACACCGAGCTCGATCATGTGCTCGAGGTGATCCAGTGCCGCGCGGACAGCCCCCGAGTCCCGGGCCGCCATGGCCAGCTCGAACGCGCAGCCGCCCGTGTGCCACCGCGCCTCGCTCAGCAGCGTGCGGTACCGGCGCCAGTCTCCCGACGCCTGCTCCCGGAACGCACGGAAGTAGTCGATGGCCGTGCTGCACCGGCCGCGCTCCTCTTCCAGCAGGCCGATCTGGTACAGGAGCGGCACGGCCGAATCGGGGTGGGCGGTGGTCAGGGCGCGGCGGTAGTAATACAGTGCCTTCTCCGGCTGGTCCTGCTCGAGGAAGAACGCGGCCACCTCCCGGGCGCCGCGCCGTGGTGAGAGCTCGGGCCGGAGCGCCAGGGCGTCGTCCATGGCCCGTGCGGCCGTGAGCTCATCGCCTCGGTCCAGTCCGCGCTCGGCCACGTGCAGGAGGTCGTAAACGGCCTGGTCCCGGTAGGCGTCCGACTCCTCGAGGAGCCGGCTGTATGTGGACCGGGCCTCGTCCTGGGCGCTGGTCCGGGCCAGGGTGTGGGCCAACCGGAGCAGTGCGGCGTCATCCTCGCTCTGCGCCACGGCCAGCCGGTACTCGGCGATGGCGCTGGTGAAGCTGGAGTCCGCCCAGAGCCGGTCGCCCCGGACGATGGCGCTCTCGTTGTCCTGGCAGCCGCCGAGGGCCAGGGCCGCGAGCAGGGCCGCGAGCAGGGCCGCCATGCGCCGCGCTCTCACCTACGACTCGACGAGTCGGAGGTATGCCCGCGCCTGCGGGTTGGACGGTTCCTGCTTCAGGCACTCCGCCCAGCGGGCGCGCGCGTCGTTCGTGTCCCCCGCCCGGTAGAGCGCGAAGCCGAGGTTCAGGCGGGCCCGCAGGAACCGGTCGTTGCCCTCGAGTGCCCGCTCGAACTCCTCCCTGGCCTCGTCCAGGGATCCCGCCTGGAGCAGCGCCTCGCCCAGTCGATTGCGGATGTCGTGGAACTCGGGCCGCAGCTCCAACGCCCTGCGGAACTCGTCCACCGCCTCGCTCGGCGCGGACGCGGCCATGTACAGCTCCCCGATCTGCAGGTACGCGTTCGCGATCCGGGCCGATACGGATGCCGCGAACCGGCTCTCGTCCCGCTCCTCGCAGTCTCCCGCCCGCTCGAACGCCGCCCGGGCCTCGTCGTGCCGACCCAGCTCGTTGAGCGTGATGGCCCGGTTCAGCAGCGCTTCGATGTAGCAGCCGTTCTCGTCCAGCGCGTGGTCGAACTCGGCAAGGGCCTCCTCCGACCGGCCCAGGAGGCTCAAGCAGAGACCCATGAGGTTGCGGACATCGGCGAAGTGCGGGTACTCCTCGACCACCTTGCGGAGGTCCGCCAGCGCGGCGTTGTAATCGCGCCGCTCGTACGCCTCCCGGGCCGTGAAGATCAGACGATCCGCTCTGCTGCTCATTCCAACAAGCTAGCGGGTGGCCGGAACCGCATCAACGCGAGTCCCTCAGACCGGCGTCCCGGCCTGAGCCTCGGCCTGATCGGTGGCGACCCGGGGACGACCGACGCTCCAGTAGTCGAAGCCACGCGCGGTCATCTTGTCGGGATCGAACAGGTTACGGCCGTCGAAGATGACCGGCTCTCCCAGCAGCGCCATGACGCGGTCGAGGTCCGGGCGACGATACGGTTGCCACTCGGTCAGGATCACCAGCGCGTCCGCGCCCTTGAGGGCGTCGTAATTGGTCTCGGTGTACATGATGTCGTCACCGAAGACCCGGCGGGCGACCTCCATGGCCTCGGGATCGTGGGCCTGGACCCTGGCCCCACGCTCGAGCAGGCCCCGGACGACCACCAGCGAGGTGGCTTCCCGCATATCGTCGGTGCCCGGCTTGAAGGAGAGGCCCCACACCGCGAAGGTGCGACCCGAGAGGTCCTCCCCGTAGCGCTCCGTGATGGCCGTCAGCGCCAGCGCCTTCTGGCCCGCGTTCACCTCCTCGACCGCTTCCAGGATCCCGGCCGGCACGTCGTGCTCGTGCATGGTCCGGATCAGGGCCTTCACGTCCTTCGGGAAGCAGCTGCCGCCGTAGCCGACGCCCGCGAAGAGGAACGAGTTTCCGATCCGCGTGTCCGAGCCCACGCCCTGGCGTACCTTGTCGACATCGGCTCCCACCCTGTGGCAGAGGCGGCCGATCATGTTCATGAAGGAGATGCGCGTGGCG
Source organism: uncultured Gemmatimonadaceae bacterium (assembly GCA_964391035.1). Classification (GTDB taxonomy): domain Bacteria; phylum Gemmatimonadota; class Gemmatimonadetes; order Longimicrobiales; family RSA9; genus JAWVYT01. Next base: position 4,474 of record CAYMLW010000159.1, read on the forward strand.
AGCATGGCATTGGCCGCGTACTTGGTGATCTCGGCCGACGCGATGTCCATGAAGATCAGGGGGTTGCCCGTCCGGACGAAGGGCGCGTACAGCTCCTCGATGGCGCGGCGAGCCTCCTCGGAGTCGACGCCGATCACCACCCGATCCGGCTTCATGAAGTCGTCGACGGCCGCCCCCTCCTTGAGGAACTCCGGGTTCGAGCAGACGTACGCCGGAAGGTCTGTCTCCCGATCGATCGCCGCCCGCACCTTGTCGGCTGTGCCCACCGGAACCGTGCTCTTCGTAATCACCACCTTCGGCCCGTTCATGTTCTGGCCGATGGTCCGGGCCACGTTCAGCACGTGCTGCAGGTCCGCGCTGCCGTCCTCGCCCTCCGGCGTCCCCACGGCGATGAAGATGATCTCCGAGTCCCGGACCGCGTGGCCCAGGTCCGTAGTGAAGGTCAGCCGTCCGCCCTCGAGGTTCCGCTCCACGAGCGGCTCCAGCCCCGGCTCGTAGATGGGGATCTCCCCGGCGTTCAGCCGCCCGATCTTCGCCTCGTCTATGTCCGCACAGATGACGTCGTTGCCCATCTCGGCCAGTCCGGCGCCGACGACGAGCCCGACGTAGCCTGTCCCGATTACAGATACATGCATGTCAGTGGTTTATCGTTCGATTGGTCGTATTACCGGGCGGACCCGGTGCCATCGGAATGGGGAGCGTGCTGCGCCGAGTACCACGCCACTGTGCGCCGCACGCCCTCTCCCACATCGATCGCCGGCTCGTACCCCAGCGTGTGACGGATCCGGTCCAGCGAGGCCAGTGAGTGCCGGACGTCTCCGGGCCGGGCCGCGCCGTGCGACGGCACCACCTCTGTTCCGACGGTCTCCGCGATCAGGCGCCAGAGCTCGTTCACCGATGTCCGCGCGCCGGCACCGACATTGAACACGAACTCGTCGCCGGTGTCCTTCGCCTCGGCGGCAAGGAGGTTGGCCTGGACCACGTTGTCGACGAAAGTGAAGTCCCGGCTCTGCTCGCCGTCCCCGAATACCGTGGGCTGCGCCCCTTCCAGCGCCGCGGTGACGAACAGCGGAATCACCGCCGCGTACTGCGAGTCCGGGTCCTGGCGCGGACCGAAAACGTTGAAGTAGCGGAGCGCCGTCGTCGCCAGCCCGTAGGTCGCCGCGAAGGCCCGACAGTAGTTCTCCCCCGTCAGCTTCGCGACCGCGTACGGCGACTTCGGCCGCGGGATCATGGTCTCTTCCTTCGGCAGCTCGCCGGCGTCCCCGTACGCCGACGAGGAGGACGCGTAGATGAACCGCTCGATCCCCGCCTCGTGGGCGGCGACGAGAAGGTTCAGCGTACCCGTGGCATTCACGTGGTGGGTCCGGCCCGGATCGGCCACGGATCGGGGTACCGACCCGAGCGCGGCCTGATGGAACACCACGCTCACCCCAGCCATGGCCCGACGACAGACCGCTGGATCCGTCACCGTGTCCTCGATCAGCTCGAATCGTCCCTCGAACGGCTCGAGGTTGATGTGGCGTCCGGTGGAGAAGTCGTCCAGGACCACCACCTCGTCGCCACGATCCAATAGCTGCTCGACCAGATGCGAGCCGATGAAGCCGGCCCCGCCGGTGACCAGGCACCGCCTCGTCATGCAACGGCCTCCAGGGTGGCTTTGATCACGTGACTCTGCTGTTCGAGTGTCAGTTCCGGATGCACCGGCAGCGACAGCACCTCTTCGACCGCACGTTCCGACTCCGGGTGGTCGCCCGCGGCGCCCCCCAGCTCGGAGAAGCAGGCCTGCAGATGCAGGGGAACGGGATAATACACGCCCGTCCCGATTTCCGCATCCTCCAGCGCCTTGCGGACCCGGTCCCGATCCGGGACGCGGATGGTGTACTGGTTGTAGACGTGCTCGTTCCCCTGGGCCACGACAGGGGTCCGGATGGACGGCGCGTCGGCGAACGCCTCGTCGTAGCGGGCCGCACGTCTCCGCCGGGCCCGCGTCCACGCCTCGAGGTGGGGCAGCTTGGCCCGCAGCACCGCCGCCTGGATCGCGTCCAGCCGGGAATTCGTGCCGACCATCTCGTGGTGGTACATCTGTCGCCCGCCGTGGACCCGGAGCTTCGCCAGCCGGTCGGCCAGCCCTACGTCGTCGGTGGTCATGAGTCCACCATCGCCGAACCCGCCCAGGTTCTTGGTCGGGAAGAACGAGAAACACCCGACCCGGCCGACGGAGCCCGCCGCCCGCCACGCGCCATCTATACGCTGCCGGGCATCGATTGCCTGCGCCGCGTCCTCGACCACCACCAGCTCCCGTTCCGCCGCGAGGCCGAGGATCTCCGCCATGGGCGCCATCTGTCCGAACAGGTGGACCACCACCAAGGCCCGGGTCCGGGGCGTGAGCGCCGCCTCGAGCGTCGCCCGGGTGACGTTGAAGGTGGCCGGGTCGATGTCGGCGAACACGGGACGGAGCCCGGCGTTCCAGACCGCGCCGGCCGTCGCGAAGAAGGTGAAGGCGGGGACGATGACCTCGTCGCCCGGCTCCAGCTCGAGACCTCGCAGCCCGAGGAGCAGCGCGTCCGTACCGCTCGCGCAGCCGATGGCGTGGTCGACGCCGATCCGCTCCGCCAGCTCGGTCTCCAGCCCCTCGACCTCCGGCCCCAGAACGAAGTGCTGTGACTCCACCACACCCGCCACCGCGGCGTCCAGCTCCCCGCGCATCCCCTGATACTGGGCCTTCAGATCCAGCAACGGCACCTTCATGGTGGCTTCCCTTTCCCCACGCCGATTCACCGGCCCTGGTCGCCATCCGAGTCGGCACAAGATAACAGGCGCCCCGTGAAACGACAGACGTTGGACCGATGCCGGTACGGGCCCCGTACACGCCGCTCTTTTCGACCAGGCCTCCTCCGGGTAGGTTGGAGCCTCCGGATTCCCTGATCTCCGACCATGGCTGAACACGTTCTGATTACGGGTGCGGCAGGCTTCATCGGCAGCCACCTCGTCGAGCGGCTCCTCGACCGCGGAGCCCGGGTCACGGGCGTCGACAACTTCGACCCCTTCTACGACCCGGCAGAGAAGCGCGCGAACCTGGCCGATGCGCTGGGCCGCGCCGACTTCTCACTCGTCGAGCACGACTGCGCCGACCTCCCCGGGCTCCGCAGTGCCCTCGGCGACCGCTCCTTCGACGCCGTGGTCCATCTGGCGGCCAAGGCCGGGGTCCGGCCGTCCATCGCCGATCCCATGGCCTACGCCCGCGCCAACCTCCTGGCCACCCAGGCCATGCTCGAGCTGTGCCGGGAGCGGGACATCCCGCGCTTCATCTTCGGGTCGTCGTCGTCGGTCTACGGCAACAACGAGAAGGTGCCCTTCGGGGAAGACGACCGGGTCGAGCGACCGATCTCGCCCTACGCCGCGACCAAGCGGTCCGGCGAGCTGCTCTGCCACGCCCACGCACACCTCACCGGCGCCGCCGTGATCGCGCTCCGGTTCTTCACCGTGTACGGGCCCCGACAGCGCCCGGACCTGGCGATCCGCAAGTTCGCCACGCTCCTCATGCGCGGACAGACGATCCCCATGTTCGGTGACGGCACGACGGAGCGGGACTACACCTGGATCGACGATATCCTGGACGGGGTCACGGCCGCCATCGACCGGAGCCGGACCCACCCGGGCGAGTTCGAGATCATCAACCTCGGCGAGAGCCGGACCACGCCGCTGCGCCGCCTCATCGACCTCATCGGTGACGCCCTGGACGTCGAGCCGCGGATCGAGCGGCTGCCCATGCAGCCCGGCGACGTCGAGCGCACCTTCGCCGACATCTCGAAGGCACGGGACCTCCTCGACTACCGGCCGTCCACGCCCGTCGAGGACGGCATCCCTCGCTTCATCGAATGGCTGAAGGCCAGGCAGCCGGCATAACCGCCTGGAGCCCGACCCCGACTACGACTCCGACTACGAATCCCCCATGCGCGTTCTCATTACCGGTGCCGCCGGCTTCCTGGGATCCCACCTCTGCGACCACTTCGTCGCACGGGGCCACGATGTGATCGGCATGGACAACTTCATCACGGGCAGCGCCGACAACCTCGCCCACCTCTTCGCCCACGAGCGCTTCGCGTTCATCGAATACAACGTGGTCGACTACGTCTACGTAGAGGGCCCCCTGGACGGCGTCCTCCACTTCGCCAGCCCCGCGAGCCCCGTGGACTACCTCGAGATGCCGATCCCCACGCTCAAGGTGGGCAGCCTCGGGACCCACAAGACCCTCGGCCTCGCCAAGGCGAAGGGCGCCCGCTACCTCCTCGCGTCGACATCCGAGGTCTACGGCGACCCCGAAGTGCACCCGCAGCACGAGTCCTACTGGGGCAACGTGAACCCCATCGGGCCCCGGGGCGTCTACGACGAGGCCAAGCGCTTCGCCGAGGCCATGACCATGGCCTATCAACGCTTTCACGGGTTGGATACACGGATCGTACGGATCTTCAATACGTACGGCCCCAGGATGCGGCCCGGCGACGGACGGGTGGTCTCCAACTTCATCGTACAGGCCCTCCGGGGGGAGCCCCTCACCGTGTACGGCGACGGGACCCAGACCCGGTCGTTCTGCTACGTGGACGACGAGGTCGAGGGCATCTACCGCCTGTTCATGTCGG
>CAYMLW010000160.1:0-9017 GCA_964391035.1 uncultured Gemmatimonadaceae bacterium
GGCTCGGCACCATCCACGCGTGACCGTGGCCCCCTCCCAGACCACACGCAGGCTGGCCGTGGTGCTACTGCCGACCGTTGGTGTCGCCCTGGTCTGGTGGGGGCTCGCCCCCGGGTTCTCGCCGGCGAAGACGCTGCTGGTCGTGGCGGTCGCCTGGTTGCTGGCGGCGCACCTGGTCGCAGGCTGGCTGCGTATCGGCCCGCTCGGGGTCGGCGGCGCCGGAAATGACGGCCCAGGCCTGGGGGATAGCGTCGATCTGGCACTCCTCACTGGCCGCGGACCCCAGCGGTGTGCCGTCGTCGAAGAAGGCCCGCTTGTACCACTCCCCGTCCCACCCCTCCCGGTCGAGGGCGGCCACGAGGGCGTCGGCGGCCTCTCGCCAGCGCAGGGCCCGCTCCCCTTCCCCGCGCTGTTCGGCCACGGGGGCGAAGTCCCGCAGGTTGGCGACGAGGAACCAGCCCAGCCAGACGCTCTCTCCACGGCCTTCGTGGCCCACCCGGTTCATGCCGTCGTTCCAGTCGCCGCCGCCCATGAGCGGCAGGCCGTGGCTGCCCACGGCCAGGCTGCGGTCGAGCGCCCGGGCGCAGTGCTCGAACAGGGTCGCCTGATCCAGGGAGACCCCGGGTTCGAAGTAGGCCTCGTGCTGTCCCTCCTCGAGGGCGTCGCCTTCGAGCCACGGCACCTCTTCATCGAGCACCGTACGGTCCTCGGTGACGGCCAGGTAGTGGGTCACGGTGAAGGGCAGCCAGAGAAGGTCGTCGGAGATCCGGGTCCTCACGCCCCGGCCGGTGGGGGGGTGCCACCAGTGCTGGACGTCCCCCTCCGGGAACTGCCGAGCGGCGGCGCGGAGTATCTGGTCGCGCCCGAGATCCGGTCGGGCCACCATCAACGCCAGCACGTCCTGGAGCTGGTCGCGGAATCCGTAGGCCCCCCCGGACTGGTAGAAGGCCGAGCGCGCCCAGATCCGGCAGGTCAGGGTCTGATAGAGCAGCCACCGATTGAGGAGGAGGTCCGTGGACGCGTCCGGCGTACGCACCTGGACGGTTCCCAGGACGGCGTCCCACTGTTCCCGCACGTCGTGGAGCAGCGTATCGCACTCCCGGCGGCGGTAGCTCTCGACGAGCATGCGGGCCTCATCCGCGTTCTTCCCCTGGCCAAGGAAGAACAGCACCTCGGCCCGTTCTCCCGGTTCCAGCTCCACCACGGTCTGGAGGGCGGCGCACGGGTCCAGGAGGGCGCCGGTCTTGCCGGACAGCTCGGCGCCCCGCTCCAGGCTCGCGGGGTGGTCGAAGCTGGCATTGCGGCCCAGGAACTCGACGCGGTCGCCGGTCCACGACGTCTGGCGCCCACCCAGGTCGGCGAAGGCGACGCGCTCGGCGAACTCCCCGTTCCAGGCGTTGCGGGCGAAGAGGGCCCCCGACACGGCATCGATCTCGGTGACGATGTACGGCGCGGAGCCGCCCCGGCTGACGCCCAGCACCCACTCCACGTACACGGTGACAGAGAGGCGACGGGTGTGGGAGGACTGATTCACCAGGGCGAGTCGCGAGATCTTGATCGGGTCGTCCGTGGGCACGAACTGGAGGAGCTCCAGCGCAATGCCGTGGGACGTGTGCTCGAAGGTGCTGTACCCCTGGCCGTGGCGGACCACGTAGGGTGAGTGGTTTTCGCGAATCGGCAGACAGGTGGGTCCCCAGACTGTCCCTGAATCCAGGTCCCGTACGTAGAACACCTCCCCCGGAGTGTCGCCAACCGGATCGTTGGTCCAGGGCGTCAGCTTGTTCTCCCGGCTGTTCACCGACCAGGTGTAGCCGGAGCCAGACTCCGAGACCTGGAACCCGAAGGCGCCGTTGGAAACCACGTTGATCCAGGGTGCCGGCGTCCACTGACCCTCGCCCAGGATGGTGACGTATTCGCGGCCGTCCCCGGTGAACCCTCCCAGGCCGTTGAAAAACGCCAGGTCCAGGGTGGGCGGTGGCACGGGCTCCCCATCCTGCGGCGGGGGCCGCATGCGCGACGGCACGGGGCCGGGCCGAACGCGCTCGAGCCGGACCACCTGCTCGGAGAGGGTGCCACGATTGGCCAGAATCAGCACCCGCGCAGCGGACCGCAGCAGGACGCGGTCGTCCTCGGAGAGCAGGTCTTCCCGCAGCACGAAGACGCTTCCACGGGGCTCATTGGTCTCGCTCCCGGTGGCCGACGCGCTGGCCCGCACCATGTCTTCGAAGAAATCCTGGAGCTGCTGGGCGTAGGAGGCTCCATGGGCCGTCAGGATCACCAGGTCCACGGCGAGCCCCTTGAGGTGCCAGTACTCGTGGGCCCGCAGCAGCTGGCGAGCGATGTCCCGCTCCTCGTCCCCCTCCACGCGCACCACGGCGATGGGCAGGTCGCCCGAGACGCCGTGGACCCAGAGGCCGGACGCGCCCCGCCGGTTCGCCACCACGTCCCGCTCCACGGTGCGCAGCGTAGAGTCGTTGTACAGCAGGCGATTCGCCAGACGCTGGAAGAGGTGCGCCTCGTCCTGCGTGATGCGGAGGTGGTGCAGCTGGACCTGGGCGTACGTCCAGGCTAGAGAGCTCTCCCGCTCGAAGGTCTCCGGCTGGCCGTACTTCTCGGCGAACTCCAGCGCTTCCGCCCGCGTTTCGGCCACCAGTGTGGTGAACACGATGCGGACCGTCCCACCGGCGGGCACCGCCACGCGGTGGCGCAGGCTCATGATGGGATCGAGCACCGTGCCCGCGGTGTTGGAAAGGCGCTTGCCCTCCATCACCACCATCGGTGTTCGCAGCCCGCGTCCGCGACCCAGGAAGCGCGCCCGGTCGCTCTCGTACTCGCACGCGCCCACGGCCTTTCCGTCGATGGCTGCGACGTGTGCCAGCCACGGCTGCGACTCCCCCGCCTGCCGCGGCCGCCGCGTGGCCAGAAGCGCTTCCGTGGCGGGATCGAACTCGGTCTGCACGAAGAGGTTCGAGAAGACGGGGTGTGCCTCATCCGCAGCCTGGGGCGCCAGCACCACCTCCGCGTAGGACGTAACGTCAATCTCCCGGTCCCGGTTCTCGAGGTTGGTCACCGTGAGCTGGCGCAGCTCCGCGTCGTCCTCCGCCGACACCACCACTTCGAGCGTGAGGGACAGCGACCGGTCCCGCTGCAGGATCTTGGCCCGATCCTCGGTATACACCACGCCGTAGCGGTCCATCTCGGTCCCCGTCGGCTGGAACCCGGCCGACCACACCTCGCCGGTCTCGGCGTCCCGCACGTACAGGAATGTCCCCCAGTGGTCCCGCGTGGCATCTTCCCGCCACCGCGTGACCGCCAGGTCGCCCCAGCGGCTGAAGCCCGAGCCGGCGGCGGTGAGCATGACCATGTAGCGGCCGTTGGACAGAAGGTGCGTGCGCGGCGAAATGTCGTGAGGCGACTCGAAGCGCCGCAGCGTCGGGGGCGCCAGGTCGCGAACGTGGGCGGCTTCCCGCACCTCCTCGCCGCGGGGCCGGGCCACGGCTACCGAGCGCGGGGTTCGTTCCTGGAGGAGCAGCTCCGCGGCCTGCACCATGGGATGGGCGTGGAAGCGCCGGCGGGTCCAGCCGTCATGGACCACGTTGCCCAGCGCCACTATGGTCATCCCCTGGTGGTGGCTCATGTACGCCCGCACCACCGCCACTCGGGACCCTTCGGGCAGCCGGGAGGGTGTGTAGTCGAGGGCCTCGTAGAACCCGTATTCGCCCAGCGCATCGGCGTCAGCGAGCCGGCGGAAGTTCTCCAGGGCGGCCGCCGGATCGACCATGGCCGCCAGCACGGTGGCGTACGGCGCCACCACCACGTCCTCGAAGAGCCCGCGCTTGAGCCCCAGGCCGGGCACCCCGAAATCCGAGTACTGATAGGTGAGGTCCAGGTCGCGCACGTTATACGCCGACTCGGACACCCCCCAGGGCACGGCCCGTTCCCTGCCGTAACGCACCTGGCGCTGCACCACGAGCCGGCAGGTCAGGTCCAGCAGGCTGCGCACCGGCTGGTCCATCACGAGGAGCGGCATCAGGTACTCGAACATGGACCCGGACCAGGAGACCAGGGCGGCGCCGTGCCCCACTGGCGTGAGGGAGCGGCCCAGAACGAACCAGTGCGACGGCGACACGTCGCCCTTGGCCACGGCCACGAAGCTGGCCAACCGGGCCTCCGAAGCCAGCAGGTCGTAGCTGCCGGGGTCCAGGGTGTCATCCGCCACCCGGTAGCCGATGGAGAACAGCTTGCGCGACGTGTCGAAGAGGAAGGAGAAGTCCATGGCCCGGGCCATACCCCCGGCCTGCAGGGCGACGGCGGAGAGCCGGTGTTCGAGCTGGGCCTCGGCCTCCGCCAGGGCAGTGGGACCGTCGACCTCCAGCACGGCGAAGTCCCGGGCGTGGCTCTCTACCGTATCCCGCACCGCCGTGGCCCACGCCAGGATCTCCGGGCCGGAGCCGTCCTCTGCGTCCCTGGACAGCGCCCGGGCGATGTCCAGCAGGTTCTCCGCGCGGGCCCCCAGCTCCACGAATCGGCGGCCCCACTCGGGTGTCGACGCCGGAGGATCGACGAGCGCGGCCGCCATGTCATCCAGCGCCTGCCGCACCTGGAGCAGCGTCACCGTTTCCGAGCGCGGGTGGAACGCACCGTTGTCCACGATGTCGAGCACCGGGTCCAGCGCGTCGCGGATCCCGTCCAGCACCCGCGGGCCCGCCACCAGGGGCCGCTGCGCCAGCTCCCGGCAGCCCTGGGCCAGGGCCAGGAGGTGCCCCGCCAGGTTCCCGCTGTCCACGGTGGAGACGTAGACGGGCTCCAGGGGCCGGAGGTCCGTGGTGTCGTACCAGTTGGCGAAGTGGCCGTGGTAACGCTTGAGCGTGGACATGGTGCCCAGCGTGGCCTCGAGCCGTTCGACCATGTCCTGCGTCCCGATCCAGCCGAAGTCGTGGGCGACCATGGTACTGAGCAGATACAATCCCATGTTCGTCGGTGACGTGCGGTGGGCCACCGTCGGCTCGGGGGTCTCCTGGAAGTTGTCGGGCGGGAGCCCGTGCTCCTCGTCGGTCACGAACGCCTCGAAAAAACGCCAGGTCCGCCGCCCGAGGGTGCGCAGTGTGCGCGTCTCCTCCTCCGACAGGCGCCGCGCCTGCGCCGACTTGAAGGGAACACTCACGCGCCACGCGACTACGGGCGCCAGCGCCCAGAGCGCCACCATGGGCACCGCCACCAGCCAGGCCTGCGGCTTGGCCACCGCGAAGAGCACGCCGGCCACCACGGCGAGGACCACACTCCAACGCAGGTGCAGGAGGAAGACGCGTAGTCTGCGGTCGGCGCCGAACTCCGCCTGGGCGGCAGTCATCCATTCCAGGAGGTTGCTCCGGGTGATGTAGAGTCGGGCCAGCGTGCGCACGATGGCATCCGTCATCAACCACGCCTGCTGGGCCAGCATGGTGACCGCCAGCATCACCTGGAGAGACGCCACCCGGATGTCGCTGCCGGTGCCCCGCAGGTAGCTGCGCTTCGAGAACCCCTTCCACCGGGGGACCAGCCCGTCCAGCACCGGGATGAAGGCCGGCACCACGATGGCGGCCAGTACCACGCCCGTCCACAGCAGGGCGGACACCCCGTGCAGGGTCCAGGCGGCCACACAGAGGAGGAAGGAGGCGGGAGCCGACAGGCTGCGGCGCAGGTTGTCCAGCATCTTCCAGCGCCCGTGGACGGGGATGGACGTGCGCGCCCTCCGCCCCGCCGCGTCCCGTGCACGGCCCAGGATCCAGGGGAGGAGCTGCCAGTCGCCCCGGACCCACCGATGGTGGCGCCGCATCGCCACCGCGTAGTGTGTGGGGAACTCCTCGAACAGGTCCACGTCCGTCACCAGCCCGGCCCGGGCGAAGAGCCCCTCGAAGAGGTCGTGGCTCAGGAGGGTGTTTTCCGGCACTCGCCCGGCCAGCGCCGTCTCGAAGGCGTCGACATCGTAGATGCCCTTGCCCGTGTATGACCCCTCCCCGAACAGGTCCTGGTAGACGTCGGAGACCGCGGCCGCGTACGGATCCACGCCGCCGGGCCCCGACACGATGCGTTGGTACGTGGTGCTCAGGGGCCCCGTGGGGAGCGACGGCGTGATGCGCGGCTGGAGAATGCCGTAGCCTTCCACCACACGGTCGGCTTCGGGGTCGAAGCGCGGTCGATTCAGCGGGTGCGCCATGGCCCCGGCCAGCCGGTACGCCGACGCCTTGGGAAGCCGCGTGTCGGCGTCCAGCGTGATCACATACCGCGCGCCGGCCGGCACCGCGGGTGGCGTGCCGTTGATGGGGATGAAGGTCGTGTCTTCGTGGCCCCGCAGGAGTTGGTTCAGTTCGTGCAGCTTCCCCCGCTTCCGCTCCCAACCGATCCACTTCCCTTCCCCCTCGTTCCACACCCGGCGACGGTGGAGGACCAGGAACCTGTCGGTACCATCGGGCATGGCGCCGTAACGCTCGTTCAGGACCGCGATCCCGTCGGCCGCCGCCGCCACCAGCGCCGCGTCGTCCGGCATGTGCTCCCGCGGCGCGTCGGCCCAGTCCGTCAGGAGTCCGTAGTGGAGGTAGCCATCGGGATTGGACAGGTAGTGCACCTGCAGCCGTTCGACGAGCTCCGCCACCTCCTCCGGGCTGGTGAGCAACGCGGGTACCACCACCATGGTGCGGAACTCGACGGGCACGCCGTCCGTGAAGTCGAGCTTGCTGAGCCGCTTCGGCTTCACGACCGCCGCTACCAAACGGTGGACCAGCGACACCGCGAGGTCGGAGGCGGGCACCACGGCCAGGATGCCCAGGAGCACCAGGACCGGGACCGCCGCGCCGCCGCGCCAGGAAGCCAGCAGTGGGACGGCCAGGAGCAGCGCGGTGAGAACGGCAATGCTGCCGAAGTACCCCACCACCGCGTGGGCGCGGAACGCCCGGGAGATGCGGCCGCGCCAGGGGACCCGGTACCCCAACCGTTTCTCGAACGCCCGCGCCCCCAGGGACACCAGGTAGTACCCCGGGTCTTCCTCGGGCCGCTCGGGCACCCTCGGCCATGCGGCCTCCTCCGGGTTCAGGTGCGCCTCCCGGGCCAGCCGCACCGCTTCCCGCGCCACCTCCAGCTCCGTATAGCTCGACCGCCGCGACAGCAGCTCCACCCGCGCCCGGTACGTGTCCCGGGTGACGAAGTCCATGGCCGCGAAGCCGGGAACCGACCGGAAGATTTCGTCCACCAGGCTCACGCTCTCGACGAAATCCGGCCAGTCGATGGACGACAGCCACCGCATGCTGGTGATGATGTTGCGGACCGTGACGTTCGTCTCCGCCTGTGCCTGGTGCGCCCGGGCCACCACCTCACCCGCGGACGTACCCTGTTCCGCCAGCTTCTGGCGGAGCCAGTCCAGCGCCGGCATGATGGGCGCCGGCTGGTCCCGCAGCCGCTGGACCAGCTGCACCGCGAACGCGCTGTCCAGCGGCTCGTCGCCCAGGCGCGCCAGTACGTCCTCGACTGGCTCAGCACGCCGGCCACTCAGGCCCAACAGACGATCCGCTATCTCGTCCGCATGCGCTCGTGCGTGCCGCGCATGGACCATGGGCTCCGCCAGGCGCCGCAGGTTCTCCAGCAGCGCCACGCGGAGGTGGATAACCACAGCCCAAAGCTCGCCGATGCCCAGCGGCTGGACGTCCTGGTACACCCACACGAACCGGCGCAGCGTGTCCAGGTCGAACCGGCTGTCCGTGTGCGCCACATACGCCCAGGCCACCCCGTAGACCCGGGGATACCCCGCCAGGTGCTGACCCTCGACCACCTTCGGCAGCATCCGGTAGAAGCTCCCGGGAAGGTGGTCCCGTACCTCCCGCAGCTGCTCATCCACCACGAAGAAGTTGTCGAGGAGCCACTCCTCGCCCGGCGTGATCTCCCGCTTCTCGCGCACCGCCTCCACCACGTCACGGTACGCCGCCTCCAGCGCACGGCCGTTCTCGTGGACCTTGCGCAGGAGGTTGCGGCCCCGGCTCGGCTTCTCGATGGCGGTCTGGGCCGCGGCCAGGCTACGAGCGTGCTCCGCCAGACGCTCGATGCCGAAGGCTTCGGCACGGATCGGTGGGTCCACCTGTCGAGCGGAGTTCCAGGGCTTCCTGACCATGCGGTAAGCTACGGGCTGCCTACCCCCCCGCAATGGGGAATCACGATTCCGGGGGGATGTCCGGGGCGCCGCCTGGTCCTTGCAGGCGTGGGGGAGCGCGCGGCAATCCAGCGGTCCCCGAACGTGGAGCGACCCCCAGGCGCTTCGGGCTGCCCGGAGTGGCGCCAGCGAGGTTGGAGCGTGAGCGGCGCCCCGAAGGTTCAAGCGCAGCTCGGCTCCCGCCCGTGCACCTCGAAGATGTACGCAGGGCGTGAAAGCCTAATGAGCCGGCGGGAGTCGGAACCGCAGAAAGGGGGGTCATATCAGAGGGTGGTTAACCGCCCCTAAAATATCGTACGCCAGACAGATACTACCGGTTGTAACCTCTCCCCTGTGGGATTGGGTGTGGGATCTTGATTCGGCTCACCCGCTCGTCCAGTGCGTTCCTTCACCCACCGTAGTCGTTCTGTGCCCCCCATGCCACGGGGCACACTGACCCTTCATTGCACCACCCTCGTCGTTCTATTCTCCCTTGGCCTGGGGGCCTCTTTGCCGCGCGCCTAAATTCGGCGTACCGTGGTTTCATGAACGATTCCGATGAACTGAAGAGTCTTCGCTCCAAACTGGAGGCCGTCCTCGCCTCTGGCATGGCCGAGGACCCGATCGAGCATGCGACGCAGGTTGCCGACATCGCATCGGTCCTTCATTCGGCGTTCTCCGCCGCGAGATTCGAGGTGACGCTGGTGGGTGGCTCCGCTATCGAGGTCCACGCCCCCGGGATCTATCGGTCAGGCGATCTCGATGTCGTAATCGAGAAAGGGCGAGGTCGTACGGAGCGCCGCGACGAGATCTTCGAGGCTCTCGGCTTCGAGCGCGTGGGCCGCCACTGGCGGCATGGCGA
>CAYMLW010000161.1:0-9007 GCA_964391035.1 uncultured Gemmatimonadaceae bacterium
ACTGAGCCCGATCGACCGGATCGTGGACGCCGACCTCGAGACCATCGTCGAGGCGGGCGCACGGCTGTACACGGAATCCGTTCGCGGCCGCACCTTCGCCATCCGGGCACGGCGGGCGGGGAGCCACGCCTTCGGGTCGCAGGACGTCCAGATCGAGCTGGGCCGCCGGCTCCTCGACGCCTCGGCTGGGGTCGACCTCGACGAGCCGGAGGTCGAGGTCTTCGTCGAGGTCCGCGATGACCGGGCCTTCCTCTTCGGCCGCCGGGTCCCCGGCGCGGCCGGCCTGCCCCTCGGCGTGGAGGGCCGGGCCGTGACGCTGCTCTCCGGGGGATATGACTCGGCCGTCGCCTCGTGGCTGATGCTCAAGCGGGGCGTGCGGCAGGACTACGTGTTCTGCAACCTCGGCGGCGACGCCTACGAACGGGCCGTGGTCCAGGTGGGCAAGCTGCTGGCCGACGACTGGAGCTTCGGCACGCGCCCCCGGCTCCACGTGGTCGACTTCGCGGGGCCGCTGGACTCGCTCCGGTCCCACGCCCGCCAGCAGTACTGGCAGGTGGTGCTCAAGCGACTGATGTACCGGGCGGCCTCCCGGGTGGGCGCAGAGCTGAAGGCCGAGGCCGTGATCACCGGCGAGGCGGTGGGCCAGGTGTCGTCACAGACGCTGTCGAACCTACGGGCCATCGAGCCGGCGGCCGACCTGCCGGTCTTCCGACCGCTCATCGGCTTCGACAAGGAAGAGATCATCGCCCGGGCCCGGAGGATCGGCACCGCCGGGCTCAGCGAGCGGGTCAAGGAGTACTGCGCCATCGCCCCCGGGCGCCCGGTCACCGCCGCGAAGGTGGGCGCGGTGGCGGCGGAAGAGGCGAAGGTCGACATCGAGACGGTCGAGCGCGCCGTCGCCGACCGGAAAGTCCTGGACCTGCGGGCGCTCACCGCCACCGACCTCGTCGCGCCCTACCTCTTCACCGACCGGATCGACGATGACGCCGTCGTCCTGGATTGCCGGCCCGAGCCGGCGTACCGGAGCTGGCACGTCCCCGGCGCCGAGCGGCGCGACGAGTGGGAGCTGCTCCGGAAGTTCCGCTCCCTCGAGCGCGACCGACGCTACGTGATCTACTGCGGCCACGGCATCCAGTCGGCCCATATCGCCGAGAAGATGCAGCGGGAGGGCTACGAGGCGTACTCCTTCCGCGGCGGCGTCAGGGGGGTCCGGGAATGGCTGGAAGGAAGGCCTACCACCTGAGCACGACAGTGCCGAACGTCTCGTTGGCCTCGAGCATGGCGTGGCCCCGGGCGGCTTCGGCCATGGGCAGGACCTCGTGGATCACGGGTCGGACATCGCCACGGGCCAGAGGTCGACTCACGTCCTCGGCGAAAAGGCGGGCGGCGGCGGCCTTCTCCACGCCGGGCCGGCTCCGGAGCACGGTGCCCACGATGGTGAGGCGCTTCCGCAGCATGACCCCCATGTCGAGCGTCGCCGAGCGCCCCCGGGTGAGGCCGACGAGGGCGATCCTGCCCAGCATCCCGATGCAGCGGAGATCCTCCTCCAGATAGTCGCCGCCGACCAGGTCGAGGATGCTCCCGACCCCGTGCTGCCCCGTGGCCACGAGCACCCCGTCCGCGAACGTGCCATCCTCGGTGAAGATGCCCACGTCCAGTCCCAGCTCCCGGGCCCGCTCCAGCTTCCACTGGGTCCGGGACGTCCCGATGACCCGCACACCCCAGCGCCGGGCGAGCTGCAGCGCCGCCGTGCCCACACCGCTCCCGATGGCGTGGACCAGAAGGGTCTCGCCCGACCGGACGCCGAGGCGGGTGCGGAGGGCGTCGTGGGCGGTGATGAAGGCCTCGGGGACCGCGGCCGCCTCCTCCGCCGCCATGTCGGGCGGCACGGCCAGCGCTTCGTCGGCCGGCACCACGACGTATTCGGCGCACGCGCCGCCACCCACCAGCCCCATGACCCGGTCGCCGACCGACCACACGGCCCCCCGGGGGCCCACGGCATCGACCACGCCGGCGTACTCGAGCCCCGGGATGTGGTCGGGCCAGCCGTCGGGTGCCGGGTAGTGACCCCGGCGCTGGAGCAGGTCGGCGCGGTTGAGCCCGGCCGCCTCCACGCGCACCCGGACCTCGCCCTCACCGGGGTCCGGGTCCGGGACCTCCTGGAGCCTGAGCACATCCGGCGCGCCCGACTCGGTGATCACCACGGCTCGCATGGAGGACCTGCCTTGACGCGGGCTACAACGCCTTGCGCGCCACGAGGTGGTAGATGAACGGGAAGAGGAACGCTCCCAGGGCGGCGCCGATCATCGCCCCGAGCCGCAGCGGCGTCGGGTCGTGGGTCACGTAGGGCGCCGTGCCCAGCATGCCGCCGATGAAGACGCCGGCCACGCCGAAGAACATGCTGAGGAACGGGGTGGTCGTGGGCCCCCGGTACGTGGCGTGGAGCAGCAGCCCCGCCCCCAGTCCAATGGCCAGCCAGACGAGAAAACCAGTTACGAAGACCATAGCGATCCGGATATATACCCGGGCGACGCGGGCCGCAAGGCCGAGGGGCGGTTCAAACGGTCATGCCTTCGGCGGAGAGCGGCGCCTCGTCGTCGAGCGTGCTCCGGCGGCGAGGGGGCGGGATGCGGGTGGCGAGCACCGCCGCCACCGTCACCAGCGACGCCCCGACGAGGAAGGGCACCGAGATCCCGATCCGCTCGAACAGCACGCCGGCCCAGACGGGCCCCAGCACCCGGCCGACCCCGCCCACCACCTGCTGCCCGCCCAGGATCGAGCCCTGGGACGCCGAGTCGGTCCCCTGCGACACCAGGCTCGCCAGCGAGGGAAACGTCAACCCCGTCGCCAGCGCCCAGAAGGGCACGATCGCGAACATCAGGGCCGGCCCCGGAATCAGGGGAATGGCCGCCAGGCTCCCGGCCAGGACCACCGTACCCGCCCGTACGATCCAGCGCTCCCCGACCCGCCGGGCGAGCCAGCCCACGATGAGTCCCCGGACCACCACGGTCGTGCCCCCCGCGGTGGCGAAGATGATGCCCATGTCCAGGGCGTCCATGCCATGGGCCCGCTCCGCGTAGAGCGCGAGCACGGCGGTCATGGCGGTGAAGGACATGATGGCCAGGAAGTAGACGCCCAGGAGGAGGCCGAAGGGGAAGCTGGTCAGCGTCCCGATCCAGCTCCGGAGGGTGGCCGCCTGGGGCCCGGCGACGACGCCTTCCGACGCTGCGCCCTCCGAAGCCCCGCCCTCCGGGGCCCGGCCGCCTTCGATCCCCGGGGCCCCCGAGGCCTTCAGGTCCGGGTCCCGGGACTCCGGCAGGAAGAACAGCGCGGCCACGCCGTTCGTCACGCACAGTCCGGCGGCGATGAAGCCGGGCACGGCATAGCCGAACCCGCTGAACCAGCCGCCGATGGCGGGCCCGATCAGGATCCCGAGGCCCGATGCGGCGCCGAGCATCCCGAGGCCGTGGGCCCGGTTCTCCGGCTCGGTGGTATCCGCCACGTACGCCTGGGCCACCGAGATGGTACCGCCGGCTGCGCCCGCGGCGATGCGGGAGAAGAAGAGCGCGGCCAGCGACTCCGCGAGGCCGAAGATCAGATACGACACGGCGGAAGCGAACAGCCCGGCGATGATGAACGGCCGCCGACCCAGCCGGTCCGACACGCGTCCCCAGATCGGGACGGCCACGAACTGCATGGCCGAGAACGACGCGATCAGGAGCGTGACCTGGAACGGAGAAGCGCCGAACTCCTCGGCGTAGTAGGGGAGGAGCGGCAGGACGATTCCGAACCCCACCATGTCCACGAGGACCGTGACGAACAGGATCGCCAGGCGGGACGTCCTCAGCATGCGGCGGTCCGGCAGTCCATGGTTTGGTTGTAGTGGCGGGGCGCAGAGTCTAGATTGGTTGGGACCGTCGTTCCCGATGATGGGATGGACGCACCCTGGTCGACGCGACTATGTCCCCCCGAGCCACGACACAGCGAGAGTCCGACGCGGATTTCCACGAGCGGTATGCGGTGCTGCTGGACATCGGTCGCATCCTCACCTCCACGCTCGAGCCCGCCGTCCTGTACCGTACGATCTACGAACAGGCCAGCCGCGTCCTCGAGACCACCGGCTTCTTCATCTCCCTGTACGACCAGGAATCGGACCAGGCGACCGTGGTCTTCTATGCGGATCGGGGCGTCATCGGGCAGCCGGGTGCAACGTACCGGGGGTCGGAGAGCCGCGCCATACGGGAGCGATCGCCGGTGCTCGAGAGCCGATCGGACCCCCGACAGGCGATTCTGCTACTCGGACCGGACACCGACCGGGAGGTGACCCGGTCGGTGCTGGCGGCGCCCTTGGTCCACGAGGACCAGGTCCTCGGCGTCATCAGCGCCCAGAGCTACCGTGCGGACATGTACGGCGAGGCCGACCTCGAGCTGCTCAGCGCCATCGCGGCGCTCGCGGCCGTCGCGGTCTGGAACGCCCGGACCGTCAAGGAGCTGGAACGGCAGCGTCGCGAGTCCCAGCAGCTGGAGGAGCTGGGTCGGGCACTGTCCGCTTCCCTGGACCTCCGGGAAGTGCTCGCCCAACTGGTGCAGGCCTCCCTCCAGCTCGTCGACGCCGATGGCTCCGCCGTCTGGCTCCTCCGGGACGACGAACGGGCCGAGCTCGCCATCATGGGGGGCCGGCCGGTCTTCCATGTCGGCAGCGTGCTGTCGATCCCCGCAAAGCTCCGGGAGCGAATGGTGAGCCAGGGCGAGCCTCTGATCGCCGACGACAGGGCCGCGGACCCGGACCTCCCGCAGGAAGTCCTGGACCGACTCGGCTCCCGCTCCCTCATCGCCATGCCCCTCGTGGCAGAGGGCGCCCTGGTCGGCGCCCTCTGCATCACCCACGAAACCCCCACGGTCTTCCGCGAAGAGACCCGTCGTCGGCTCCAGCGACTCGCCTTCCACGCCGCCGGCGCCGTGGCCAATGCCCGGCTCCACGACCAGGTCCGGACCCTCTCCCTGACCGACCCGCTGACCCGGCTGCCGAATCGGCGCCACATGGAGATGTTCCTCTCCAAGGAGTTCGCGGCCGCACAGCGAGGCCGTGACCTCACGCTGGTCATGTTCGACCTCGACGGGTTCAAGAAGTACAACGACTCCGCCGGGCACCAGGCCGGCGACGACGTCCTCCGCCGGTTCGCCGCGATCCTGGACTCCCAGACCCGGGCCATGAACCTGGCCACCCGGTACGGCGGCGACGAGTTCCTCTGCATCCTCTCCGATACCGACGAGGACGGCGGCGCCACCCACGCGAGCCGCGTGATCGGGGCGGTCGAGGAGGACCCGTCCATGGGTGGCGTCGGGGTCAGCGCCGGGATCGCTTCCTACCAGACCGGCATGCGCACGCCCGACGAGCTCATCCGCCGGGCCGACGAGGAGCTGTACCAGGCCAAGACGCAGAACGCCGCCTCCCGCCCCTGAAGTCGTCCCATCGAGCCATGGCCCTCGCGGCCGTGAGCCCCGATCTTACTCCCATGTACAACCATATCGCAGGCACGACACGCGTCCGGGACGGCCAAGCACCGTACGGAGAGCCGCCGGTCCCCGCGGAGCAATTCGCCGGCGAGGGGGTCCTCCTCGACCTCGTCGGGGCGGACGATGAAGACCTGCCGCTGATCGTGGCCCGGTACGCGGCGCTCCGTGGCTGGTCGCTCTCGACCACGAACGATCCCGTGGCCGCCCATGCCGTCGAGGCCGCCCGGGCTCACCTGGACGCCGTCCCCGGATGGCCGGAAGGCACCGTGCTACGGCGGCTCGTCGCGGGATCGGCCCCGGCGCCGCGCCTGCTCGATGAAGCGGCCGATCAGGCCGGGGCCCGGGGGCATGTGGCGGGGGCCCGGACACTGCGCCAGACAGCGCACCGGCTCCGGTGGCGGGCCACCCGGTTCCCGCCTCTGTCGTCCTCGTGACCGGCGACTTCACCGCGGAAGAGCGGAGCCGGCTGGTCGCCGAGCTCGCGGAGGGGAACGATCCCGCATGCCCGGCCTGCGGGTCGCCTCTGAATCGGGCGCCGGTCCCCCGGCCCCGGGAGGTCTCGTACGTGCGCCACCGGCTCCTGCTGACGTGTCCGGAATGCCGACGGGCCGGGGCCGTGGACCTGCCCCGGGGCCCGGCTACAGCGGACGGGCCACCATGATGCCGTCCTGGCCCTCGATCCGGCGGATCCGCACGGCCAGCGGCTCCTCGCTGATCTCCAGCGACCGGCCCACCAGGGGCGCGTGCATCAGGTGGAGCCGCCCGTCACGCCAGATCGCGATGCCGGTGTGGGCGATGTCGAGCCCGGTCACCGTGCTGGTGGCCGCGATGACGTCGCCATCCCGGATCCCGTCCGCCACGGCGGCGATGCGGTCGGCCGGGACGTAGCGACGGGACCGGGCCGACAGCCGCTCCTCGATGCGTCGGATCGCCTCGACCCGCTCGGGCCGCCCCTCGAAGCTGGGGTAGGCGTCGGCATGCGTGGACATGAAGTCAATGGGCTCGTCGGCCTCCACGCCGCCGAGCGTCGGCGTGATGTCCCGGACCAGCCCCGCGCCCTCGTTGTCGTGGATCCATTCGCTGAAGTAGTGGAGTCGGCTCGTGTAGCCGTCGAGGATGCCGTCGCGGTAACGGATCCGACGGAGCTCGGCCGCGAAGTCGTCGAAGTCGCCGCCCCCGGCACGGATGACCCTGGCCATGGCGAGCACGCTCTCGACGTACGTGACGCAGTCGAACTCACGGAGATTGACCACCAGTCGCTCGGGTCCGCCGAGCTCGAGGGTGTGCGCCGTGTACGGGTGGCCGACGAAGCGCCGGCCGGTGCGAACCACGATGTCGCCCATGGAGAGCGTGTCGAGGCGGTTCTCGAGCGCCCACTCCAGCGTGGTCCGGAAGATCCGCGCGTCCCCGGGCGTGTACACCACTTCCTCCCCGATCCACGCGCCGGCCGGAGGCGTGGTGTCCCGACCGGGGGCCACCGGTCCCCCGACCAGCGCGCCGGCTGCACTGTCACCGCCCACAGGACCACTCCGGACCGCCTCCTCGCCGGGGTCCATGCCACGACCGACCAGGAACCAGCCGGCCACGAGGAGCAGCCCGAGGAGTGCGAGTACGTATGCGTGTGCTTTGCCCATGGAATCGCCGGGTGATAGGAGCCGCCCCGACCCGTTGCGCAAGGCGTGTACCCGCCGTGGCCCCCGAGGATTCCCGCACGGCGCCCGACCGTCCAGGGCGTCCACGCACGCCGGCAGTGTCACAGGCCCGCTCCCGGGGCCGATCGCCGCCGGGTCCCGAACACTCGCGCCCGGTGCGGCGCTGTCGCCGCCGGATGGTTGTGATCAATTTCACACTTCCGCCGGCCACGACCGTGAGCCGATTGCTCAACCGGGCGGGAATCGGTAATGTTCGGGTGCGTTTTCGGGCGGCCGGCGAGGTGCCGCTCATCTCGCCCATAGAGGCAAGCAGCGATGAAGCAGAGTCCAGTGGACGGTTCCAACGGTCGCCTCGAGAGCTGCCTGGCGGCGTTGGAGGAGCGGTTCGCTCCGACGGGGGAATCGACGATCCCCATGCTGCAGGCGGTGCAGGCGGAGCTCGGGTATCTGCCGCCGGAGGCGATGCGGCGGATCGCCACGCACGCAGGTCTTTCCGATGCCGGCGTCATGGGCATCGCGACCTTCTATGCCCAGTTCTACTTCGAGGCGCCGGGCAAGCACCGGGTCACCATCTGCCGGGGCACCGCCTGTCATGTGCGCGGCAGCGGCAAGCTGCAGGATGAGCTCTGCGAGAGCCACGGGCTGCGGCCTGGCAAGACCTCATCGGACGGGCTGTTCACGCTGGAGACGGTGGCGTGTTTCGGGGCGTGCGCACAGGCGCCGGTGCTGGTGATCGACGAGAAGGTTCACCGGCGGCAGACCACGCAATCGGCGAAGGTGCTGCTCGGCTCGCTGCAGGGGCGGGCGCCGTGACCGTGTCGGAGAAGCTCGGGAGTCGCGAGGCTCTGGAGTCGCGGCGGGAGCGGCTGCGGGCCGACTGGAACGCCGACAAGCCGCGCATCTACGTCTGCGGGGACACGGGGTGCAGGGCATGCGGCAGCGATGAGGTGCTTGCACGCTTCGGCGAGGAACTGGGGGAGCGCGAGCTCGACGGGGAAGTCGAGCTTGTGATGACCGGTTGCCACGGTCTCTGTGAGCGCGGTCCTCTGCTGCGGTTGAGCCCGCAGGCCATCCTTTACTGCGAGGTGAGCGTCGGGGACGTTCCCGCCATCGTGGACCGGACGGTGGGCCGGGGCGAGACCGTCGAGGAACTGCTCTACGAGATGCCGGGTGCGGCGCCGGGCCGGTCCGGGAGACGGGTGGCCGACGCAGGGGAGATCCCTTTCTACGAGCATCAGCAGCGGGTTGTACTGGGGCTGAACGACTGTATCGACCCGGGGCGGCTCGAGGACTACATCCGCGAGGACGGCTACGCGGCGTTCTCCCGGGCGCTGTTCGAGATGGAGCCCGACCAGGTGGTCGAGGAGGTCGTGCGCTCGGGGCTGCGCGGCCGCGGCGGCGGCGGCTTCCCCGCCGGGCGGAAGTGGGAGTTCTGCCGCGCGGCCCCGGGCGATCAGAAGTACGTCATCTGCAACGCCGACGAGGGTGATCCGGGCGCGTTCATGGACCGGGCGCTGCTGGAGGGCAATCCGCATGCGGTGCTGGAGGGGATGTGCATCGGCGCCTACGCCATCGGCGCGAGCAGAGGCTACGTGTATTGCAGGGCCGAGTACCCCACGGCCGTCGAGCGGCTGCGGACCGCCATCGGGCAGATGCGCGAGGCCGGGCTGCTCGGCGACGACATCCTGGGCTCCGGCTTCTCATTCGACATCCAGGTCAAGGAAGGGGCCGGCGCTTTTGTCTGCGGCGAGGAGACGGCGCTGATCGCCAGCATCGAGGGCCAGCGCGGGATGCCCCGGCCCCGCCCCCCCTATCCGGCCACGCACGGGCTGTTCGGC
>CAYMLW010000162.1:0-9003 GCA_964391035.1 uncultured Gemmatimonadaceae bacterium
ACATTTTGGTATCGAACACCGATGACCACCTGAGAAATCACGGGTTCCTGTATGCTGGCCGCGGCGGGTGGACGCTTTCACCGGCCTATGATTTGAACCCGGTTCCGGTTGAAGTGAAGCCTCGGTTCCTCTCTACGGCGATAGGGGAAGACCCCAATGATACGAGCGCCTCGCTGCGGCTCGCCCTGGAGGTCGCCGAATACTTCGACCTGTCCGAAGAAGAAGCGCGGTCTACGGCAGTTCAGGTCGCTCAGGTAACGCAACAGTGGGCGGAACGTGCCCAGAGCGCGGGCATCCGAGGCGCTGAGATCGACCTCATGTCTTCAGCATTCGACCACGATGATCTCGCCCTTGCCCTATCCTTTGCTTAGGAACGTGTGTGTGGCCATGGGGAACTGGCTGGCGGCGGGACCGGGCGCAAGGACGTCACGACGGCTGAAGGTTCCGCTCCTGCTCTATCTGGGCTGCGTCGCTGGCCCGCGAGCGCCAGCGCCGACGCTCGAGCCAGGCATACAGGGTCGGCAGGACCAGCAAGGTCAGCAAGGTCGATGTAACGAGACCGCCGATGACCACCGTAGCGAGCGGTCGCTGCACCTCGGCGCCGACGCCGTGTGAAACCGCTACGGGGATGAAGCCGATAGAGGCGACGAGGGCCGTCATGAGAACCGGCCGAAGTCGCTCCCGGGCCCCGCGCAAGGCCGCCTCAGCTGGCTCGCTACCTTCCTCCCGGAGCCGCTGAACGGTGGTGAGCAGCACCAGCCCGTTCAGCACCGCCACGCCGAACAGGGCGATGAAGCCGATGGACGCCGAGACGCTGAGGTGCAGCCCTCGCAGCCAGAGGGCCACGACCCCGCCCACGGCCGCGAACGGCAGGTTCGCGAGCACCAGGAGCGCCAGCGGCCAGGACTGGAGCGAGCCGTACAGGAGGATCGCGATCAGCAGGACCGAGATCGGCACCACGACCCGCAGCCGCCGCATCGCCCGTTCCTGGTTCTCGAACTGGCCGCCGTACTCGAGGAAGATCCCCGGCGGCAGGCTCACGTCCGAACCGATCGCGGCCTGCACGTCGGCGACGTAGCCGCCGAGGTCCCGGCCCTCGACGTCGGCCTGCACGATGACGAGCCGCTGGGCCTGCTCCCGGCTGACCTGGACGGGGCCAGAGACCGTGCGGATGTCGGCCAGTTCGGCCAGGCTGATGAGCGCTCCCGTACCGCTGGCCACCGTGATCCCCCGGATTGCCTCCGGCGAAGACCGCACCGTCTCCGGGTACAGCACGGTGATGGGGATGGTGTAGGCGCCGTCCACGGCCTCGGCCACGGAGGCGCCGCCGAGCGCCACCTCCAGCGCCTCCTGCACCTCCGCTATGGGGATCCCGTGGCGGGCCAGCGCAGCGCGGTCCATGCGGACGGCCAGGTAGCCCTGCCCGGTGGTCTGCTCGACCTGGACCTCGGCGGTGCCCGGGACGCCGCGGATGGCCGCAGCCACGTCCTGCGCGGCGGCGAGGTTGGCATCGGGGTCGTCGCCGAAGACCTTTACGGCCAGGTCGCTCCGGACGCCACTGATGAGCTCGTCCAGCCTCATCTTCATCGGCTGCGTGAACGCGAAGGCGACGCCGGGTACCTCGGCCTCCAGTCTCTCCCGCAGCTCGGCTTCCAGGTCCTCCTTCGTCATCCCGTCACGCCACTCGTCGCGGTCCTCCAGCATGACGAAGACGTCCGACTGGTTGATCCCCATGGGGTCGCTGCCAATGTCGGGCCGACCGACCCGGCTGACGACGGTGGTGACCTCGGGCGTCCGGGCGATCACCGCCTCGATCCGTCCCGCCACCTCCATGGAGTGAGTCAGCGAGATGCTCGGATCGCGCGTGGGCTGGATCAGGATCGACCCCTCGTCCAGCTCGGGCAGGAACTCTGTGCCGAGGCGTGGGACGAGGAGCGACGTGACCGCCAGGACCGCGAGGGCGGCCAGGACGGTGCGGCCGGGGCGCGCCATTGTCGCCCGGAGGAGTGGCGCGTAGCGCCGGTCGAGCCAGCGCGCCAGGCGTACGGCGTAGCGGGACTCCCGGGCGCCGGTCCGGAAGACGAAGGTGGCCGCGGCCGGTACGAACATCAGGGCCAGGAGGAGGCTTCCGAAGAGCGCCATCCCCACCGTGAGCGCCATGGGCCGGAAGAGCCGCCCCTCGAGCCCCTGGAGGCTCAGGATCGGAACGTAGACCAGCATGATGATGAGCACGCCGAACGCGATGGGCCGTCCCACCTCGTGGGCGACCTCACCGAGGCGCGCCAGCAGCGCCCGCCGGCTCTGCGGGAACCGCCCCTCCTCCTCGTCCTCGTGGAGGCGCTTGACGTAGTTCTCGGCCATGACAACGGAGCCATCCACGATCATCCCGAAGTCGATGGCGCCGAGGCTCATAAGGTTGGCCGAGAGCCCCAGCCAACGCATGCCGACCATGGCGAAGAGGAGCGAGAGCGGGATCGTCGCAGCCACCACCAGCGCCGCCCGGATGTTGCCGAGGAACAGCAGCAGGATGGCGATGACCAGGAATCCGCCCAGGAGCAGGTTCTCCCGGATGGTGTGCAGCGTCCCCTCGACGAGCTCCGTCTGGTCATGATAGGAGGTCAGCCGTACGCCTTCGGGAAGGGACCGGTTGATCTGCTCGACCTTCTCCCGGACGCTCGCCACCACCTCACGGGCGTTCTCGCCCCGGAGCATCATGACGATCCCGCTCATGACCTCGCCCCGGGCATCCCGGGACACCGCGCCCTGCCGCACCTCCGGCCCGTAGCGGACCTCGGCCACGTCGCCGAGGACGACGGGCACGCCGCGGCCGCTCGGCTTGATCACCGTCTGCCGCAGGTCGTCCAGCTCGCTCGCCTGACCGATCCCTCGCAGGATGAGCTGCTGGTCACCGGTCTCCAGGTACGCCCCCGCGGGCGTGCGGCTGTTGGCCTGGACCGC
The DNA here is from genome assembly GCA_964391035.1 of uncultured Gemmatimonadaceae bacterium. Lineage (GTDB taxonomy): Bacteria > Gemmatimonadota > Gemmatimonadetes > Longimicrobiales > RSA9 > JAWVYT01. The sequence continues at coordinate 2,959 of CAYMLW010000162.1, forward strand.
CTCGATGACGTCGTGGAGCGTCAGCCTGTACCCCGTCAGCTCCGCCGGGTCCACGATCACCTGCATCTGCCGGACATGTCCGCCGAACGCGTTGATCTCCGTCACGCCGGGGATCGCCCGGAGCTGCGGCTTGATCACCCGGTCGTGCAGCGTCCGGAGCTCCATGAGGTCCAGTCCACCGCCTTCGACCGTGTAGAGGAAGATCTCGCTCGTGGCGCCGGCGAGGGGCCCCATCTCCGCCTCGGCTCCCGGCGGCAGTTCCTCGCGCACGCCCTGCAGCCGCTCCGAGACCAGCGTCCGGGCGAAGTAGAGGTCCGTCCCGTCCTCGAAGACGATCGTGGCGATGGCGAACCCGTATTTGCTGGTCGACCGGATCTCCGTCACCCGCGGGAGCCCGTTCATCGAGACCTCGATGGGGAACGCGACCAGCCGCTCGACCTCCAGAGGCGAGAGCCCCGGGGCTTCGGCCAGGACCTGCACCTGGACGTTTGTCATGTCCGGGAACGCGTCGATGCGCAGGGTCCGGAGTGCCCACAGGCCACCGCCGATCAGCGCGGCGACGAGGAGCATGACGGTCCAGCGGTTCCGCACCGCCCACTGAATGATTCGATCGATCATCGTCCCCGCCTCAGTGGTGGTGCCCGCCGAACTCGCCCTTGGCGAGCTCGGACTTGAGCGTGAACGCGCCTTCGACCACCACCCGCTCGCCGTCCTCCAGCCCCGACATGACGACGACATACCCGTTTCCGAGCGGCTCGACCTCGACCGCCCGCTGCTCGAACGCGCGCGGCTCGACCTCGACGAACACGTATCGGGCCGAGCCGTCGGTCACGACGGCGGACTCGGGTACCACGGGTCGGGTCTCCCCGGGCCCGTCCGCTGCGGGGCCGAGCCGCACCGTGGCGAACATCCCGGGACGGAGAAGGCCCCGGGGGTTGGGCACCCGGAGGATCGCCCGCGCCGTGCGCGTCTCGGGGTCCAGCGCCTCGGCGATCCGGTCGACCGTGCCCTCCAACGGCTGCCCCGGGTACGCCGAGAGCTCGACCCGACCCGTCTGCCCGCGTCGGAGCGCCCCCAGCGACCGCTCGGGCACCTCGGCCACCACGTTGACCACCGACAGGTCGGCCAGCGTGAAGATCGGGGACCCCGCCTCCACAGCCGCGCCGGTGAGCGTGTGAGCCTCGATGATGCTCCCGGCGAACGGGGCCGTGATCGGGAGGAGGTCCAGCGGTTCCCGGCCTTCCACCAGGCGATCGATCACGCGGTCGTCCGCGCCCAGCAGGAGGAGTCGGCGACGTGCGGCCTCCGCCAGCGACCGGGCGCCTTCCTCGTCGTCGGTGCCGGCGAGCAGCTCCGCCCGCCGGAGGGCGTGCACGAAGTCGCTCTGAGCCGTGAGGAACGCCGGGCTCAGGACGTACGCCAGCGGCTGCCCGGACCGGACCTGGTTGCCTTCCACCACTGTGAGCCTCTCGAGACGACCGGAGGTGCGGGGCGAGACGAGCGTTACCCGGGCGGGGTCGAACTCGACCTGCCCCGGCACCGTCGCGCCCGCCGGCCCGGCGGTCACTTCTCGCGTCTCCACCGCGGCCACGGCGATGCCCGCGTTCTCCAGCGCGACCTCGCTGAGCTCGACCCGGCCTTCCTCGCCTCCTGGCTCGTCGCCACCGTGCTCATCCTGCCCGTGCTCGTCGGCATGCTCCTCGCCCGCCGCGGCCCTGGCCTCGCGTTCGCCTTCGGCGCAGCCGGCGAGGCAGAGGCCGGGAGCGAGTACGAAGAGGACCCATGCGCCGTGAAGGCGTCGTCGTATCGTCGTCATCGGATTTCCTGTCGTCATGGGTCTACCGCCCGCCGTCGGCGTCGGAGATCAGGTTCGCGTAGGCCTGGGCCGCGTCGGCCCGGGCCTCCAGCCGCTCGATCTCTGCACGCGCCAGGGCGCGCTCGAAGTCGAGGAGCTCGATCAGGGACATGTCGCCGGTCCGGTAGGCGGCGAGGGCGCTCTCTCGCTCTTCCCGGGCCAGGCGGATCAAGCCCGGGTCGAACGCGGCCATCCGCTCCCGAGCGGCCTCGTAGTGCGCGAGCGCTGAGGCGAGCTCCGCACGGACTTCCGCAGTCGTGGCCCGGAGGGCGGCCTCCGCCGCGGCGGCCTCCCGCTCCGCCGCCTCCGCCGCCGCGCGGTTGGCGGCGCGGGCCGTGAAGGGAAGGGAGACCGAAACGCCGAGAGTGGGGCCGAACGTGCTCGCGCCATCCTCGACCCGTCGCTGAGCGCCGATCGATGCGGCGATCCGGGGCCGCTGCTCGGCCCGGAGCACAACCGTCTCCGCTCGGGCCCGCTCGACGGCCGCTTCCGCCAGACGGAACTCTCCCGAAAGCGCGAGCAGGGAGTCCAGCGAGGGCGCCGGTGGGAGCGTGGCCTGTTCCGGTGCCGGCTCGGGCGTGGCCAGAGCCGAGTCGACCAGCGCGGACACGATCGGGGCACCGCCACTCCCGGCCAGCCCGAGGAGAGCGGCCCGGGCTGCGCGGGCCCGCGCCACCGATTCCGCCCGCTCGGTCTGGACCCGCAGCCGCTCCGTGCGCAGCCGCAGCACGTCCACGTACCGCGCCTCGCCGACGGAGAAGCGGTCCCGGACGGCCGGCTCGGCCGAGAGCAGGAGCGAATCCTCCGCTGCCAGGCGCGCCGCGGTGCGCGTGGATGCGATGGCCCGGGAGAGGTGCTGAAACGTTCGGGCCGCGATGCGCCGCCGTGCCGCGAACAGCTCGGCCTCCGCCCGACGGACATCAGTGGCGGCAAGCGCCCGGGCGGCGGTGCCGCGGCCGCCCGTCAAGAACTCGCGGCCGATCTCGAGCTTGTAGCCGGCGCCCGTGACGTCGTACCCATCCGGGACATCGTCGACCTCACCGGAGAACACGGCCGGCGGGGCATATCCCGCGGCGCCGGCCCGAGCCTGGGCGGCCTCGAGGGCGGCTCGGGCCGCCGCCAGCTCCGGACTGTGCCGCTCCACCGCCTCGGCCACGGCCCGCGTCCATTCCGGATCGGTGAGCGACAGGAGGTCCTGGGCCGCCCCGGGGGCGGGACCGGCAGTCAGGCCGAGGAGAAGGGTAGCCGTCTGCAGGCAATGGCGCCGTCGGCGGTGCGATCCGCCCGGCGGGCGGATGGATGTCTCGTGCATGTCATTCCCGTCTTGCAGGCCCGACCGGAGCGGTGCGGGTTCGGCACGCGCCCGTTCGGCCGAGGAGTTTCAGTTGCTGTGGTGGTCTCCAGCGGTCGGGTCGACGCGCCGGGTGCGGCCGATCAGGCCAGGGGAGGACGGTAGGGAGGGCGCCGCGGGTGGAGCGGAGACGAACGGGCAGGCTCCGCCTGAACGAGAACGACTCCGGGGAGCAGCACATGGAAGGGACCGCCCGCGGCGGGTACCACAAGCTGGGCGCCCGCACAGACACAGGCGCACAGACATGGGCAGTCCTCGGCCGGGGTCTCCGATCCGGACGTGCTCGCCACGGTGATCCCAGGGGCCGGCGACAGGGTGTGCGCCGGGCCCTCAACAGCGAGGGCATTCATCCCCTCCGCCGCGGCCCCTTCGACAACGGCATGGCGATCACCGAACAGCACTTCGACCGAAGAGGACGTGACCGCCAGGAGCAGCACGAGAGAGACGAGCCGTCGACCCGGTGCCATTACTCCTCGCCGCTGAGCCCTGTCACGAGAAGCCTCGGAACAGCTCCGCCGGGTGGTGAGCGGCGCGATCGCAGAAGTGGTGCCCATCCGGTCCTCGGTGGTGCGTATCAGCGATTGATAATACAAGGCTCGCCCTGCGCGTCAATGTGTGCCCGGCTTCCGCTGCTCTCAGTCCTGGGTGACTCCGGCTTCAACGCCCCTGTCCCCCTGCTCCCGGACAGGGAGCATCAGGTCCTCCAGGAAGAAGGCGGCCAGCTCGGCTCGGCCACCGGGGGAGGCTTTGCCATAGACGGCGGTTGCATGCTGACGTACGGTCTGGTCGCTCCGATCGGTCCGGCGGGCGATGGTCTTGTGGGTATGCCCTTTCAGCAGAAGGAGCGCAACCTCTCGCTCCGCCGGTGTCAGCTCCCAGCGATCGAACTGGTCGTTGATGGACCCGGGTCGCGCTCCCGACCCTCTTCGCCATCATGCTGGAGCTCCAGGGCGATATGGAGCGGGTGAGCCGGGGCCTCTGGATCGAGTCGCACGACACCATCGCCGCGGGCGCACAGGCCATTGCCGACCACCCGCAAGTACCACCGGAGGAGCTCACCGCGATCTCCGGGGCGCTCGGGCCGGAGATCGCCCGATTCAAGGCGCTGGGCACCCGCGTCCATGATCTGTCCGTCGAGCTTGTCGAGGCGGCCCGGGCCGGCGATATGACAACGGTGCTGGCGCGAGATGCGGCCATCCGGCAGGGGTGCGTGGAGTGCCACACGGCGTTCCGGGACCGGCTCCGGTCGGAGTTGCCGTAGCAGCCGAACCGCAAAGGATTTCAGCCGGCCGGTCGATGGACGCCACCGGCCGCCGCGTTGATGCCCTCGGCCAGCGTGGGATGGACGTGAAGAGCGCGGGCCACGTCGTCGACAGTGGCATCCATGGCGAGGCCGAGGGCGAGCTCGTGGATGAGCTCCCCGGCCGAGGGCCCCAGGATGTGCGCGCCCAGGAGCCGACCCGATCCGGCGTCCGCGACGAGCTTGATGAGTCCGGCGGTCTCTCCCATGGCCCGGGCCCGGGCGACGCCGTCGAAGCCCTGCTTCCCGACGGCAACATCGAATCCCCGCCCGCGGGCCTGCGCCTCCGTCAGCCCCACCGCCGCCACTTCCGGATCCGTGAAGACGGCGTGCGGGACGATTCGTCCGTCCGTGGAAGCGGTCTCGTCGTCCTTCAGGAGGATCCGGTAGAGGAGGTCGGCGTCATCCCGGGCCGAGTGGGTGAACATGGGCCGGCCGGTCACGTCGCCGATGGCGAAAACGCCGTCGGCCGAGGTGCGGAACCGGGAGTCGACCCGGATGAAGCCCCGCTCGTCGGTCTCGACACCGGCGGCGTCGAGGGCCAGCGTGTCGGTGTTCGGGGTCCGCCCGGCGGCCAGCAGCACGCGGGCGCCGTCGACCTCCATCGTTTCCTGTTCGGTGCGGACCCGGGCGCGGACGTGGCCGTCCTGAGATTCTAAGGCGAAGACCTCGGCCGATGTCAGAACGGTGAGCCCCTCCTCTTCCAGGATCTCACGCAGCCGCTCGCCGATCTCCGGTTCCTCCTCGGGCAGGAGCCGCTCGGCGTGCTGCAGCACGGTGACGCGGCTGCCGAACCGGGCGAACATCTGGGCGAGCTCCACGCCCACGTACCCGCCGCCCACCACCACCAGGCTCTCCGGGAGCTCGCGCAGATCGAGCGCCTCCCGGCTCGTGAGGTACGGTGTGCTATCGAGCCCCCGGATGTCCGGAACGGCCGGGCGGGCCCCGACGTTGATGATGACGCGCTCGGCGCGGAGGAGACGGTCCCCGACTCGCACCGTCCGGGGATCCTCGAAGCGGGCCTCGCCTTCCACGAGATCGAGGGTGTCGTTCCGTTCGACCTGCCGGTAGGATCCGCGCCGGATCCCTTCCACGATCTCGTCCTTCCGGTCCACCACGGCGCCGAGGTCCACCTCCGGTCCGGAGGTACTGACACCGAAGTCCGCCGCCCTCCGAACGAGGTGGGCGACCCGGGCCGAGTGGATCATGGTCTTCGTGGGGATGCACCCCCGATTCAGGCACGTCCCGCCGAGGGTCTCCCGCTCCACCAGCGCGGTCCGGAGGCCCTTGTAGGCCGCCTTGTTGGCGATGGGCAGCCCGGCCATCCCGCCCCCGAGCACGATGAGGTCGTAGGGCCGGGCATCGCTGGCACGTTTCGCCGTATTCGTCATGGTTCAGCCTCCACCTGCGCGTCATAACCGGTCATGCGACGCAGCTCGGCGATCACGCTGTCGATGGTCACCCGGGTCGTGTCGTAGATGACGACACCCCGTTCCTCCTGCCACGTGAATCGCGCCTCCCGGACCCCCTCGATCCGCT
>CAYMLW010000163.1:0-9002 GCA_964391035.1 uncultured Gemmatimonadaceae bacterium
GCCGGGGCTCCAGGTGAAGAACACGCGGAGCGGCGAGCAGATCCGGATGGCGCAGCCGCAGCAGTTCATGGCCCGGGACCGGAAGGCGGTGGAGGAGGCGTGGGCCGGCGACGTGATCGGGCTCCACGACCGGGGTCAGCTCCGGATCGGCGACACCCTGTCCGCCGATGGCCACATCCACTTCGGCGGCATCCCCCGGTTCAGCCCGGAGCACTTCGCCCGGATCCGGACGGCCGACCCGCTCCGGCGGAAACAGCTCGACACCGGCCTCGTCCAGCTCTCCGAGGAGGGCGCCGCGCAGGTGTTCTACGAGGACATCCAGGCGGGCCACACGCCCATCGTGGGCGCCGTCGGGCTGCTCCAGTTCGATGTGCTGCTGCACCGGCTCGAGGGCGAGTACGGCGCGAAGGCCCGACTCGAGAAGCTCCCCTTCGCCCACGCCCGCTGGGTGGTCGGCCCCGAGGCCGAGATCCGTCGGGTGGCCCGGGGCGAGGGCCGGCTCCTGGTGTTCGACTCGAAGGAACGCCCCCTCATCCTCTTCAGCAGCCAGTGGGGCCTGCGGCACGCAGAGGAGAGGGAAGAGGCCCTCGCGTTCCACGCCATTGCACCGTAGGCGGCGTACGGCTGGCGGCGGACGTGCATCATCGGGGCCAGGCGTGGTGAGCGGGGAGCGCATTGCGGAGGCGTCCCAGACGTCGTATCGATACGGACCCCTATCCGAAAGACACGCTCTGAATGGGGAGACAGCGGAGCATGGAAGCGCGCGCATACCTGAAGAAGATCAAGGACGACGGCTGGTACCTCCACGACACGGATGGCTCGACGCGGCAGTATGTGCACGGCGAGCGAAAGGGATTCCTGACCGTGTGTGTCCGCCACACGGAGATGTTGGGTCCGGAGACCCGGACAGCCGGACTGACGCCGGGCGAGCTGGAGTTCGACGGCGTACCGGAGGTGGCGACCGAGGCGACGGGTACCGGCGCGTCCGGGTACTGCCCCGGGCTGCCCGGCGTCATCGCAACCGGCGAGCACGAGGAGAGGGTCCGGGAGCGGATGGAGGACGCCGTGGCGCTGCACCTGCGCGCACTCCGGGGCGAGCCGCCGGAGGTGTAATGGCGCACCGCCCGCAGCGGGGGTCCCTCCTCGCGGCCGCTGCCATGGGCCGGGGACCGTCGGCGTACGTCGTGGTCATCGTGCCCGATGCCCCGAGCCATGGCCGGTGGGTCCGCCAGGCGGCGTGCCTCCGGGTGGCGTGCCCCCGAGTGGCGTGCCCGGAATGACCCGCTGGAGCGCGTGGCGGAGCGTGGCCGCCGCGGCGGTCCTCGGGTTCGTGGACGCTGTGGGCTCGGAGGAGGCGCGTCGGCTGACTGCGCCCCCGCCCATCGTTCGGTTCTCCCGCTTCCGCGCGCCGGCGCCACCCGCCCGGCTCTGGTTCCTCGCGCCGCTGACGGGCTGGCGGAAGTACGTTCACCGGAACTGACAGGTCACGAGAGCCGGTTCTCGAAGAGCGAGCCCTCGAACCGGGCGTCGACCCCCCGGTCCCGGTGGTGCACTCTCGAGGCTCGATCGCTGAGCTCCGAGGCTCGATCCCTGAGTTTCAGGGAGCGATGACCCCCGTCAGGTGGCGTCCCTCGAACTCCTCCCGGGGTGTGGGCCGGCCGAACAGGTAGCCCTGGGCCATGTCGGCGCCGGAGTCCATCAGCCGCTCGCGCTGCGACTCCTCTTCCAGCCCTTCCACGACCACGGGCTTGCCCAGATGGTGGACCATGAGGATGAGGGAGTGGAAGAGCCGCTGGTGGCGGGGCTGGTCGCCGCCGGTGATGAAGACCCGATCGAGCTTGACGAGGTCGGGGTCGAACTCCCGGAGGTACTCGAAGGAAGCGTGGCCGGTGCCGAAGTCGTCCACGGCGATCCGGGAGCCGAGATTCCGCAGTTCCTGCAGGATCCGGACGACCTCGCCGTTCTTCGCGAGTGCCGTGTTCTCGGTCACCTCGAAGACGATGGATCGGGGGTCGATGTCCCGTTCCTTCATGGCCTGATCCACGTAATCGACGATCCCGCCGCCCGAGAGCGTTCGGCCGGACAGGTTGACGGAGACCCAGCCCTCCCAGCCCATCTCGTGCCACCGGCGGCAGTCGTCGAGGGCCTGGAGGATCGACCACTGGTCGAGGGCCCGGACCCGGCCGGTGCGTTCGGCCAGCGGGATGAACTGGCCGGCCGAGAGCATGCCGCGCAGCGGATGCTGCCAGCGGAGCAGCGACTCGACACCCACCACCTCGTGGCTCTCCACTCCGAGGATCGGCTGGTAGTGGAGGAGGAACTGGTCGGTCTGGGGGTTGCCGAGGAGGTCCCGCTCCAGCCCGGCCCGCTCGAGCGCGTCGGCGCCCAGGATCGGGTCCGCGAAAGCGATCGCCCGCCCGTCGCCCAGCCGGTCGACGGCGCTCCGGGCGAGCGCGAGGAGGTTGTCCAGCGAGTCGGCATCGGACGGGAAGAAGGCCACGCCCACGCGGGGGTCGTAGGTGGTGTGGTCGTCGGATAGCTCGCTCAGGGTCCGGACGAGCCGGCTGGCCACCCGGACGGCGGCATCCGGCTCCCACACCTCGGTGAGGGCCACCACGAAGCGGCCAGCCCCGACATTCGCCACGAAATCGCTGTCCCGGACGGCCGCCATGATGCGCGCGGTCACGTTCCGCAGGAAGGCCTTCCCGCGGTCGGACTCCAGGGCCGCGACCCGCTCGTGCAGCCCCGCCATGTGGATATGGAGGAACGCCATGGAGCGGGCGTACCGCTTGGCGAGGGAGAGCATGGGGGTGGCGGCCTCGACCAGGAGGGCCCGGTTGATCGCGCCCGTGTCCGGGTCGCGCGTCGGGACCTCCGTACCGTAGAAGCGAGGATCCAGCCCGTCCGTCACGGCGTACCTGCCTCTCGTGCGTACAGTAACCTGCGACGCATTCCATCGCAGAGCAGTCGGATCAGTAAGTCGGGGAACGCACACAAGATAGCTCGCGACGCGGTGGTCGTACAGTACGACATCGGGAGGGTCTACGCGGGGCGTGGGGCCGGGGACAGCCGCACCGGACCGATTGCGCTCGAGGGGCGGTCTCGCCACCCTGTTCTTCTCACACTGTCCGGGAGGAGAGAATGAAGGCTACGGCAGAGCTACAGGTCATACCGATCGGGGCGGGCGTCTCCGTACGCAACGAGGTGAAGCGGGCGCATCGTCTGCTCGAGGAGACGGGGCTCCGGGTGGAGCTGCACGGGAACGGCAGCAACCTGGAGGGGGAGCTGGCGGAGATCCTCGATGCCGTCCGTCGGGTCCACGAGACGCTGCACGCGGAGGGGACGGTGCGAATCGCGAGCTTCCTGAAGATCGGGACCCGGACCGACAAGGAGCCGTCTCTTGCGGGCAAGCTGTTCTGATCTCGCGGCCCGGGCCCTCCTCCTGGTGCTGGCCACCGCCGCACCCCTCGCGGCCCAGCGCCCGGAGCCGCGGTTCCAGGTCACGCCGTTCGCCGGGATCAGCGTCCGGGAGAGCGGCACCGGGCTCCGGATCGGCGACGACGTCGTGGCCTACGGGCTCCGCGCCGTGCTGCCGGGCTCCGGGTTCCAGCCCTGGCTCGAGGTCGGCGGGTTCCAGCGGCCGGAGCTGGAGTGCGTCGAGTATCTGGCGTGCAACGACGCCGGCTGGGTGGTCCGCTCCGGCGCCATGGCGGTCGTCTCCGCAGCGCCCGGCCGGCCCGGCGTCCACCCCCGGCTCGTGGGCGGCATCGGCGTCGCCTTCTCCGAGGAGACGACCTTCTCCCATATCCTGGGCATCGGCGTGGCCTGGCGGCTGAACCCGTGGCTCGCTCCGACCCTCGATTTCCGCTGGGAGCGGCTGCCCCGAATCGATATCTTGCTTGTGGACCTGGGGCTCAGGGTCGATGTCCGATAGCGACGACGGGAAGGCGGAGATGGCATCATGATCGGGTTCATTGTCCTGGTGCTCACAGCCCTCGTGGTCGTGGCGAGCATTCTCGGCGTGGCCGCCGGGCTCAAGCGGATCAATGCGCCCGAGCAGCCCGAGCCGGGGTCGGCGCGTCTCGACCAGATCGAGAGCGCCCTGAGCTCCGTGGAGTCGCGGCTGGATGACCTCCAGGACCAGCAGCGGTTCCTGGAACGACTCCTCGAGGCCCGACCGGAGCGGCCGTCGCTCGGCTCCGGTGAGGCCGCCGCCGACACCGACCACGGCAACGCTTCGGACGACGATGCTTCGGACCCCGACGCTTCCGACCCTGACGCCCGGGACCCGGACGCTCCAGGCCGGGACCCGGAGCGGAGCATCCTCTTCGACCTGGAGCCCGAGGGGGACCGCTGAGCCCCGCGGTCCGCGTCGGGACGCAGGGCTGGAGCTACGACGGCTGGGTCGGCCCGTTCTACCCACCGGGCACCCGGTCCGCCGACCGGCTGGCGCTGTACGCCCGGGCCTTCGACATCGTCGAGGTCGACTCCACCTTCTACGCCCATCCGCCCCCCGAGCGGTTCCATGACTGGAGGGACCGTACGCCGGAGGGGTTCGTCTTCACGGTCAAGATGCCGGGCGAGGTGACCCACGAGCTCCGGCTGAAGGACCCCCGGCCGGCCATCCGATTCTGTGACGACGCCCGCCGGCTCGGCCCGAAGCTCGGCGCCGTGCTGGTCCAGCTCCCGCCGCGCCACGGCCCCGCCGCCTTCGCCGATACCGCCGCCTTCCTGGACGTGCTCCCGGACGACCTGCGGATCGTGGTGGAGTTCCGGGACCGGGCCTGGCTCGTGGCCGAGACGTTCGACATGCTGCGAGAGACCGGCACGTCGCTGGCCCTGAGCACGGGCCCGTGGATGGAGGAGCCGGCGGTCCGGGAGTCGGCGGCAGCGGTCACCGGGGCAGAGCTCCTCTATCTCCGCTGGATGGCCCCGGTCCGCCACGTCGTGCATGCGGGGCGGGACCCCGAGCTGGAGGCCTGGGCCCGGCTGATCCCTGAGCTGGACGCCGCCGAGGTGTACGCGTTCTTCAACAACGACTACCAGGGTCACAGCCCGGCGAGCGCTCGCCGGCTCCAGGCGCTGCTGGGGCAGGACCCGGTGGCGCCGGACACGCTGTCGCCGCAGCAGGAGCTCTTCGGGTGAGGGAAACCGACCCCACGCCGTTGACCGGCGAGGACGAGCTGGACGGGGCCCTCGCCGCGCCCATCGCCGTGCTCTACAAGCACAGCCCGCTGTGCGGCCGGTCGCTCCGGGCGCAGGTCGAGATCGAGCGGTTCATGGCCGACCATCCGGGGGTGCCCGTCTACCAGATCGACGTGATCCGGAGCCGGCCCCTGTCCCGGGAGGTCGAGCGCCGGCTCGGGATCCGACACGAGTCGCCGCAGGCGCTCCTGCTCCGGGCCGGCGCCGTGCTCTGGCACGGCTCCCACGGGGCGGTCACCGCCGCGACCCTCGAGCGGGCGCTGGACTAGCCCTCGAAGAGCCGGGGCAGCCGCACGACCATCACGGGCCCCGGGGCATCGCGCACGATGCGCCCGGTGTCGGACCCGAGCAGCTCCCGGCCCTCCTCCGGCCCGCTTTCTGCCATCACCACCAGGTCGTGCTCCCCGGCGGCATCGAGGATCGCGTCCGCGTGGGCGTCGGCCCCGATCGTGTGGAGGTCGGCCACCGGCACGCCCGCGTCACGGAACCGCGCCTCGACGCCCCGGCCGTGCTTCGCGGGCTGGATCAGCTCGACGCGGGCGCCGAAGTGGCCGGCCACCCAGGCGGTGTAGCGGGCGAGTCCCGCCGCCATGTCCGGGTCCGGGACCGTCACCAGGATCCGGCGAACCGGCCCCTGTCGGAGCGCGACGATGACGTCGATCTGCCGCTCCAGCGCCGCGTCCTCCAGCGACTGGACCAGGTCGCCGGTGAAGAGCAGGTCCGTCTCGACCTGGATATCGGCCTCCCGGATGGGCCGGGCCAGGCGCTCGACGGCCTCCGACGCCTCGTCGCCGAGCTCGTCCTGGGCCTGGTCCGGCGTCGCCTGCTCCGGCACGTCCATCCACCCGACCAGGGCGACGGCGTGGCCGGCGAACAGCTCCACCATCTCGTCCGCCAGCTCGGGCGGGTCGTCGGCGGGGGCGGCCAGGAGGAACCGTGCCCGGCGGTCGATGGGAAGCGGGCGGGGCGCGGCGGGCGAGGGAAGCTGTGCCCGACGCGCGAAGAGGCCGTGCCAGGCCACGGTCAGCCCGACGATGGCCGCGTTGACGAGCAGGGTCGTCGTGCTCATGAAGGCGATCAGGCCGAAGCTGGCCACGCCGGCGATCGCGGCAATGACGGTTCCGGCCGGCACCCTGAACGAGGGTTGGTACCACCACGGCGCCCGCCGACGGAGCAAGACCATGGCGAGGCACATGAGGCCGAACATCACCAGGTGCAGGGTCGAGGCGACCTCGGCCAGGACCTCGATCCGGCCGAGCACGGCCAGCCCGGCGATGGGGAGGCCCGTGATCACGAGGGCCACGTGGGGCGTGTGGAACCGCCGGTTCACCGTGCTCACCCCGCCGGGCAGGAGGTCGTCGCGGCTGAGGGCGAAAACGGCGCGGGAGGAGCTCAGGATGGACGCATTGGCGCTGGACAGCGTGGCCAGGAGCCCCGCCACACTGATGATGATGCCGCCAGCGGTGCCGAGGATGGTGCGAGCGACGTGGGCGAGGGCGGTTTCGCCGGACTCGGTGAGCTCGGCCGGCGAGGCGAAGCTGGTGACGACGAGCATGGTCAGGACGTAGAGCGTCGCGACCAATAGCACGCTGCCCATGAGGGCCCGGGGCAGGTTTCGCGACGGGTCCCGGATCTCGCCGGAGACCACCGCGATCTGCTCGAACCCGAGGTAGGAGGTGAAGACGAGGGCGGCGGTTCCCAGGACGGGCACTCAGCCCTCCGGCGCGAACGTACCCGGCAGCTCGGAGGGGCCGAGGGCGCCGAACGCGTCGAGCAGCCCGTAGCTGAGGAAGCCGACCAGAAGCAGCAGGAGCCCCGCAACGATCCAGTCCTGGAGGCGACCGGCGGTGCGGGTCCCGACGATGGCGATGGCGGTCAACGCCAGCCCGGTCACGAGGGAAACCCAGTCGGCGGGCAGGCCACCACCCAAGCCGAGCCGCTGGATCAGATCGGAGGCGTAGTACCCGGAGCCGGCGAGGTAGAAGGCGGAGGCGAAGATCAGGCCGAGCCACTGCCCGATGCCCACGACCGTACCCGGGAAGATGCCGAGACCTCGGGACACGAAGTGGTAGCCGCCGCCGCTCCGGGGCATGGCCGTGGCCAGCTCGGCCGTGGGGAGCGCGACCAGCAGAGCAATGACGCCCCCCAGCCCGAACGAGACCATCGCCGCGGGGCCCGCCCGCCCGCCAGCCAGCCCGGGGAACACGAAGATCCCGGCGCCGATCATGATCCCGGCGCCGATGGCCATCGCCTCCTTCAGCCCGAGCGACCGTTCCAGGTCCCCGGCCTGCGTCTCGGCGGCTGCGTCCTCGTCGGCCATGGAATCGGGGGCAGACGCCCCTGGTTAGTGCCCGGCCTCCCCGGCGTCGGCCGCGTCGGCCTCGCCGCGGTCGGCCGGGGCGGCGCCCCGGGCGGACCCGCCGCCGAGCACCGGCACGTACCGCTGCCACTCCCGGGGCTCGAGGGCGAGGGGGTCGGCGGGAGCGTCGACGCGGGTGAAGAGCTCGTCGTAGGGCCGCTGGTCCCAGGAGCGGGCGTAGGCGGTCCGGCCCATGGCGGAGCCCACGGGCCGCAGCTCCTCCGGCCGCAGCGCCATCGGGCGGCCTGCCGGGACCCACTGCCGGCTGTCGACGATCAGGGTCCGGTCACTGCTCGGGGCGGTGACCGCGGCCACCAGCTCCATGGGCGGAGCCATCTCGGACTCCTCTTCTGGCACGTTGTCGGCCAGGCCGAGATCCAGGCAGCCCGTGGTCAGGAGGACCGTGCCCAGGGCGAGGGTCGTCGTTCGCTTCATCGTTCGTCTCCATCCACAATGCTCGGAGGGTGCGGTCACGCCGCGGGTGCAGGGGCGGCGCACAAGATGAGTCCTGGTGCCGGCCCGCGCCACCCTCCGGGCCCGGTGACTGGACGCACGGCATCGCGGTCGACAAGTTCGGACGGTCCGACGCACGGGAGTCGCGTCGGTCGCACATACGAGATCAAAGGAGAACAGTATCGATGCGAATCGCCATCGACCCCGTCCCGCTGGTCCTGGGGATCTATGCCCAGGTCGGCGGACTGATGAACCGGGCCGTGGATAGGGCGGAGGATGCGGACCCGAATGAGCTGGGTCGCCGGTTCGGACGTCGTCGAGACGAAAGCACCGATCGGGACGTGCGGCGGCTGGTGAAGGCCGTCCAAACCGACGTGAAGACGTCGGACAAGCTGCTCAAGAAGACCGGCGATGTGTGGAAGATCTCGGCCGAGACCGACCTGGTCGAGCTCGTCGTACACCGGCGGGGCGAGACCGACGACCCTCGCTCCTACGTCCTGCTGCGTCCCGACGATGTCCGGGAGCTCCTGGGCTCGATCCGGGACGCCGCCGAGGGCGCCGGCGAGGAGTCCCAGACGCTGGAGAAGCTGGATGAGGCCATTGCGGGCATCGAGGGCCGGCCCAGCGACTACTACACCTTCGGATTCGATCCGTGGGGGCCGCCGGAGCTTTGATCCCCGGCGCTGCAGCGGGGCGGAGCGGGCGGTGACGACGCGACCCCGGCCGGGCGTCCCGGCCTGGCGCCTCCTCCTGGTCGCGCTGGCCGCCGCTGCGGGCCCGGCCGGGCCGGTCGCCGCCCAGGACTTCGAGCGCGTGGGGCCGGGGCTCCGCTACCTCTGGATGAACCGGGCGACGCTGACCACGCAGCCCCCGGCGCGTCCGCCGGCGGTCCGGGCGCCCGTGCTCCGGGCCGACGGGATCGCCTCCCCGGGCCTCTTCGAGCCCGCCCTCGACCGGACCGGACCGCTCCGGGTCCGCCTCCTGG
>CAYMLW010000164.1:0-8999 GCA_964391035.1 uncultured Gemmatimonadaceae bacterium
GAACTCTCGGAACACCGCGAGCATGCGCTCGAGCTGCTCTATCGGGTCATCGATGTCGAACAACTCGAACTCCTGGCGGAGGAGATCCAGCTGGCCTGCGTACGTGTTGAACAGCTGGTCGAGCTGGAATTGGCGGAGGGCTTCGGCGAAGGCCTCCATGGAACCGAGAGACCCGTCCAGTTCGATGTTGAAGCCGGCGGCGATCTCCCGGGCCTGTTCCATCGTTAGGCCGAGTCGCTGCAGCTCCGCCTTGAACACGACGGCCGCGACAGGTCCCTTCGCTGCGTCCGACTTGACCCCGCGGCCCGCGGTGATCGCCGAGGCCAGCGCTTCTTCCACCTGGCCGAACGCTGACCCGCGCGTGGCGGCCAACACAGCTCCCAGCTCCTGGATCCCCCGCTCGAGGCGCTCGAGCGCGGCGGTGTTGTTCTGGAGTACTTCACGGCGGCGCCGATCCTCCGGGGATTCGCCGAGGATCTGCGCCCCGAGTGACGCGACAGCGCCTGCGATGCCGGCGATCGGGCCGAGCATGGCCCCGAGGCCGGCGCCGGCCTCCATGAGATCGACCAGCTCCCCCGTGGCCGCTACAAGCTGGACGATGTCCTGGAGGGCGTCGGAGGCCTCCACTCCGATGAGCTGCAGGCCCTCCGCCAGCTGAATGGCACCCCGGCCGATCTGTTCAATCTCCCGGGCCAACGCCCGGGCGTCCCGGATACGTTCCTTGAAGGCCGCCTCCCGGGCCTCCTCGTTCGCCTGCGCCCGGGCCGCCGCTTCCTTCTCTTCTGCCGTCGTCAGTCGGTCGATGGCCACGATCACGCGCCCGATCGCGTCGGCGTACTCCTCGCGGAGCCTGGAGTTCTCCGGGAGCTGGGTCGCTTCGGCCTCCATCTCGGTACGGAGCCCCTCGAGGCCGAGTAGCGCCTCAGCGGGCGAGTACGGCCCGCTCAGGATGTCGGCGAGCCGGTCCTGGTAGCCGCGGAGCGTGTCGCGGTCCCGTGCGGCTCGCTCCAGTTGGGCGAAGCCCTCCTCGATCTCCTGGGGCAGGGCTTCCCCCGGCCCCCGGAAGACCTCGCGAACCTCCTCCTCCCACTGCCTGAGTGCGCGGAGCTCGAGGTCCAGAGCATCTGCGGTCAGCTGGAAGAGCCTGTCCGCCATCTCTTCCTCGATCCGCCGCCGGGCATCGGCCGCGCGGTCGGTCGCGTCGGTCAGGACCCGGTACGACTCCGCCAGCTGCACGAGCTCGCGCTCGGCCACACCTGCCGCCCGGAGGCGCTCCATCTCGGCGATGACCAGGTCGTTGACGGCATTCTGAGTGTCGCGGAGGGCCTCGTTGTACGCCTCCAGGTCACCGGTGCGGGCATAGTCCACGACGGCCCGGGCCCGTCCGAGCACCTCGATATCCTCGATCCGCTGCGAGCTGTGCCGGATGAAGGACTCGTCGGGTGGCCGAGCGGGCCGGGGGATCGGGGTGCGGGGATCGACGACGGCGGCCTCTTCCTCCACCGCCTGGACCTTCTCCCTCGCGTCATCCAGGCCGAACAGGACCCGCTCGAGCTGGCGACCCCACTCCTTGAACACCTTGAAGCGGGGTGTTGGGCTGTCCATGTCCAGGTCGAGCCGACGGAGGCCGTCTGCAATCAGGTCGAGGGTCGCGAGCGCCCCCATCTTCACGTCCTCCCAATCCTGACCAAGGTCGCGTAGCGATGCCGACAGGTTGTTCCTGATCCGATTCGCCAGCTCGATCGCCGACTGGCCCATCTGATCATAGACCGCGTCAGTCTCGCCGGCCGCCGAACCGACCGCCCGGACCCCTTCCTCGACCTTCTCCATGCGTTCTACCAAGTCCACGACCAGCGCGACGGCCTCCTGGCTGCCGAAGAGCTTGGCGAGCGCGGCCGAGCTGGCGTCTGCGGCGTCGATCACGCCCCGGAGGAACGGGACGAAGCCCTGGGCCTTGAGCGCGGCCGTGTCGAACTGGATCCCGAGCCGCTTGGCTTCCTCCGCCGCCTGGCCAGTCGGCCTCAGCACGTTGGAGAGGACGGCCTTGATCTGCGTGATCACCTCGGCGGCATTCTGGCCCTGCGGGGTGAGCGCCGCGATCACGCCGAGCAGCTCCTCGAGCTCGACGCCCATGTTGGCAGCGAGGCCCGCCACCTTGCCGATCGAGCTGGCGACGTCCGCGAAGGTCAGGGACCCCTGCTTCTGGGCCGCGAAGAGCATGTCGGAGACCCGGGTCGCCTCCTCCGCTTCCAGGTTGTAGGAGTTGAGCACCGCGGTGATCGCCTTCGCAGCCGTGGCCGAGTCGGCGAATCCGGAGGCGCCGACCTTGAGGGCCACCGCCAGGACGTCGAGCGCCCGAACGGGCTCTTCCACCAGCTGGGGCATGGCGGAGAGGATCTCGTACATCGTGTCCGCCGCCTCCGCGCCCTCGACTCCGATCGCCCCCGCCAGGTCGGAGACCTTCTCCCGGAGGCGGTCCAGCTCGCGGGGCGTCCCCTCGATCATGGTGAGGACCCGGTTCCACGCGGGGGTGAACTCCTGGGAGGCCCGCTGCGCGGCGATCACGAGCGCAGCGGTGGCCACGCCGGCCGCGACCTTCATTCCTGTCAGCGCAGCCGAGACTCGCAGCACGACACCGGCGACCTTCTCGAGGATAGTCGCGGCGCCGCCGGCGGCGTCCCCCATGACCTTCCACCCGCGACCATTGTCCTCGAGCTCGTCGTCAAGGCGATGCAGGCCCCGGGAGACGCTCAAGATCCCGATCGCCGTGAAGTCGACGAAGTGAGACGTCACGCTGCCGACCACGCGCCCCACGCCCTTGAGGCCCGCGAGGAGGCGCCGGCCGACCACTGCAGCGAGGCCACCTGCTGCCACCGCGGCATCCTTCAGCCGATCCGTCCAGCGACGTGTCTCCTCACTGGCCTCCCCCAGCCCCTCAGCCGACTTGTCGCCGGCCTTCCTCGCCTCGCGCTCGAGGTCCCGCAGCGCGCGGCGCCCGGCCTCCATGTCGAACTCGACGGGGATCAACAGCGTGGGAGTCTGAACGACGTCTTTGTTGTCTGCCATGCTTTGCTCGGATCAGAGGGTGGAGGCGGAGGGGAGGGCGGGCGCCCTCATTACCGGTCGCGGGCGCTCGGTCGGCGTTGTACCTCCCGCGGGGCCGAACCTCCTGATGTTGTTGGCTGGCGGGCGGCCTTCCAACCGTTACCCGCGGGCACCCTACCCAGGAGAGGGCACTACCGCGACCCGCCAGCCAGTGAATCACCCCGCCGGATCCGGGGGCGGTCCCGGCGTGTGATTCATCTGGTTCATGGTGCGAACGCCTTTCTCGTCCCGCGGCTCCGACAGGTAGTACCAGCCGTTCGGACGCATCGGGTTGCTGCCTTCGATGATCCGGGGATGGAGCAGCGGGTTGAACCGCTTCAGTTCGTCGGCGCCGATGCCGAAGTCGGCCATCGCCCGGACCAGCTCGTCATGACCTCTGATCGACACCCGCCCCCGATGGTCCCGCATCCAGAAGCCGGAGGGGCCCCCCGGCTGCGGCACGCCCTCGCTCGGCTCCTCTCCCCCCACGGCTTCCATCCGCCCCGCCATCTGCCGGATCGCCCCCTGCCCCTGCTCGCTCGCCAGGATGTCGGCGGGGTCCGCGCTGATCCGCCCGCTATCCGAGACATGGAGGGGCACGCTCGGCTCGGGTTCGTCGGTTGATGCCGCCTCCTCCGCCGGCGGGGTATCGGCCGCCTCCTGTGCAGTCCTGGCCCGAGCCAGCATCTCCGCGCCCATCGCGACCCGGTCCCGACGTGTCACAGGCGCGGCCGGCTCCTCGTCCGGCTCGGCCGACTGGTCCTCCACTGCGCCACGACGGCCCCGCCAGGCGGCCAGAAGACGCTCAGCCTCCGCCTCCGCCGCCGAATCGATGATCGAACCGATCTTCGTCGGCTCCCCTTCTCGGGACCGCTCCCGGGCATTCTCGAGAGCTTCCGCCCCCACCTGGCGACGTCGGCTCCGCGCTCTCTCGCTCATGTACTTTCGCTCTCCCTTCCTACTTGTGCCTGAGCATGACGCCCGATTCGCGGCCGAGCGGCGCCTCCAGGAGCTCCTCGGCGCGCTTGCGGACATCCGGGTCGACCTTCACCCCGGTCCCGAGCAATGCCGAACTCGCCCCGCGGAGGTGATCGAGGGCGTTGTCGTAGGCGCCCCTCGCCGCTTCGACGGCCTCAATCCGCTCGGGCAGCTCGGCGGCGATACGCTTGGCGCCCTCACGGCGCTCCCGTTCCTCCGTCTCCCGGAGCCTGGGCTTGAGCGTGTCCTTGATCGCGTTGAACCGTTCGATCTCGAGCTCGACAGCCTTGAGATCCTTGTCGTGCTGGCGGATCTCTTCGTCGGTCCCGTGGATGAGAACGTGCTGGCGCCGATCCCGGAGCCCGACGAACCGTTGGTCGGCCTCCAAGAGCTTCCGGTGGGCCGCTGCGGACGCGAACTGGACCTCTTCGGACGTGACGTCCGGGAAGCGCTCGATGACATCTTCCCATGGGTGTCGGGTCTTCGTGTCGGACATGTGCTCTCTCTCCTCTCGGGTGAATGATACTCAGCGCCCCGGCTGGTGTCCGGGGACTATTGAAACCACGACGTCAGACGTCCTGCCCCCGGGCCCGCCGTGGCCACTTCTCGAGCCGGCTCCGGAGCGTGTCCGGGTCGAGACCTACCATGCCGGCCGCCTCCTCGATCGCCTTCCGCCGGCTGAGGCCTTCCTCCTCCTCGAGGCGCCTCGCGAGCTTCGCCGCCGCGGCCGTCGTGAACGTCACCTCGATCGACTGGATCTCCGCGGCACCGTCCCCGAGACCGCACAGCTCACCGATCTCCTCGATGGCAGCTCTCAGCGTGGGAGACAGCGCGGCCTCGACCCGGTCCTGGTACTTCGCCGCGGCGTGCTTGGCCATCAGAGCTCCCCCCGGGCCGCCTCGAGGTGCCCCTGGATCCGACCCATGCGGCCCTCAAGCTCCGGGTCGTCGTCCAGGTAGCCGCGGGCGTGGCCGAGCCAGAAGAGGCCCGTGTCGATGGCGTAGGCCAGCAGGCGGAGTGCTTTCTGCCGGGGGTGAAACCCCAGCCGGTCTCGATCGGTCGTCATTCCGTCTCCTCTTCCTCGAGTTCGAGGCGGTGCCGGGCCCATGCGACCCGGAATGGCAGCCGCTCGCAGCGGCCATGGCGGTCGAGCTCGGCCTGGTATTGGAGCAGCCACACGAGGCAGTGCGGCCGCGCATAGCGCTTCGTCTCGCGGTTCCCCGTCGACGGCAGGCCTTTCGCCTCGAGGTTCTGGACGTGGCGCGGCGTGACCCCCAGCTCTTCGGCCGCCGCGGCCGGCCGGATCCAGGCGAAGACCGGCACGCCATCCAGGATCTCGCCCGGCTCGGGTCGCTCCTCTTCCGGGAGCAGTTCGAACAGTGGGAAGAGCTCGACGGCGGTCTCGGGTCTCAGATCCGCGAGCCCCATCCGGACCGCGAGGCCGATGTCGTCCAGGTGGGGCGTCCCGTCGATCATAGTGACCCGGCCTGCTCGAGCGTGGCTCGGACAGCGCTCGCCCTCCGCCGAGACGCGGCGCCGACAGGGCCTTCCGGCGTCCGTCGTGCCCCCAGCGTCCCCGCAGCGGTGGATCTCAGGCATCGTGACCTCCGGAAGAAGCGAAATGGGTTTTCATCGCCGAAACAGTGGGGATCTTTCGCGGGGGTACGGGACCGGCATGCGTTCGATCCCCCAGGAGGACCCGCGTTTCCTATTCCGCGCGGAATACCGGACGCCTCGGAAATGAGGGTGTGACACCTGTGACGCGTCTTCCGTATTGATTCGCCTTTCGCGCGCGCGGGGAGACGAACAAGGAAATGGTGTCACAGGTGTCACACCTTGCCGGTCAATCGGCCACATAGAGCTCCTCCCGTCGGGTCGTATCCTCTTGTACGCCAACGCCTTCCCACACCCTGACCTGCCTGCGCCCACCGTCCGGCGTGGGGACGCGCTTCCGCTTCCGGGTCGCGCCCATGTCACGGAGCCAGTTGCCGATGTCCTTCTTCGGGACGTCGACGCCTTCGGCCTCGGACCAGTCATCGAGGAGCTCCTGAAGGTCGCCGCCCTGGATCTCCAGGTCCGACGAGAACTCGAGCCCCATGTCGTGGGCGAAGCGGGCGAAGGTGTCCTCCGACTCCCGATAGGCGAGCGTCTCCCGGATCACGGCTTCCGGTTCGTCCAGGCCGTGTTCCTGCCAGGCGAGACAACCCTCGACGAGCCACCGCAGGATCCCCGGAGCCTCGGCCGCGAGCTTCTCGTCGAGTTGCTTGTCCTCGTCACCTTCGAATGTGTTCTCCCATTTCACCACCCGGATCCGGGACCAGATGCCGCGGTCGCGGCCGGCGATCTCGGGCAGGTGGTTCGTCTGGAGCCAGAGCGAATGCGTCGGGTCGAACTCCCACGGGTCTTCCCGCATCCGGCGCGCGGTAATCCGGTCCCCCCCGGTCAGGTTCTTCACGGACGCTTCGTCGAGCTTCACCCGCTGCTGTGTCTCGGACGCGACCGCCAGGCGGGCCCGGAAGAGATCGGCCTTGACGGTGTCGTGCTGCTGGTACTTCTGCTGGACCAGGAGCCCCAGGTGGGGCACGGCTGCGTAGGGGCCGAGGACGGCCTGCAGCGCCCGCACGAACGTGCCCTTGCCGTTCCGACCGGCGCCGTAGTGGATCACGAAGACGTGGTCGAGCTGCTCCCCCACACACGCGGCCCCGGACAGCCGCTGGACGTAGGCCCGCACGTCCGGATCCGGGAACCACTCCCCCATGGCCTGCCGCCACCGTGGCGCCTCGGCGGCCGGGTCGTACTCGACCGGGGCCTGCAGCGTCATGAGATCCGCGGGGTCTGAGTCTCGGATCTCGCCGGTCTCGAGGTCGATCACCCCGTTGCGGACCCCCAGGAGCCACCCGTCCGTGTCGAGCTCCTCGTGGTCCAACACAACGCCCTCGATCCCCCGGGCCAGCTCCACCATGCTCCTAATCGCCGCGGCACTCAGGGACTTCAGCCCGAAGGCGAAGAGGCGCTTTGCGGCGTCCCCGTCCGTCTCGATCGCCGCCTGTTGCTTCAGGGCCAACCCGACGTCTTTCGCGAGCTCCCGAACGTGCACGTCCCGGTGATCGACGATCCACCGCCCGGTTCCATCTGGGGGCCATACGATCCAGCGACCCCAGGAAGGGATGAAGCGGAGGCGATCGCCGTGAAGGTGGATCAACCGGCTCGAGTTCCCGGTGTCCGTCAGGGTCAACCCGTCCTCGTCGGCGCCCGTGGCGGGCGGGGGTGTGGTGGCGGCGGCCTCGAGTGCCCGGGCGAGATCGCCGCCCCTGCCGCTGGTGCGCCGGCCGTTCGTCCGCTGGGCCTGGCGGGCCTCCTCGATCAAGCGCAGCGCCTCCGGCCGGTCCAGCGTCGTCCCCGCCGCGCGAGCTTGCGTGATGACGAAGGCGGCCCCGACGTCTTCACTGTAGAACTCGGCCGCCTCCGCGGCGGCCTCCCGGATCCGTACGCTACCCGCCACCGCCACCTCCCACCGTCGCCGTGCTCGTGATCGTCTGCGACCGAAGTCGCCGCCGGATCCGCTCTATGTCCTGGACGGTGCGGACCAGAGCGTCGGCGAACGGCTCGCCGAGCCCCTCCGCCGCGGCCTCGATCAGCAGCTCCGCCCGGCGGAGCGTAGCGCCGGCCTCCTCGAGCAACGGGCGCGGCGCCGTCATGCCGCCGGCTCCGGGCCCTCAGCGTCCCGCCGCTCGTGGGCGGCCTGCAGCCAGACCAGCCGCCTCCGGGCGCTCTCGATGTCGTCGGCCAGCATGCCGGCTACCTGCAGAGCCAGCGTCGAGAGGTCGCTGTGTACGGCCAGCTCCTCGACGCCGGAGGCGGCTCGGGCCAGACCGGCCTCGATCGCGTTCAGCGCGTGGCGGGTATTCAGGCGGGCGTCGTCGTCAGCGGGGGTGCTCATCCCGTCCTCCGGAGCATTCCGCGCGGAACGTGAATCACGTCCTCTTGAGAGCGGATCCAGTCCCGAATCTCGGCGACGATGAAGACGAGCTCGCCGTCGAGCTTGCGGTGGGGGAGCCGGTCGTCGGAGTCGGCCTTCGGCGAGGTGTGGCGATAGCACCAGTCGCGGGAGCGCCCGACCGCCTCCGCCAGCTCCTGGACGCCGATCCTCGTCTCCGGCGGAACCGTCCAGAGCTTCTCTCGCCAGCTGAGCGGCTCCCGGTCAACGGCGGGCGCCGGCGCTACGGGCTCATCCAGATGCTCGATGATCCACTCGACCGTGACCATCCCCCGCGGGTCGAGCAGCTCGAGCCGCTCGCGGAGGGTCACGATTCAGCGGCGGTCGCGGACAGTATCCTGCGCACTTCCGGCAACAGTACCCGGTGCAGCAGGACGGCCACTGGGACGTTCTCGACCTTGGCTGCGGCTCCGATGAGCCGGTACTCCTGTTCGGTTACCCGCATCCCTACGGTGCGCGGCTTGTCTCTCGCCAAATCCGAGCCTCCTTCGGTCAACCTGTGTGTCATGAGACAATGGCCTCAATGGTTGACCGCAGGTTAACCCCCTTGCGCGAAGTACACAATTGTCTCAATACTAGACCGGGACTGAAAAGAGGCAGAACCCGAACACGGGAGACGGCAAGGATGGAAACGGTCGCGGATAGGCTGAGAGAAGAGATCGAGCGCTGGGGTTCGGTTCGGGCGTTCGCGGAGGAGATGAAAGACGTTCGCGGGGGCTCGCGAGCGATGATCCACCGCTATCTGGCGGGCGAGAACGATCCCCCCCTCGAGCTGCTCCGGGCCGCTGCGGAGTTGTTCGGAGTCAGGGAGGATTACCTCGTCGAGGGCGGGGCTCGGTACGACGAGACGGAGAAGATCCAGGGCGCAATGATGAACCGAATGGAGGCGCTGGCGAAGCGCACGCGTGATGATCCGTTCACACTGAGCATCCGACAGGCC